>JBKPFS010000184.1:0-3565 GCA_046728935.1 Actinomycetota bacterium | reverse complement strand
GCCCGTGGAGGTGCTGCGCGTGGACGGGGGCCTGACCAGGAGCGAGCTCCTGCTGCAGCTCCAGGCCGACGCCGGAGGGGTCGGCGTCCAGCCGGGCACGGTTGACGCGACCGCCGCGGGCGCCGCGGCGCTGGCCGCGGTCGGCGCCGGCGCCTGGGAGTCGACCGCGGAGATCGGCGAGCGGATCCCGGTCGGCGAGCGCGTCGAGCCCGAGCGCGACGACGCGTGGCGAGAGCGCGAACACGCAGCGTGGCGCACCTTCGTCGAGGCGGCCGCGGAGTTGCGCTGAAGGGCCGGCTCGATCGACTGCAGCTTTGTATGACCCTTAGGTCAGAGAAGGCTTCAGTCGTACGGTCTAGGCGGGGACATTCCGCCTGCCCCTAGATCAGTCCGGCGAGGATGTGCTCCGTGCCCTGGATGTGCTCGCGCACGAGGCGAACCGCGCGTGCGGAGTCGCGCTTTCGCAGCAGCCGCACGAGCCGCCGATGCTGATCGTTGGAGTGCGTGAGCACGGCCTCGGGATGGGCGATGAGCGCGATCAGATCGCTCATCTGGCCCTGGACCTCCGTCATCGCCCGGACCAGCCGGGGCGAGCCGGCGCACTCCGCGATGCCGATGTGGAAGCGGATGTCGGCCCGGCGGTAATCCTCGAAGTCGTCCGCCTCCGCCATGCGCTCGACGAGCTCGTCGAGCCGGTCGAGCTGCTCGCCGACCGATCGCTCCGCGGCCAGGATCACCGCCCCGACCTCGATCGCGATCCGGTAGTCGAGCACCGCCCACGCGTCGTCGCCGAGCGGCTCGCCGTCGCGCTCCGCCAGCGGCGGCTTCTCGGCGACGAAGGTGCCTCCGCCGCGGCCGCGCTGGGCCACCAGGTGGCCGCTCTGCACCAGCGTGGTCAGCGCCTGGCGCAGGGTCGAACGGGAGATGCGCAGTTCGTCGGCGAGCTGGCGCTCCGGCGGCAGCCGGCTGCCGGGAGCGAGCAGGCCGAGGCGGATCGCGTTGCCGAGCCGCTCGACCGTCTCCTCGAACGTGGTCGGGGGCCGGACGGGCTTGAAGACCGCCTCGACGGCGGCATCGCGCGCCATGGTCAGCCCTCCAGCGCCCCCTCGATCTCGGCGATTGCCTGGTCCGGGTCGCGGTAGTGGATCGCGGTCATTCCCAGCGTCCGTGCGGCCTCCACGTTCACCTCTACATCGTCCACGAACAGGCAATCGGCGGCGCCGATCCCATCGCCGAGGCGCTCCAGGGTGAAGTCGTAGATCTCAGGCTCCGGCTTTCTCATCCCGACGAAGCCGGAATCGACCACCAGCTCGAAGATCTCGTCCACGGGCAGCATCGAGCGCCAGTAGGGCTCCCACTCGCGCACGTTGTTCGTCAGCAGCGCCATCCGGTAGCCGCGCCCGCGCAGGTCGCGCATCAGCTCGATCATCCGCCCGTTTGGCTGCAGCGCGTCGAAGTAGATCTCCTTGAACCGGTGCATCTCGGGCCGATGGCCGAGGTCCGGCTCGAGCGCCGCCGAGAGGCGGTCGAGGAACTCGGCCTCGCTGAGCTTGCCCTTCTCGAGCTCGAAGAGCGGGTGGGCGCCGTCGCGCTCGGCGATCCGCTGCATCGCGCCTCCCAGCGACTCGGCCGAGATGCCGGTCTCGTTCTGAAAGGCGATGAGGGAGCCGAGGAGCGGAGTCGTGAGCACGCCGCCGAAGTCGGAGATCACGGCCTTCACCGGCATCGTCGGATTATCGCGCGGGCCCGGCTCAGGCCGGCGCGAGGATGTCGAAGCGCCCGGTCGAGCGCTCGCCATCGAAGCGGACCGTGAGCGCGGCGCTCACGCGTGAGAGCTCGCCCTCTGGCTCGACCCTCGCCTCGCTCACGTCGGCAGCGACCCGCAGCGGCAGGGCATCGTCGGCCGGATAGAGCTCGAGCCCCAGCCGGCGCGGCAGCTCGTCCGGCCCGTACTCGGTCGAGATCAGCGCGTCGGCCAGCTGCTCGGCCCCCGCGTCGGCGACCAGCACGGCCGCAACCGCATCGCTCCCGTGCCCCGGCGAGCCCGCGGGCCGCACCGCGGCGAGCGCGATCCTGCGTCCGTCCGGCAGCGCCGCTGTGAGCACGAGCAGGGCCTCGACCTCGTCCCAGTCGAGCTCGCCGGCGAGGTGCCAGCTTGGCGGCTCCGCCGGCCTCGGCGGTGCGCCCAGCGCGTCGGCGTCCCATTCGACCCGGATCGCCGTGCCGCTCGCCGACGTGAACTCGACGCCGAGGACGTCAGCCATCACGCCTCCCACTCGGGAGCTCGTCGCCGTTGCCGACCTCCCGCGCGGTACCTTCGTAGTCGTAGTCGCGGGGGGGACCGCCGGGGCCAGGCGGTGGCGCACCGGGGCGGCCCGATCGAGGCGGCGGTCCGCTGACCTGCCAGGTGAAGGCGACGCGCCTGCGGGCCGCCGAGCCCAGCCCGCGGCGAATCAGCGCGCGCGTGGGGGGGAGGAGCAGCGCCAGGCCGACGACGTCGGTGATGAACCCCGGCGTCAGCAGGAGCGCGCCGCCAAGGATGATCATCGCCCCGTCCGCGGTCTCCCGCGCCGGCACCCGGCCCTCGGCGAGCGCGAGGTTGAAGCGCTGCCACGCCGCGCGACCCTGCGAGCGGGCGAGCGCCGCGCCGACGATGCCGTCGAGGAGGAGGAGCGCCAGCGTGGGCAGGACGCCGATCGCCTGACCGACCTGGATGATCACGTACAGCTCGGCGATCGGAAGCACGATGAAGAGAAGGACCAAAACCGCCATCGCTACGATGATCCCATGGTCAGCGAAGAGGATGTCTACGAGTCCCTCGAGGAGGTAATCGACCCCGAGCTGGGGCTCGATTTCGTCTCCCTGGGACTCGTCTACGACGTCGAGATCGAGAACGGCGAGGTCTACATCACGTTCACCCTGACCACGCCCGCCTGCCCGATCGGCCCGCAGGTCACCGAGCAGATGCGCGAGTTCGTCTCGGAGCTGGACGGGGTCGAGAAGGTCCATCCGAAGATGGTCTTCGACCCGCCCTGGTCCCCGGAGATGATGTCCGAGGACGCCAAGTTCGCGCTCGGGTTCTAGCCGCACTCAGCAGCCCCGACGTCTCCTAGAGAACTGGTCACGGCGCGGTCCGGCAAGGCTCGTACTGATGCCTTCACGCGGTAGGGGGAGCGAGCGGCGACGCGGCGCAGGCTGCTCCTTTTCGTCCACTGCGGGAGCCTTAGAGAGGGCGGCTCGGACGCCTGCTCCCGTGCCGAAGCGAGAGCCCGGATGTTTCGTTTGACGTCCCTTGACCGGCACACATCAGCGAACCACCCTTACGGCACACGCAGGCGCCGCTCGGCAGCGAAGTCCCTGCTCAGCGAGACGCGTGTCCCGTTTAGGGTTCCGCTTCCGGGATCTCGGTGCGGCGCCGGCAATGGCCGTACGATCGCTTGGACCGCCCACGACGATGAGTTTTCGTCTCGCGATCGGTCACTAGCTGTGGCAGAGCAGCCTGCAGAAGGAAGGAGAGCCCGATTTCAAGCTCAATGGTGAACTTCATCGCGATCATCGTCCGTCG
>JBKPFS010000183.1:0-3581 GCA_046728935.1 Actinomycetota bacterium | reverse complement strand
GCTGGGTGAGCGAGCTCGTCGACGCCGCGCCGGCGATCGATCCGCTCGACGGCTGCTTCGCGGCGCCGACCGCACCCGGCCTCGGCGTGCGCCTCGACCATGACGCCTGCGCCGAGCACCCGCGCACGCACACCGGGATCTTCCTCTTCAGCGAAGGGTGGGAACGGAGAGGCGAACCGTCGACCGCGAGACCGCCGTGAGCGCCGAGATGCGTGCGATCGTCGTCGAGCGGCCGGGAGCCGCAACGCTGCAGCGCGTGCCGAGGCCGGAGCCGGGTCCCGGGGAGGTCCTCGTCCGCGTCGGCGCCGCCGGGATCTGCGGCTCGGACGTCGAGGTGCTCGAGGGCCGCCGCCCGGCGCGCTACGTGCGGTACCCGATCATTCCGGGCCATGAGTGGGCCGGTCTGGTCGAAGCGGTCGGACGGGGCGTCGAGAACGTGGACGAAGGCGACGTGGTCGTCGCCGAGGGTTTTCGCGCCTGCGGCGACTGCGCGCGATGCCGGGAAGGGCGGACGAACCTTTGCGCCGCCGACTACGCAGAAACCGGGTTCACGCACGCGGGCGCCTTCGCGGACTTCCTCTGCGTCCCGGCTCACCTCGTCCACCGGCTTCCGCCCGAGACCGACCTGGCCGCCGCGGCGGTGCTCGAGCCGGCTGCGTGCGTCGCGCAGGGACTCCTCGAGATCGACCTCCGGCCGGGGATGACGGCGGCGGTGGTCGGCTCCGGCACGCTCGGCCTGCTCGCGGTCGCGCTTCTCAGTCGGATCAGCCCGGCACGGCTGGCACTCGTCGGGACGCGCGCGCCTCGCCTGGCGCTCGGCGAGGCGATGGGGGCGACCGAGACGTGGAACGTGCGCCAGGACGAGTATCCAGAGCCCGGTTTCGACCTCGTGTTCGAGGCCGCGGGCACGCCCGACGGCGCCCGGACTGCGGTTGAGCTCGCGCGGCGCGGCGGCACCGTCGTCCTTGAAGGGATCTCCGGGCAACCCGGCGGGATCGACGCCGACGCGATCGTGCTCGGGCACCTGCGCGTGCAGGGGATCTTCGGCGCCTCGCGCAACGCCTGGCGGTGGGTGACGGAGCTCTTTGCGGACGGCCTGCTCGACACGAAGCCGCTCGTCACCCACTCCTTCCCGCTCGAGCAGCACGACGCCGCCTTCACGACGCTCGCCGAGCGCAGCGGCGACGCGCTCAAGGTGCAGCTGACGCCGCGGTGATGAACGGTTCCGCGCTGACGTCGCTTGTGGGCGGCTGCCCTCGGGAAGGCGACGAGGTATGAGCATCCGCGACGGACTCGAGCAGCTCGGTCTGCCTCCGGCCGACCTGCACGCGCTCCCGACGTCCGAAAAGCGCTTCGCCGACGGCGCGCACTACCGGGTCGAGATCCCGAGCACCGAGGGGCCGCGCTGCCTCGACGCCGTCCTCGCCGAGGGGGACCGACTCGACGTGCCGGTGCACCGCGTGTCTCAGGGGAGCGGCGTCTTCATGCTCACGGACAACGAGCTCGACCAGTTCGTCGCCCTCGCCCTCGCGGCGAACGTCGAGCTGAGCCTCTTCGCGCGGCCGAACGCCGGCTGGGACGCTTCGGCGACGAGCCGCGCACCAGCTGGTGGTGTGCTCGCCGCGTCGGCGCGCGGACAGGATCAGCTCGTCGCGGTGCTCGAGGACGCCGTTCGCGCGGCCGATCACGGCGTCCGGAGCGTTCTGCTTGCAGACCTCGGCGCCGTCTACGCCTTTGCGCGGTTGCGCGCGGCCGGAATCTTGCCCGCTGAGATGCAGGCCAAGGTGTCGGTCATGCTTCCGGTCGCGAACGCGGCGACCGCCAAGGTCCTCGCAGAGCTCGGCGCCTCGACGCTGAACCTACCGCCCGACTTGTCGCTGGCCCAGATCGCCGCGATCCGGGCGGCGGTCGACCTGCCGATCGACTTCTACGTCGAGGCGCCGGACACGCTCGGCGGCTTCGTCCGGCTGCACGAGATCCCGGAGCTGATCCGGGTCGCCGCCCCGGTCTACGTCAAGTTCGGCCTGCGGAACGCGCCGGACGTGTATCCGTCGGGGACACACATCGAGTCGACCGCGATCGCGCTCTCGCGCGAGCGCGTGCGGCGGGCACGCCTGGGGCTCGAGCTGCTCGAACGCTCCGGGTACGACGTCGTCCGTTCCGAGCTCGGCGCCGCCGGCCTGGCCCTTCCGGTGCCGACCTCCGGCGCGATCCGGGCCTGAGTCGTGCCCGCGCGGCGCGGGATCGGGGGCGTCGGCGCCGGCAGCATCGGGATTCGGGGCGCTCTCGCGCATCTCTCGCTCGAGGACGTGCAGGATCGGGTCTTCCTGGCCGCCGTGTGCGACCCGGTTCCCGGCCGCGCGGCCGCGGCGGCCAGGCGGTTCGGCGTGGCGCGGTCGTACGAGCGCTACGAGGAGCTGCTCGAGGATCCGGCCGTGGACGCGGTCACCCTGTGCACGCCGATCGGGCTCCACTATGAGCAGGGGCTGCAGGCGATCGAGGCCGGGAAGCACGTCCACTTCAACAAGACGATGACGACGACCGCGGCGGCGGCGACCGACCTGATCGCGCGTGCCGAGACGGCCGGCGTGAAGCTGGTCGCGTCGCCCGGCGAGATGCTGCGCCCGCTGAACCGTGCGATCCGCGCACTCGTCGAGAGCGGCGCGCTCGGGAAGATCGCGTGGGCGATGACCGGCGCGGCCTTCGGCACGTACCACGAAGACGAGCCGGTGCGGCAGGGAGGCGACACGGTCGACGCAATCGATCCGTCCTGGTACTGGCGAACGCCCGGCGGCGGTCCCCTCTACGACATGACGGTGTACGGGCTGCACGCGCTGACCGGGATCCTCGGGCCGGCGAAGAGCGTCATGGCGATGTCGGGGATCGGGCTCGAGCACCGTGAGTTCCAGGGTGTGCTCCAGGAGTGCACCGCCGACGACAACTCGCTGCTGCTCCTCGACTTCGGCGCTTCAGTCTTCGCGTTCGTGCACGGGACGTTCGCCGGCGACCTCACCGGCCTCCGCGGCGTGAACGTGTACGGCAGCGAGGGCGTGGTCGAGGGAGCGCTCCACAACGGCTCCCCTCTCGACTATCCGGGCCGTGAGCGCGTCCGGCCGGGCCAGTTCGGCGACGTCGTGCTCCTTCCACACGTGACCGAAGCGCACGCGGCGCTCGAGGAGGCGCATGTGTTCGAGGACGTGATGCAGCTCGTCGACTGTGTTCGTGACGACGTGGCGACCCTGTGCGACCCGCGCCACGCGGCGCACGTGATCGAGATCATCGAGGCGGGTTACCGATCGGCCGAGACGGGACGGGCCCGAGAGCTCGAGACGACGTTCCACCTCGACGTGGCGGAGCTGACGGCGTGGAGCGCCTGACTCTCCATGGCTCAGACTGAGACAGCGGCACAGCGCGCCAACGCGTACGCCCGCGAGGGCTTCGTGCTCGAGCGCGGCCTCCTCCCACGGAGCGAGGTCGACGCGATCAACGACGCCTTCATGCGCATGCACGCCTCCGGCGGCGTGCCCGGCCGCTACGAGCCGCCGCCGCCGGAGCAGGACCACGACGACGGCGTCCACTAC
>JBKPFS010000182.1:0-5881 GCA_046728935.1 Actinomycetota bacterium | reverse complement strand
GGCTCGGGCTGCGCGAGCGCTTGGGTCGCGCGTCGGACGCCGCCCGCGAGCTCGCCGCCCGCGCCTCCCGCCCTCGCACGGAGGAAGGCGAGAAGGAGGAGCGCGCGCCCGAACCACCGAAGCGATCGCGAGCCGCGAAGTCACGGAGGGAGCCCGCGCGCCCGCGCCGGGCCGCGAGCGAGGAGCAGGCTGCCCGCTCGGGCCCTCGGCGCCGCCTGGGCCCACGGGCGCAGATGCGCCGCGCGGTCGAGCGCTTCAACTCCACCGACGAGGCGCGCAAGGTGGCGGGCCTGATCCGGTCGCTCGGCGAGCCCCGCGTCGCCGTGCGCGCCAACGGCACGGGCCGGGTGCTGGTGACCGTCGCCTGGGAGCTCTCCTGGTACCAATGGGAGGTCGGGGCGGACGGGAGCGAGGCGGTGCGCGAGGTGCGCAAGGGGAAGGAGATCTCCGAGCTTGACGACTCCGAGCGCGCCTGGAACGCCCGCGCCGACACGGACGGCAAGCTTCGGCTCGAGGCCGCGGCGGCGGGCGGCACCGGCGGACAGCCCGGCGAGTAGCGCCGAGTCGGTGCGGGCGATCGTCAACGTCGACGGCGGGGCGCGCGGGAACCCCGGCCCGGCGGCGATCGCAGCGGTGGTCGCCGACGCGGACGGCGAGGTACTAGAGCGAACCGCCGGGCGCATCGGCGTGGCGACGAACAACGTCGCGGAGTACCGCGCGCTCCTGCTCGGGATTGCGCGCGCGAGGGAGCTCGGCGCCGACTCGGTCGAGCTGGTCGGCGACTCGGAGCTGATCGTGCGTCAGGTCCGCGGCCAGTACCGCGTCAAGGACCCCGGCCTGAAGCCGCTTCACGCCGAGGTGATGGCGGCCCTCGAGGGCTTCGATGAGTGGTCGATTCGCCACGTGAGACGCGGCGAGAACGCGGAGGCGGATCGGCTCGTCAACGACGCCCTGGACTCAGCGCGCTGAAGGCCGCCGAGAGGGCGGCGGAAACCTTGCTTGACTGCCAGGCCATGGAAACGAGCGCGAGCGAGGCGATCGATGCCGGGGTCGACATCGGCCACGTCCACCTCAAGGTCTCCGACATCGATCGGGCGCTCGACTTCTACTGCGGGGTGCTGGGATTCGAGCTCCAGGCGCGAATGGGCGAGCAGGCCGCGTTCATCTCCGCGGGCGGCTACCACCACCACATCGGCCTCAACACCTGGCAGTCCCGCGGCGGGCCGCCGCCCCGGCCGGGCACCACCGGCCTGTATCACTTCGCGATCCGCTATCCGGCGCGCCGGGCCCTCGCCGGGGCGCTCACGCGCCTGCGCGATCACGGCGTGGCGATCGACGGCGCCTCCGACCACGGGGTCAGCGAGGCGATCTATCTGCGCGACCCCGACGAGAACGGAATCGAGCTCTATTGGGACCGGCCGAAGGACGATTGGCCCCGAAACGAGGACGGCTCGATCGCCATGTTCACGGCCCCGCTCGACCTCCCGGGCCTGCTCTCAGAGGTCGAATAGCTCGCTCTATACTCGGCGGCTCGCGCGGCTGTAGCTCAGTTGGCTAGAGCGTCTGCTTGCCATGCAGAAGGTCGTGGGTTCGAATCCCATCAGCCGCTCCTTTCCGCGCCTCCGTAAACCGCATACAAGCGCCACTGGTCGGGCACACCCTTGAGTGCCCGCAGCCCGCGGTCCGCGAGCTCGATCCCCGAGCCGGCGACCAGATCCCTGACGGTGCTTGAGACCAGCACCTCGCCGGGGCCGGCCGCCGCTGCGATGCGGGCGGCCACGTGGACAGCAATGCCAACCACGTTCCCCTCGGTGCGCTCGCACTCGCCGGTGTGGACGCCGGCACGCACCGGAATCTCCAGCTCCGACAGGGCCCGTCTGATCGAATCGGCGGCCCGGATCGCGCGTCCCGGCCCGTCAAACAACGCGAGGAAACCGTCGCCCGCGGTGTCGATCTCCTCGCCTCGGAACGCCCCGAGTTGCCGCCGGATGACCAGGTGGTGCTCGGCGAGGAGCGCCTTCCAGGCGCGGTCTCCGAGCGCCGCCGCGCGCTCGGTGGAGCCGACGATGTCCGTGAACAGGAGGGTGGCAAGGACGCGGTCGGGCGCCGGCGGCCGGGCGTCGCCAGTCAGGAACCGCTCCAGCTCCTCGACCATTCGGTCCTGATCACCGACCCAGGGCAGGTGATCGTTGCCGGGGAGCTCGACGAACCGGGCACCCGGGATCTGGTTGGCGATCCACCGACCCTCGGCGACGTTGGAGTCGAGGTCGTCGGTGCGGTGCATGATCAGCACTGGAACGTGGATCGTCGGGAGCACGGCCCGCACGTCGATCTCCGTGTTCATCCGCGTCAGTGCAGCGGCCGCGCCCGGGCTGGCGCTCTGCCGAAAGTAGGCGGCCAAGCGGCGAGCGAAGGCGGGATCTCGGGCGGCGCTCGGAGCCAACCGCTCGACACCCGAGGCCTCACCCCACGTCCGCTCGATCTCCTCGATATCGCGCTCGCGTTGCTCAGGCGTCGGGGCCCACGGATAATCGGGGCTCCAGATCCGCTTGGCGAAGATCCCCATGGTGGCGAGCGCGACCGTCCGCTCGGGGTGCGTGCCCGCGAACAGGACGGCGAGGTTTCCGCCCTCCGAGTGGCCGACCAAGGCCGCGCGCTCGGAGCCGGCCGCATCGAGCACGGCGAGCACATCGTCCATCCGCTCCTCAAGGGACGGAAGCTCGCTTTTCGGAACTCGGTCGGATAGCCCGGTGCCGCGCTTGTCGAACAGGATCAGCCGGGAGAAGGACGCCATGCGCTCGAGAAAGCGAGCGAGCAGCGGCTCGTCCCAGGCGAGCTCGATGTTGGAGACGAACCCGGGAATCCAGAGAAGGTCCAGGGCACCGTCGCCGACGACCTGATATGCGACGTTGTAATCGCCGCTCTTCGTGTAGCGCGTCGCGGTGCGCACAGGGGAAATTGTCCCGCGTTGCGCGCATGCGGCAGCGCCGGGAGGACGAAGACACCGCGGTCAACGCAGGTACGGTCGTTCAGGAGCAGTGCTGTCGACCGGAAGACGTCGGATGACTATCGGTGTGAGCCCGGTGTTGGCGCGGATGAGCGCCGGGAGGAAGCGGCTACCAGGCGAACGCTGCCGGTTCCGCTGAAACTGGTAGCAGCGCTGGTAGCAGGCTCCCGAAGGCCCGCGTCAGCAAGCCAAATGGCGAGGATTTCGCTCACATCAGCCGCTCTTCTCCACACCTCCGGCATGTCGGGGTCCCAATACCGAACGCGCTCCCCGCCGCCACCGGTCGTCTCATCGTGTACCCGGCGGGGTAGGAGGTTGTAACGCCCGTGCCGCTTGCACGGGCCGACGGCGGGACAGCCGGGTGTACACCCATCGCGGCGCGCCCGCTCGCGATAGGCGCGTTGCTTGTGAGCACCATCGACGTACTTCCGCCGTCCGCTCACCGACTGACCACAACCGGACGCGCACGGCCTCATCGCCCGCCGCCAATCGGGAGCGGGCGTTCGCCGGGGGTTCGTCGGCTAACTCATGAGGGTCGCCGCGCGATGCACTGGTGCCCGTGGTCCGGCGCGAGCCGCGATGGCGAACGGGCTGGGTGCCAGGGGCGCGACGGTGGCGCGTGTACATGGCGGAGTGACAACGGACGATGGCCCAGCGTCGGCGGAGTCGACGGAATCTGTGCTGAATCGCCGCCCGACCCTCGCGGAGGGAGGCATCGCGGATGCTCCCCTTAGACGGCGGGCACCGGCCGCCATCTTGCTTCCGTGCCGCCGACGCGCCCCGCGTGGAGGTCGCGTGGGCCCGCAAGCTTGCGAGAGGTGGTGCCCCACCCAAAGCGCTAGGTCTCGCGAGGCAGGTCGAAGGTCGGGTCGGTCAGCATCCTCCCCCCGCCGGCCTCGATGAGGACCGTCGGCCCGCCGATGTGCGTCAGGCGCATGGCCGTCTCGGCCTCAGGTGAAGCGCTTGACGAAGTCGAGCGCGGTCTGCGCAACCTCCGGCCAGCCCGAGTCGATCGTCAAGGCGTGACCGCGGTTCGGGAGTTGCTTGATCTCAGTTACTGCGCTGTTGCTCTTTTGCCGCTTGTAGGAGGCGTTCGCGATCGCCCACGGAACGACGTGGTCTTTCTCGCCGTCGATGATCAGCAGCGGACCGCGATCCGGGTTCTTGGGGTCGAGCTTCGCTTCTGTCCACGGGTTGAAGTTGGCGTTCGCCATCTGCATCAATGCCGATCCGGGCGCGGCCACGTGGTACGTGTCGTATAGCCGCTTCGCCTCGTCGTCGTCGAGCGCGTTCGCCCAGCTGTACTTGAATTGCTCATAGGTCAGCGTGATCGCGCGGCCGCGGTTGAGAGGGTTCTTGAGCACCGTCGCCGACGCGCGCAGCGTGGAGACCGGAAGCGGCAGAACGCCCCGGAACGGACCCGGATCGATGGCCACGGTGGCAGCCGAGAGCCCCCTGTCCGCGATCATCTGCGCGAGGAGACCGCCTGTCGAGTGCCCCATCACGGCTGGCTTCTTGCTCAGCTGCCCGATCACGTCTGCCGTGTGATCAGCGACCTGCTTGAGCGTCTTCTTCGCCAACACGTCGGGGTTGGCGCGCGCCTGCTCGACCGTCTCCGGGTCATCCGGCCAGTCGGGCGCCACCCCGGCGTAGCTGTTCTGCTCGAAGTACTCGATCCAGTTGTTCCAGCTGCTCGGCAGCACCCAGAGTCCGTGGATCAAGACGATGGGCGTGTTTCCCGACTCATTCGCCTTCTGGACCTGCCGTGCTTCCCGCCCGGAGATTCCGGCCATGGGCTCCTCCCTATCGAGTCATGGGTCTTCGCTGCCCGCACGCAGCATAGTCATCACGGCGAGGTCGCTCCGGCCCTAGCCGAGCGGCCTTTGGAACGCCCGGCCTTGGCGGCACGAGTGACGTGAGCAAGCAGATGTCGCTATTCGAGCAAGGGGGGAAGCGGACTCAGTGGGCGGTGAAGCTATTCGCTACTGCTCACGGGAATCGCGGCGAACAAATATTGCGTCGGCAAGCCGTTTCACTACCCCGAGCTCGAGGCTCGGATCCGCGCCGTGCTCCGGCGACGGTAGGGGCGGCGCGGGGCGCTCGCCGAGGCGGGAGCCCCCGTGGTCGCAGAGTCCACGGGCTGGTGGGGAAATCCTGCCGACCCGGCTGAGGTCGAGGGCCACACCGTTCGGCTCGAAGCCGCCGATCCCGAGGACGCCATTTGGAAGGTGCGCGACGCCCTAGGTGATCGCCCCTACGGACGATTCGACGTTCAACGGGAGGTTACGGCCGACTAGGTGGGAGCGGCTGCGGCTCACGCGGGCCAGAGCCCTCGGAGCAACCTCGCGGGAATGCGCTGCCCGCGAGGTACTGGGTGGGCGATGTCGCAGGAGAGCGTCGAGCCCTTCGGCTTGGTCCCCGGTCTAGACAACATCATTGTGCTGATCTACGCTCGTTCCGAAGCCCACCACGAGAGGAGATGAGAGCGATGCCAAGGTACGTGAGCCTGCTCGACTGGACGGAACAGGGCATAGCCAACTTCAAGGACACGGTTGATCGCTACGAGGCCGCCCAGCAGCAGTTCGAAGCGCTCGGCGTTCAGTTCGTAGATGTCTATTGGACGCTGGGAGAGCACGACCTCGTCGCCGTTACCGAGGCTCCCGACGACGAGTCGGTTACCGCGGCGCTGCTTCAGCTCGGCTCGCTGGGAAACGTCCGCACGAAGACGATGCGGGCGTTCTCGCGCGACGAGATGCGCGCCGTGATCGATAAGGCTTCCTGAGCAAGTCGATTCGAGGAAGCCCCCGAAGCCGCCGGGCTGCCGGAGTAGGCGATGTCGCGGGAGAACGTGGAGATTGCGGCGCGTTGGTACGA
>JBKPFS010000181.1:0-13240 GCA_046728935.1 Actinomycetota bacterium | reverse complement strand
TTCAAGAAGCTCGTCGTCAAGGGCGGTGAGGTGCCCGCGCTCGCCACCGAGGGTGGCGGCGGAATCCATTCCGAGGGCAGTGACATCGCCCTGCGTCGCACGCTGGTCAGGGGAAATCACACGGCCGCGAACTTCGGCGGCGGCATCGATCTCGACGACGTCGCCGGGTTGACGATGGTCCGAAGCGCGATCGCGGACAACCGCTCCGATAGCGACAGCGGGGGGCTCGAGGCTGGCGACGCCCCGATCACGATCGAGCGCAGCAAGATCGTTGGCAACACCTCCGACGGGACCGGTGGGGGGTTGTACCTCGACACCCAGGACGAACCCGTGCGCATCCTCGAGAGCACCATCGCCGGGAACCGGGCGCTCGCAGGCTCCGGAGGCGGCTTTCATGCCTCGGGCCCGCTCACGCTTGATCGCTCCACCGTCTCCGGCAACACCGCCGAAGGCGTCGGGGGCGGACTCGACTCGAGCGACTCCGGCGACACGCTGACGATCGTCAATTCGACGATCACCGGCAATCACGCCACGGGCGATGGCGGCGGAGTCTGGAGTCTCGCGGACACGGCCGTGAACGCGATCACGGTCGCACGTAATACGTCTTCGGAGGACGGCGGCGGCCTCTACTACCCGTCCGGTGGCCCCGGGTTCGAGGTCGAGAACTCCCTGCTGGCCCTGAACCAGGCGACGGGAGCCGGCGACGACTGCTTCGCCGAGGCCGCCGACGAGTTCGACTCCCAGGGCTTCAACCTGATCGGGGACGACAGCGACTGCGACGGCTTCGATGCGACGGGCGACTTCGTGAACTCGAATCCGAGGCTGGGGCAGCTCAAGAACAACGGCGGCCCGACCCAGACGATCGCCCTGAAGAAGGGCTCGCCGGCGATCAACAAGGCCAACAAGGCGACGGCGCCGAAGAAGGACCAGCGCGGCAAGAAGCGCGGCAAGAAGCCCGACATCGGCGCCTACGAGCGGATCAAGAAGAAGAAGCACCACCACTAGGGAGGTCATCTCGTGAGGAGCAAGGCCAACGGAATCGCGATCGTCGCCATCGCCTCGCTGGCGCTGGCCGCCCCGGCGGCGGCGAAGACCTACGAGGTGACGAAGCGCGGCGACCCCACGCCGGGGCCGTGCAAGAAGAAGGACTGCTCGCTGCGCGAGGCGGTGCTCGCGGCGAATGGCCACGCCGGCGCCGACCGAATCGTGCTGCCAAAGCGAAAGACCTACAACCTCTCGGTCGAGAACTCGGTGCCTCCGGGCGAGGACGAGGCGGCCGAGGGGGACCTCGATATCACCGACCCACTGCGCGTGACGCATCCCGGCAAGGGCCGCGCCAAGGTTGATGCGAACGGCATCGACCGCGTGTTCGATCTCGTCGAGGGTGCCCCGGCGACGTTCAAGAAGCTTGTTGTTCGCGGCGGCGACGATCCCGACTCCGGCGATACGGGGGGCGGCGGAATCCAGGCGGACGACGCGGACCTCTCGCTGAGGCGAACGAGCGTTTCGCAAAACCACTCAGATGGCAGTTACGGCGGGGGCATCGAGCTGAACGGCGCGTCGAGCTTGACCATGGCGAGAAGCGCGCTGAACGGCAACACCTCCACGAACGACAGCGGCGGGATGGAGACCGATTCCGAGGCGACCTTCTCGATCAAGCGCAGCAAGGTCACAGGCAACGTTGCGGACGGAAGTGGCGGTGGGATCTACGTCGATGGTGGTAGCGGCCAGATCGTGAAGAGCACTATTGCGGGCAACACCGCCGACAACTCCGGTGGCGGGATCGCCGGCTTCGGCGATGTGACGATTACGAACTCGACCGTCGCGAACAACACCGCCAGCGACGGCGGAGGCGTCGTTTCCCACCAGCTGCTCGCAGTGACGAACTCGACGTTCGCTGGCAACCGAGCTGACGGCAATGGCGGCGGGGTGAGCGCGACCGGGAGCGGAATCGATGCGAGGTTCAATGCCGTCACCGTCGCCCGAAACAGCGCCGGCGTCGAAGGCGGAGGCGTGTTCTTCGACCCGGCGGGCGGCGGCCCCGGCTTCGCGATCGAGAACACGCTCATCGGTCTGAACGGCGCCCCGGATGGTGCGGACTGCTTCTCCGAGGTGGGCAGCGAGTTCGACTCGGCCGGGCACAACCTCCTTTCCACGGAGGCGGACTGCGACGGGTTCGACGCCACCGGCGACCTCGTGAACCCGAACCCGAAGCTCGGTCAGCTCAAGAACAACGGCGGCCCGACGCAGACGGTGGCGCTGAAGAAGGGCTCGCCGGCGATCAACAAGGCCAACAAGGCCACGGCGCCGAAGCGCGACCAGCGGGGCGTGAAGCGCGGCAAGAAGCCGGACATCGGCGCTTACGAGCGGGTGAAGAAGAAGAAGCATCGCCACCGCCACTAGCCGAGGTCACGGATGACCGGCAAGGCCAGGGCCATCGCCGTGGTCGGACTCGCCTCGCTCGCGCTGGCGGCGCCGGCGGCGGCGAAGACCTACGAGGTGACGAAGTGCGGCGACCCGACGCCGAACGGCTGCAAGAAGAAGGACTGCTCGCTGCGCGAGGCGGTGATCGCCGCGAACGGCCATCCCGGGCCAGACAAGATCGCCCTCCCCGAGAAGAAGACCTACAAGCTGGGACTCGAGAACGCCTTCAGCGGGCCGGGCAAGGCCGAGGACGCCGGCCAAACCGGCGACCTCGACATCACCGGCCCGTTGC
The DNA here is from genome assembly GCA_046728935.1 of Actinomycetota bacterium. Lineage (GTDB taxonomy): Bacteria > Actinomycetota > Thermoleophilia > Solirubrobacterales > 70-9 > DATAFO01. Next base: position 10,524 of record JBKPFS010000181.1, on the reverse strand, counting down.
GGGTCATCCACAAGGGCAAGGCAAGGCGAAGGTGGACGCGAACGGAGTCGATCGCGCCTTCGACCTGCATGAGGGTGGGCCCGCGACCTTCAAGCGGCTCGTGGTTCGGGGCGGCGACGATCCGGACGGCGCAGAGTGCGACGGCGGTGGGATCAAGGCCGGCGCCGACCTAACGGTGTTGCGAAGCAAGGTCACCGGCAATCACGCGACCCGCTACGGCGGCGGGATCGACATCGAGGGCACCCCGGGTCCCATTCCCCCAATCGACCTCACCCTGACGCGAACCAAGATCGTCGGCAACCGCGCCGACGACGACTCCGGAGCGGCGGATATCGACGGCGGGGGCGACGTGACGATTGACCGGAGCGTGGTCAGCGACAACGACTCCGGGAGCAACGGAGCGATGTACCTCTATGCCGATGCCGGCAACACGGAGAGGATCTCCGAGACAACGATCGCCGGGAACCACTCCGACGACGATGGCGGTGGCGTCTTCATCTCCAACGACGACGAGGCCTCGGCTGAGCTCGTCGCCTCGACGGTCAGCGGGAACAGCACCTCGGGGGCTGGTGGGGGCATCGCCCTCGACGGCGGTGCGTTTCGCGTCGCAAACAGCACCCTGGCCGCGAACACCGCGGCCCTGGAGGGAGGCGGGATCTACGCCTCGGGTTCGGGCAGGGTCTCGCTGAATGCCGTCACCCTCGTGCGCAACTCAGCCGGTGTTGCCGGAGGTGGGTTGTTCTTCCTCGAACCGGGTGGGTTCGCGGTCCAGAACTCGCTCATCGCGCTCAATGGCGCAACCGGGCTCGGCGACGATTGCGCCTCCGACGGCGACCGGGAGTTCACCTCCCTCGGCCACAACCTGCTCGGCGCCAACGCCGACTGCCTCGGCTTCGACGCCACGGGCGACTTCGTCAACCCGGACCCGAAGCTGGGCCAGCTGAAGTCGAACGGCGGGCCGACGCTGACCGTGGCGCTGAAGAAGGGCTCGCCGGCGATCAACAAGGCGAACAAGGCGAGCGCGCCGAAGCGGGACGAGCGGGGCGTCAAGCGCGGCAAGAGGCCCGACATCGGCGCCTACGAGCGGGTGAAGAAGAAGAAGAACCACCACCGCCACCGCTGAGAGACGAGGGCGGGTGGCCGACCGTTAGGCTGCCCGCGTGGCGGTCGATCTGACGGTCATCCTCCAGGACCGGCCGGGCGAGCTCGCGAAGCTGGGCGAGACCACCGGTGACGCGGGCGTCAACATCCTCGGGATGTGCGCCCTCACCGGAGAGGGGCGCGGCTTCATCCACATCCTCGTCGACGACGCCAAGGCGACCGCGGCCCGTGAGGCGCTCGAGGCGGCGGGCCTGGGCGTCGCCGACCAGCGCGAGGCGCTGGTCATCGACATCGAGGACCGCCCCGGGACGCTTGGGGAGACCGCCCGCACGCTCGCGGACGCCAACGTCAACATCGAGCTCGCCTACACCACCTTCGGCGGCGTGAAGCTGGTCGTCGTCACCGACGACCTCGACTCGGCCCGCGCCGCACTCGCCTGAGCCTCAGCCCGGGGTGACGTCCTTGGCGAACGCCTCGAGGGCGTCGACGAAGCGCTGGAGGTCGTCCTCGGAGTGCGCGATCGACAGCGTCCACTCCTCCTCGACGCCCGGGGTCATGAACACGCCGTTGTTCATGTGGTAGAGCCAGGCCAGGGTCGAGAGCTCGCCGTCGACCTTGGTCAGGTAGTCGCGGTACTCGTAGATCGGCTCAGGGGCGAAGATCACGCAGCCCTTCGCGCCGAGGCCCTCGGTGTAGCAGGGGAGGCGGTAGCGCTCGATCACCTCATCGCAGGCGTCAAGCAACCACCGGTTCGAGGACTCGAGCTTCTCGTAGGCCGCGGCGTCGAGGACCCGGGTCAGCGTCGCCTGGGCTGCGGCCATCACGAGGGGATTGCCGTTGAAGGTGCCGTACTGGTGGACGCGGCCCTCGGAGATCTGTCGCGCGACCTCGTCGTTCATCCCGATCGCGCCGCCGGGGTAGCCACCGCAGACCGCCTTCGCGAGCGTGATCATGTCCGGCTGGACCCCGAAGCGCTCGGTCGCCCCGCCGCGGCCGATCGTGGCGCCCGTCTTGACCTCGTCGAAGATCAGCACCACTCCGTGCTCGCGGGTCAGGGCGCGCACGCGCTCCAGGTAGCCCTCGCGCGGCGGGATGATGTTGATGTTCATCATCGCCGGCTCCATGATCAGTCCGGCAACGCGCCCGTCGAGCTTGCCGAGCACGCTCTCGAGCGCGTCGGCGTCGTTGAACGGGACCGCGCGGGTCAGCTCGGTGAGCGCGAGCGGGTACCCCTCGCCGTAAGGAACCGAGCGCGGGTCGTCGCGCTCGCCCAACGCTTCCAGCTCGGGATAGACCGAGACCATCACCGCGTCGTGGTGTCCGTGGTAGGAGCCCTCGATCTTCAGGATCACGTCACGGCCGGTCGCGCCGCGCGCGAGGTGAACGGCGTCCATGGTCGACTCGGTGCCGGAATTCGTGAACCGCCACTGCGGCAGCCCGAAACGATCGGCGAGCTCCTCGGCGACGACGATCGAGCCGTCGGTGGGGGCGGCGAAGTGCGTGCCGAGGTCGATCCGCGCCTTCACCGCCGAGCCGACAGTGGGATTGGCGTGACCGATGCACATCACGCCGAAGCCGTTGTGGAAGTCGACGTACTCGTGCCCGTCGACGTCCCACACCCGCGCGGCCTCGCCCCGCTCGAGGTAGACCGGCCAGGGGTCGTTCTCCTGGAACGAGGACGGCACGCCTCCCGGCATCACCTTGACACCGCGCTCGTAGCGCTCCTTGGAGCTCGGCGTGCGCTCGGTCAGCCTCGCCATCTCCCGCTCGGTGAGCTCGGCGACCCGCGCGCGGTCGATCGTCGACTCCCCGTGGGCTGTGGCTTCGACCGGCATTGAACGGCCATTCAGCCTATAGGCCTTGTCCACCCGGGTACCGTGAAGGGGGGGGCGATCCACAGACGCCAGGAGGCGACATGAAGCTCGAGGGCATCCACCACATCACCGCGATCACCGCCGACGCGCAGCGCAACGTCGACTTCTACGCCCGCGTGCTCGGGCTCCGGCTGGTGAAGAAGACGGTCAACCAGGACCAGCCCAGCGTCTACCACCTCTTCTACGCGGACGAGAAGGGAAGCCCCGGCTCGGACCTGACCTTCTTCGAGTTCCCCGACGTCCCGGTGGGGCGAGCGGGGGCCGGCATGATCCACCGGATCCTGTGGCGGGTCGCCTCCGACGATTCGCTCGACTTCTGGGCAGAGCGCCTCCGGGTGGAGGGCTACGAGTCGCAGCGGGAGGGCGAGAGGCTTCGCTTTCGCGACTTCGAGGGCCTCGAGCACGAGCTCGTCGTGCTCGACAACCGCGACGAGCCGCTGATCGCCGACCATCCCGAGGTCCCCCACGAGGCGGCGCTCCAGGGCTTCCACGCCGCCCGCGCTTACACCGACGATCCGGAGCGGAGCCGGGGGCTGTTCGAGGGCGCGCTCGAGTTCGCGCCGACCGGGGACGGCTGGGAGGCGCGGGGGTCAAAGCGCGGCTCCTTCTACGCCTTCGACCCGGCGCCCGAGGCGCCCGGTCTCCAGGGCGCGGGGACCGTCCACCACATCGCCTGGGCGTCGGAGATGGACGACCACGAGCGCTGGCGCGAGCGCGTGATCGAGGGCGGCGCGCGGCCGACCCCGATCATCGATCGCTTCTGGTTCCGCTCGATCTACTTCCGCGAGCCCAGCGGGGTGCTGTTCGAGATCGCGACCCTGGGGCCCGGGTTCGCCGTGGACGAGGATCCGGGGCACCTGGGCGAGACGCTCGTCCTGCCGCCCTTCCTCGAGGATCAGCGCGAGCAGATCGAGGCGGTCCTGACCCCGATCAGCAATCCGCGCCAGAAGGCCGGATCGGTGACCGGGTAGCGGGGATGGGGGAGCTCGTCCACCTCGTCCGCGAGCCGGCGGACGAGCCCGACGGCGCGCTGATCCTGAACCACGGGCGGGGGACCGACGAGCGCGACCTGTACCCGCTCCTCGACGAGCTCGATCCGCAGCGGCGGCTGGTCGGCGTGACCACCGGCGCGCCGCTGACCGGCGTCGCCCCCGGCGGGCGACACTGGTACCTGGTGCCCCGGGTCGGCTACCCGGACCCGGAAACCTTCGCGGCCAGCTACGCGGCCCTGACCGCCTTCGCGGACGGCTTCCTCGCCGAACGGGGGCTGGCGTGGGAGCGGACGGTGATCGGGGGCTTCTCGATGGGGACGGTGATGTCCTACGCGGTCGCGCTCGGCGAGGGACGGCCGTCGCCGGCGGCGATCGTCGCCTTCAGCGGCTTCGTGCCGACCGTCGATGGCTGGCGGGCCGAGCTCGATGAGCGGGCCGGCCTGCCCGTGCTCATCCATCACGGGCGTCTCGATCCCGTGATCGAGGTCGGGTTCGGGCGCAAGGCGCGCGACCTCCTGAGTGGCGCCGGGCTCGACGTGGACTACATCGAGACCGACGCGGGCCACTGGCTACCTCCCGAGATCGTCCCGCGAGCGAGGGCCCTCGTCGAGTCCGCGGTTCTGGCCCCCGGGCCGAGGTCGGCCGCCGGCTAGCCTTGTGAACGTGGACCGTTTGACCCTGATCCAGGGCGGCCCCGACTCGGCCGCCGAGGCCGCGCGGCCGCCCCGACCCGAGGTCTCCGACAGCGAGGCGCTGGACGCCTACTCGCGGGCGGTCTCGGCGGTTGCCGAGCGGCTCGCTCCGTCGGTGGCGAGCCTCCAGGTGCGCCGCCGCACCAGACGAGGGCAGATGCCCGCCGCAGCAGGCAGCGGCGTCGTGCTGACGCCCGACGGCTTCATCCTCACCAACGCCCACGTGGTCGCCGGGCCGACGGGCGGCGTGGCCCGTTTCACCGATGGCCGCGAGCTGCGGTTCGAGGTGGTCGGCCGCGATCCGATGTCGGACCTCGCCGTCGTTCGGACGGACGACGGGGAGCTGGTTCCGGCCGAGCTCGGCGACGCCGAGTCGCTTCGGGTCGGCCAGCTCGTGGTCGCGATCGGAAACCCGCAGGGGCTCGAGGGCTCGGTGACCGCCGGCGTCGTCTCCGCGCTCGGTCGGGCGCTTCCCGCCCGCGCCGGTCGGGCCGTCCGGGTGATCGACAACGTGATCCAGACGGACGCGGCTCTCAACCCCGGCAACTCCGGCGGGGCGCTAGCGGACGGCCGTGGGCGCGTCGTCGGCATCAGCACCGCCGTCGCCGGCTTCGGGCTGGGCTTGGCGGTGCCGATCAATGACTCCACGCGCCGAATCGTCGGAGCGTTGATCAGCGAGGGACGGGTGCGACGTGCCTATCTGGGCATCGCCGGCGGGCCCCGGCCGCTGCCCCCGCGCGCCCGCGCCGCCACCGGCGCCGAGCGCGGCGTGGAGGTGGTCGAGGTCGTCCCCGGCAGTCCCGCGGACGTCGCGGGGATGCGAATCGGCGACCTGATCTACGAGCTCGACGACGACCCGGTCGAGAGCGCCACCGACCTCCAGCGGATGATGGTCGCCGAGCTGATCGAGCGGGAGGTCAAGGCCCACGTGGTGCGCGAAGGGTCGGTCCTGGAGCTGGACGTCGTTCCCGCCGAGCTCGACCTCGAGCGGCTGTAGCTCGCGCGGTTGCACCCGGCGCGGCGCCGGATAGGGTCTGTCCGGCAAGGACGCTGTCCGACGGGACCCTCTACGGCTGGAGCGAGGAGGACGACGCCCTCGTCAGGATCAACACGTCGACCGGCGCCGCAACGGAGATCGGCAATGGGATCAGCAGCGCCGGATCGGGTCTGTCGGCCGATTCGAGCGACACGCTCTTCCTGACCCCACAGGGCGACAACGCGGACCTCTACACCGTCGATCGCGACGACGGGAGCGTGACCAGCGTCGCGACACTCGATGGGGAGTTCTTGGGTCAGTCCATCAATGCGTTGGCATTCGATCGCAAGGACAACCTGTTCGGGTCGAGACGGACAGAATCCAACATCGAGCGCGACCTGATCCGGATCGATACGGAGACTGGCCACATCACGACCGTCGGCGACACAATCGCCCGCCTCGACGCCCTCGAGTTCAGCGAGCCCCACAAGGCCTGCAGAGGGGCCAAGGCGCATGTCCTCGGGACTTCGAAGAAGGACGGTCTCAGGGGCACCAAGGGCCGAGACCTCGGCGCGGGCGGCCGCGGCAACGATCGCCTGAACGGCCGCGGCGGCAAGGACTGCGTCGCCGGTGAGGGCGGCAAGGACAGGGTCAGCGGTGGCGGCGGCAAGGACAAGCTGACCGGCGGTGGCGGCAAGGACACGCTCAAGGCCGCCGACGGCGCCGCGGACAAGGTCGACTGCGGCGGGGGCAAGGACTCCGCCACGGTCGACCCGGACGACGAGGTCCGCCGGTGCGAGGAGGTCGAGATCACCTAGGGACCCGCGGCGCGCTCGCCTCGCCGAGCGGGCGCTGAATCCGGCGTCCCTGGCGCTTTGTTTCGGCAGATCCGAAAGAAGGCGCCAGAGGTGCGTCGATCAGTCGTGGAGTGCACGCTCGGTGCCGGCGGATCGTCTGACGACTATGCGAACATAGGTTCGTGCGCTGGGACAACCTGGAAGTCGAGCGGGAGAAGGGCGCGCAGCTGCCTGGCTTCAAGGAGCCCGCCGTCGTGCGCACGTTCGACGCGCCGGAGGCGCTAGGCACGCGTTTCTACGAAGTCCGCTCGCGCTCGGCGATCAACGAGGTGCCGAAGCGATCGCGGATGCCGTTTCGCTACACGATCAACCCGTACCGCGGTTGCGCTCACGCCTGCACGTACTGCGTCCACGGTGACACGCCGATCCTGATGGCCGACGGCCGTACGAAGCCGATGCGCGCCCTCGAGATCGGCGATCACATCTACGGAACGGTTCGCGACGGGGCCTATCGCCGATACGTCGTCACCGAGGTCCTCGCGCATTGGGAGACGTGGAAGAAGCCGTATCGAGTCACTCTCGAGGACGGCACAGAGCTCGTCGCAAGCGGCGGTCATCGATTCCTGACAGATCGCGGCTGGAAGCACGTCGCCGGCTCGCAGCGTGGTCGCTGGAGGCGACCCCATCTGACGCTGAACAACAAGCTGATCGGCACAGGAGCTTTCTCCAAGGCTCCCGTGGATGACCTTGAGTATCGCCGCGGCTATCTCTGTGGGCTCATTCGCGGCGATGGCACGATCGGGTCCTACGTGTACGAGCGTCGTGGCAAGCCAAGTCCGATCCACAGTTTCCGACTCGCCCTGGCGGACTCGCAGGCGCTGAGAAGGGCACAGCTCTATCTCGCTGATCTCGACATCGCGCTGGAGGAGCACGTCTACGCCAAGACTCCCCTGATCGGAGTGCGTAGGCCAATAACGGCCATCCGCACCGGAAGCCGTGAGCGGGTCGCTCGCATCCGGGAACTCATCAGCTGGCCTACGCACTTGAATGATCAGTGGAGCAGAGGATTCCTGGCTGGAATCTTTGACGCCGAGGGAAGCGACAGTGAGTCCCATCGCATCGCGAACACCGACGACGAGATAATCGGGCGGACCGTCGCTTGCCTTCGCCGGTTCGGCTTCGATCATATTGTCGAGGAGCGTGGACGCGACAACGGCTTGCGATGTGTGCGGGTCCGTGGTGGCCTCCCCGAGCGCCTCCGCTTCATGCACTCCACGGAGCCTGCGATCTCTCGCAAGCGGGACATCTCGGACACCGCCCTGAAGAGCGACGCTCGTCTCGGAGTCGTGTCGATAGAGCCGCTAACGAACAGGACTCGTCTCTACGACATCACGACCGGGACCGGTGACTTCATAGCCAACGGGGTCGTGAGCCACAACTGCTTTGCGCGCCCGACGCACACATATCTCGACTTCAACGCCCGCGAGGACTTCGAGCGCGAGATCGTCGTCAAGGTAAACGCGCCGGAGCTCGTCCGCGCGGAGCTCGCGCGGCCGTCGTGGAAGGGCGAGCACGTCGCGCTCGGCACCAACACCGACCCGTACCAGTGGGTGGAGGGGCGCTACCACCTCATGGAGGGCATCTGGGAGGCGATGCGCGACTTCTCAAACCCGTGCTCGGTGCTGACCAAGTCGCCGCTGCTGCTGCGCGACATCGGCCTGATGCGGGAACTGCTCGAGCGCACCGACTTCGTCGCCAACCTCTCCATTCCCACCCTCGACGAGAAGCCGTGGCGCGAGACCGAGCCGCACACCCCGCATCCGCGCAAACGCATCGAGGCCGTCGCCGAGCTGGTCCGCGCCGGGATCCCCACCGGCGTTCTGATCGCGCCGCTCATGCCTGGGATCAACGATTCGCCCGAGCAGGTCGAGCGAATCCTCGAGCTCGTCGGCGAGGCCGGAGCCCGAAGCGTCGGCGGCGTCCCGCTTCACCTGCGGGGCGAGGTGCGCGAGATCTGGTTCGACTGGCTGCGCCAGTACCGGCCCGACCTCGTGCCGCAATACGAGGAGCTCTACGCGAACGGCGCCTACATGCGCCGTCCCGATCGCGACCGCGTCTCGGCGCTGGTGCGGTACGAGCGCAACGGCTCGAAGCCGCGCCGCTCGCGCGACACCGGCGACACCGGTCACGAGATCGCGCGCAAGCGCGTCAAGCGGGGGCCGGCGCCCGCTCGTCAAGGCTCACTCTTCTGAGCGCGCTCGCGACGGCCACGGTCCCGATCGAGGCCGCCGCGGCGACCACGAACGCAGCCGGATAGCCGCCGATCGCCGCCGCGATCCCTGCGATCGGAGAGCCGACGCCGACGCCGAGGTCGAAGAAGGCGGTGAAGGTGCCCATGGCCGAGCCGCGGCGCTCGACGGGCACGCGGTCGATCACCAGCAGTGCGAGCGAGGGGAAGAGGAGCGAGAACGCCGCGCCCATTGCGATTGCCCCCGCCAGCGCCACGCCGAGCGTTTGGGCGAACCCGATCGTGAGCAGGCCGGCCGCCTCGACCAGCCCGGCGCCGGCCGCGCACCTCGCGGCGCCGAGCCGATCCGGCAACCCGCCTCCGACCAGTCGCGTGACCACGACAGTGGCGGCGAACAGTGTGAACGCGGCGGCGCCGTGGCCAATGCCCTCGTTGTCGAGGTGCAGGACGATGAACGCGGCGACCGTCGCGTAGCCGACGATGCCGAGCGAGAGGCCGAGGCCCGGGCGAAGCGCCTCCCTGGAAATCAGGGGTGCCCGCTCCGGCCGCTCGCCCGCGGGCGGGGGCGTGAACGCCTCCGGGATCCGCGCGGCGATCACCGCGCCCAAGAGAGGGGCCCCGGCGGCGAAGGCCCACACCAGCTCGAAGCTGGACGCGCGGAGGAGCAGCTCGCCGATCGGCGGCCCCAGCGCCAGCCCGCCCCAGATTGCGAGGCCGTACAGGCCGATCAGCCGTCCCCGCATCTCCGCCGGCGAGAGGTCGACGACCCACGCCGACCCGGCCGTGTAGACGGTCCCCTCGCCGAGCCCGAGCACGAGGCGGGCGATCACCAACCCGGGCACGCCGACCGGCAGCAGGTCGGGAATGAAGTAGAGGAGCCCGGCGAGCGCGGTCAAGCCAGCGCCGACCAGCACCGCCGGCCTGCGGCCGCGCCGGTCCGCGAACCGGCCGGCGAGGGGCCGGCCGGCGAGCCCGGTGACCGCAAAGGCGCCGATGACGATCCCGACCTCGAGGTCGCTTCCGTCGAGCGGCCCCTTGACGTAGCGCGGGAGCACGGGGAGCGTGGCCCCGATCGCGAGCAGGCCGAGCATGGTGACGACGAAGATGCCGGCGAACGCGGCGCGGGCCGGGGGAATGGGGCCGAACACCCGGCTATGGTCGCAGCGCCTCGTGCCCCAGCCCCTCGGGAGCCTGCAGGGCGAGCATCTGGGCGTCGACATCGGCGCGCCGGAGGGCCGCTCAACGATTCCGCCGTTTGATACCAGCGCGAATCGGGAATCATCAAGGCGCTAGCGCTATGAGCGCTGGCGGCTACGGCCACAGACCATCGAATCCTGCCTGCGCAGCCTGCCTGCGCAGGCGGAGGAGAGGAGATCTGATGGAAGCTGGAACTGTTCCGCAGCGCGAACCCACTGCGGCGGAGGGCGCGAGGGCGAGCTGGACTCCCGCTGACCCCGGTCCCCTGGGGCTGGCGGGGTTCGCGATGACGACCTTCGTGCTCAGCATGTTCAACTCGGAGCTGGTCAGCGCGACCGGCGAGCCGGTCGTGCTTGGCTTGGCGTTCGCCTACGGCGGAATCGCGCAGCTGCTCGCTGGGATGTGGGAGTTTCGGACGGGGAACACGTTCGGAGCGGTCGCGTTCTCGTCGTTCGGCGCGTTCTGGATCTCGTTCTTCATCCTGGTCACGTTCAATGTCGGCGACATCCCGGAGGCTGACGCCGGCCACGCCATCGGCCTGTATCTATGGGCATGGGCGATCTTCACTGGCTACATGTTCATCGCGTCCCTGAGGACGACGGGGGCAGTGGCGCTGGTGTTCTTCCTGCTGACGATCACGTTCATGC
>JBKPFS010000180.1:0-8657 GCA_046728935.1 Actinomycetota bacterium | reverse complement strand
CGGTCGAGACATTCTCCGAGGGTGGGTCGTTCGAGCTCACCGTTACCGCGTACTGCGACCGGCACGCGAGGGGCCTGAAGGAGAAATCGACCACTGACACGCTGGCGACGAGCGAAGTGGCGCCGGTGACGGCGACCTGTTGACGACGCCAGCGGGTCGTTTCCGGCGGCTTCCAGGCCGAGGTGATGGACACGCCGATGTTCGAGCTTGCAAGGGTCTTCGGGTCGCACCGAATCTCCAAGCGAAAGTGGGAGGTGTCCGGCTACGGCAACGTCGGAACGCCGGACCTGACGACCTTCGCCTACTGCGAGAAGAAGCCGAGGCGGTAGGGCTCAGCCGAGGGCGGCGCCGAGGGCGTCGGCGAGCGGGTCGATCGCGGCGCGGAAGCGCGCGCTGACCCCGACCGCGCTGATGAAGCCGTGGAAGAGGTCGAGCGCCTCGCCCATCGTCACCTCCACCCCGGCCCCGGTGAGCGCCGACGCGTACTCCCTGACTTCGTCGCGAAGCGGGTCGAAGCCCGCGACCAGGACGTAAGCGGGGGGAAGGCCCGCGAGGTCGTCGGCGAGGAGCGGCGAGACGCAGGGGTCGTCGGCTGCGACGCGGTCGGCGAGATAGAGGCGGTGCCAGCGGTGCATGCGGCGCTCGGTGAGGTAGAAGCCCTCCGCAAAGAGGCGGTACGACGGCCGCTTACGCGAGAGGTCGGCGACCGGGTAGCTGAGCGCCTGGAAGACGGGGGTCGGGCCGCCCTCGTCGCGGAGCAGCCGGGCGGCCACGGTTGCGAGGTTGGCGCCGGCGCTGTCGCCGGCGATCGCGATCCGCCCGGGGTCGGCGCCGAGCGCCGCTCCGCCGTCCGCGGCGACGAAGCGGAAGGTGGCGATGGCGTCGTCGAGGGGCGCCGGGAACGGGTGCTCGGGGGCGAGCCGGTACGCGACGCTCAGCACACGCGCGCGGGAGCGGCGGCAGAGGTAGCGGCAGGACTGGTCGTGCGTGTGCAGGTCGCCGATGCACCAGCCGCCGCCGTGGAAGTAGACGGTGAGCGGGCCTTCGTCGGCTGCGGCCTCGGGGACGTAGAGGCGCGCGTCGAGGGGGCCGTCGCCGCCGGGCACCGTGAGCGACTCGACGGCGCCGACTGCGATCTGCCTGCCGGCGACGAGGCGGGCCTCGCGGCGCGTCTTCGCCCGCTGGACGTCGATCGGCAGGTCGGCGCGCTCGGATCCCAGCAGGCGACCGATGCGAAGCATCGCCTGCGCGTCGGGGTGCAGCTCCTGGCCGTCGATCCGGATCGGGGCGCCGGCGATCAGGCGTTTGACGCGGGTCGGAGTGGCGGCGGCGAGGCGGCTGAGGCCGCGCTCGAGCGCGGAGGCGAGCCCGATCGGACTCAACCGGTTGTCCCGACGCGCAGCTCGTGCGCCCGGTCGGCGCGCAGCCGGGAGAGCAGCCCGCGCCGGCGCCCGGCCCGGCGCTCGCGTCGAATCGTCCGCATGTAGGGCTCGAAGTCGACCTGGATGGTGTGGCGCTTCGAGGCGACGTACCGGCGGGCCATGCGGGCGTCCTCGCGGTCGATCACGCGACGCATGCGCTCGGGGTCGGGAAGGGTCGTCTTCCCCTCGAGCAGGTCGGCGACCCACTCCGCCTGCGCCTCGGCGATCGGCATGATCGCCCCCAGCGGCTGCACGAGGCCGATGAAGAAGAGCCCGGGGTGGTCGGGATGAACGACGCGCCGGTAGAGCGGGATCCGGTTGTCCGGGGCCGCGATCAGCGCCGGGTCGAAGAAGGGGAAGCTGATCCTGTAGCCGGTGCACCAGATCACGAGGTCGATCTCCTCCTCGGTGGCGTCGACGAAGCGGACCATGCGGCCGCCGGGGAAGGAATCGATGTTCGGCTTCACGACGATGTCGCCGTGGCCGATCCGCGGCAGGATGTCGGAGGAGATCGTCGGGTGCGCCTCGGCGAGCTTGTGGTCGGGCTCCGGGAGCCCGAAGTCCTGGGGGTAGCCGGCGGCGAGCTTCAGGCTGCGGCGGTAGAAGAGCCGAAGGATCGGCAGCGGAAGGCGCGAGGTGAGGGCGTTGCCGAGCTCGTCGGTGGGCCGGCCCTTGAGGTACTTGGGGATGATCCAGGCGCCGCGGCGCATGGCGAGGAACGTGGCGTCGGCGTGGCGCGAGCTCTCGACGGCGATGTCGGTGGCCGAGTTGCCGATGCCGAGCACCAGGACGCGCTCGCCCTCGAGGACGTCGGGCTCCTTGTAGTCGTGGGAGTGCATCTGGCTGCCGGCGAACTCGTCCTGGCCGGGGAAGGGCGGCTCGGGCCAGCGGGGGTCCCAGTGGTGTCCGTTGGCGACCATCACCGCGCCGTAGGTGCCCGAGCCGTGCTCGCCTCCCGGACGGCGCCATTCGACCAGCCACTTGCCCTCCCCCACCGGCTCGACCAGGGTGACCGCGGTTCTGAAGCTAATCTTGTCGCGGAGGCCGAAGTGGTCGACGTAGTCGTCGAAGTAGCGAGCGATGAGGAAGTGGTCGGGGTAGTCCGGGTAGTCGCCGGGCAGCGGGAAGGCGGCGTAGGCCATCATCCGGCGCGACGTGTTGATGTGGAGGGAGCGGTAGGCGGACGACATCCCGTTGTCGTTCATGTAGCGCCAGTTGCCGCCCAGCTCTGATCCCACCTCGAAGCAGTCGAAGGGGATCCCGCGCGCGTCGAGCACCTGGCAACAGGCGATGCCCGACGACCCGGCGCCGATCACGCAGACGCGGTCGCTCATCGCATCACCCGGGGCGCTTCAGGAGTTGGGGGTGCCGCCGCCGGGGCGGTCCTCGAGGGCGTCCGAGGGCGCCGGGTCCTCCGCCGCGGGTTCGATCACGGTGGGCTCGCCGGTCGGGGTGTGAGCGCCCGTCGGCCCGACCGACACCTCGACCGTGGTGTCGCGACCGAGGCGGATGACGTCGCCCTCGATCACGCGACTGCCCTCGGCGACGGGCTTGCCGTTGACGTAGGTGCCGTTCGATGAGCCGAGGTCCTCGACCACGGCGGTCTCGCCCTGGGTGCTCACCGCGGCGTGGCGGCGGGAGATCGTGGGGTCGGAGAGGACGACGTCGGCGCTTCCGGCGCGGCCGATCACGAGCTGCTCGGTGACGCGCCACTCGCGCCCCGCGTCGGGTCCGTCGCGGACGACTAGCCAGATCTCGGGCATGGCCGGCGAGTCTAAAGATGCCCGCTTGGAGAGTCCGTGACGGACGGATAGGATCGCGCCGTGGCGGAGCGCCCGCCGAGGTATCCGGTCGAGGTCGTCGATCCAGCGCGCGTGTGGTGGCCGCCGAGCACCTCACAGGTCGTGGTCGTTGGCGGTCTGGCGCTCGACGCGGCGGCGGCGATCGCGGGGATCGCGTGGCTAGGGATCGTCGCCGCGTGCCTGATCGCGCTCGGCCTCGCCTATCCGCACCTGGAGCGCCTGGCCCTGCGGGGGCGGGCGGATCGCGGGAAGGAGGGAGTCGAGCTCGAGCTGCGCGGGGAGCTGGTGGCGGGGCCCAGCGCTACGCGGCCGGTTCACCCCGGCCGGGCTGCGGCTCCGGAGCCCCGTCCGCCTGCTGGAAGAAGACGATTTGCAGCGGGTTTACGGCGCGCGTGGTCCCGTCGTCGCTCGTGATCCGCAGCAGGCGGTTCTTCTCCAGCGCCGTCTCGTAGGCGGCGCTCATCTCCTCGAAGTCGACGTCGACCCGAAGGGTCGAGTTTCCGCTCAGGTGGACGAGGACGGTCATGTCGCGAAGAGCCCGGAGCCGGACTCGAACCGGCGACCCCCTCCTTACCATGGAGGTGCTCTACCGACTGAGCTATCCGGGCGCGTCGGTCAGTTTAGGGCTTGGCTGCGGGGTTTCTGCGGCTGCCAGCCTTGCAGCCTCGGTGCTGATCGAGTCCCTAATCGGGATGGACCACCGCCAGCACGGCGTCAAAGTCTTGGGTGCCCAGGGCTACAAGGCCACGCCGCACAGTCTCGATCTTTTCCTGCGACATCGCCTACTCCTGAAGCCCAGCGGCTTCGAGGGCTGCGTCCCGGTCCGTGAACCCCCGAAAGCGAACCAGCCTGCCGTCCCGAACGGTCCATACGGCCCAGAGATCCCAGCTCGTCTCCGCGCCGCTCTGTTTTCCACGGCCCCGGAAGGTGACCGAGGCGAACACCTGAGCTCCCGCGTCGATGAGCTCGTGGACCTCGATATAGGGGTCGTCGAACTCGCCCCAGAACACTTCCGCGACCCTCCTAAATCCCTCAGGTCCCCGCTGCGCCCCCGCAAGGTCGGGGACGAGGATCCCCGAGGCCACGAACTCGAACTCCGGTGGAGGGTCCGCAAGCCCAAGCGCACCCTCGAGGTCGCCTCGGTTGAAGGCCTCACCTCGACATCTCCCACACCACATCCTGAGTGAGCATCAAGCGATGCCGGCAACCAAGCCGCAGTCATCGCGAGCATGGCCGGGGAGAGTTCGGCGCTGAACCTCCGCCGCGGTCTCGTCTTCGCCACCCAGAGGTCGCCGCCGAGCCGGTAGCGGACACGCACCTACCGGGTCACCGTTCGCGTCTGTCACGGTCAGCACCTTGCCACGCTTGCGGATCCGGCCCCGCAGCGGCGAATCCGTGATCGGGACGAGATCCATCGTGGCAATCATGGCCTGCTCCGACAGCCCGGCGGCTTCGAGGGCCTCTTCCCTGTCTCTGTGGTCGCGGACGGTGGCGAGCAGGGGCGCGGCCCGCTGGAAGGCGGGCACGCTGGGTTCTAAGAGCTTGGGTCCCGGACACCACCTACGCCGTCTGACGCCCCTCAGTGGCTAGAACCCCGCCGGAGCAAGTTGCCCCCTGCTTCCTGCCGAGGGGCGCGGCCGGTCGTTCTCAGGAGTCGCCGCCGTCCACAATCGGCACCGTAGTTCAGGCTGTACTGAGTCGTGTACCTCTCTACTTCTTCGGCTGCTTGAGGCAGTACGCGTACACAGTCAGCGGCTGGGCACCACCGTCCGCAAACGCCGTCGCCTCCCAGGAGCGCTTGCCCGCGCGCCGCGAAGCGGTGGTGGCTGCGAACGTCGCATCCCCGGACTCGGTGTCGAAGCCACCCGAGACGACCCGCTGGTTCCGCTTGCAGCGTGCCTTCTCGGTGTCCTGCTCGCCCGGGGAGAGCGTCGTCTCGGAGGAACGCTGCTTCAGCTTCACGCCCTTGGCGCAGTAGACGAGCGCCTCGGCCTGCGCGGTCCCGCTGCTCGAGAACTCGACCGTCCAGCTCCCCCGACCGCTTCGCATCGACGTGGTCACGAGGATGATCTGGTCCGGGAGCTCGAAGCCTCCCGAGATCGCGCGCCGGTTGCCTGGACACTCGGCGGTGACGCTCTCCACGCCCCCGCCGCCGCCGATCGTCTCCTCCTCCGAGCCCTCCCGGAGCTTGGGGAACTTCTTCTTCTTCGCGCAGTAGGCGTACGCCGTGGCGTCGCCGGGGGCGCTGCCTATGGCACCCGCACGGAGCCTCCACGCCGACCCGTCCTCGCGGATCGAGATCAACGGGATGACAAGCGTGCTCATGGGTTCGAACTCGCCGAAGAACCCGCCGGCCACCGCCCGCTTGCCACCGCATTCGGCCTGGCCTTCGCCCGGCGTCGTGACGGTGAAGTCATCGGACCGTTCGCTGATCTTGATCCCCTTCGCGGGCGCGAGCGCGGCGACCGACAAGCCCGCTGTGAGCACGAGCCCGACCACGAGCCAATGAATCCTGCGCATCCTTGCCTTCCCGTCTGCGCGGTGTAGTGGGAGCCTATACCGCCGGGGACGGTACGACAGGTTGAACCTAGGCGGGACTCGCTGGCCCCGAGCGCAGCTGCCAGAACCGCTCGTGCAGCTCACGGGCTCGTTCCCTGAATCGGGACTCGTAGCGCTCAGGCAGCGTGCGCGGTACCGGCCCGAATAGCACCCGCTCTAGCAGTGCTTCGCGGTCATCCCGTGCGATGGCCTCGTGGCACGGTTCACATGCCAGCCAAGTCTGCGTGTCGCTGGGATACCGCCACTTCACCCGATGAGAACGGCAGAAGGAACAAGTCATGGGGCCAACCTCTAAGCCAAACCCCGACGCTCCGACTCGCAGGGTTTAGGCAGAAGGTGGGCGCTGGCTGCCTCAACGCGGGGCGGTGTCGTCAGCGTCAGGCACGAGTTGGAGCCCCCCGTACACAGCGACTGGCCCCGCAGAAAACATCGTTCTCCAAGCTCCTCGCCTCGTCCGCGCCGTGGGCGCTTTCGGCGGCCATTGGGTCTTGGCCGGTGTTCTAGCCGCAGGGCCAGCGTTGAGAAGAACCATACTCTCCCAAGCCCGCGGGGACGACCGACTTTCAGCTTGGCCCCCCGGCGGCCCTCACGCGCGTTATGCGGCCGGGTGCCGTCGGCGGCCGCCCGGTGGGCCCCTCCCGTATCCCTGTGCGGCCAGTTCGCGGGCGGCGCACCCAGCCTTGCCATCGACGGGGCGAGAACCCCCAGGGCACGCTCGATCTCGGCCTCGGGTAGCTGCGCCGCCGTTCCTTCAGTTGTTGCCGCATGTGCCGTCACGTCGGTAGATCCATCGTCTCAGCCGTTTCGGCATTTGGGCAGAATCCGAGTCCTCTGCCCAAATCGGGTCTAATCCGGCCGAATCCAGCGGCATTTCAGCGGGATCGGCCGGTGGGCTTGGGGCCGAAATCCGCTCTAGAAAGGGGAAAGGCGGCTCTCGCCGCCCTTCCGAATCTCCGCCGTCACGATTGGCGAAACACGGGATCGGTCGGGCCTCGGCTTGCGCGAGGTATCCTCGGCCGCTGATGGACGAGTCCGTGGCGGAAGCCCGACGGTACGTTCGGCGCAAGCGGATTCTCTACACGATTGTGGGGATTTGGGTCGCTCAGTCTGATGTGGTTCGCCATCGACGTGCTCGATGACAGCAGCTCCCTGTGGTTCTACTGGCCCATGCTCGGGACGGGCATCGGCGTCGCTAGCACCGCAATCGTGCTTCTCGGAATCGGCGGATTGTTGGGCGCCGATTGGGAACGCCGGCAGATCGACAAGTACCTCAGCCGACGTAACGACGCGGGCGGTTGACTCGAGGCGCGGCAAGTCTCCCGGGGGCCAAGCGGAGAATCGCCGCGACGCCTTCGATGAGGCGGCGGACCTCGGCATCACACCCGGAGCGGTCACGAGCGAGTTCGCACGCTTCCACGACGGCTCTGTGGAGGTCTGCTTCGGCTAGTTCCACCGAACGCACACGCCTCGGCAGACGCGCTCCAGTCCCCTCGACCGGCTTGACGAGACACTGAGGGGCGATGTCGCAGGAGAATGTGGAGACGGTCAGGCGCGCTCACGAAGCGTGGGAAGCCGACGACCTCGACGCGTTCCTTGCCGAGCTTCACCCTGATGTCGAGTGGCATCCGTCGATCGAGCCCGCCCTCGAAGGCGAGGCCACGACCTACAACGGCCATGAGGGGGCGCGGCGGGCCTGGGCGGAGTATCGCGGTGAGGTCTTCGGACGGCTCACGGCTCAGGTAGAGGAGGTCCGCGACCTCGGGGAGTCGGTCTTGGTCCTGGGACGGTTCACCGTCACTGGCCGGACTACCCCCATCGAACTCGACACAGAGCTCGGCGAGCTCGTCACCTTCCGCGACGGAAAGATCGCCACCGTGCATGACTATCTCAGTCACCGTCAGGCCCTCGCAGCCGCCGGACTGGCGGAGTAGGACCGAGCCCTACCGCGTCCTTATTTGCCCTCGCGAGCTAGCCAAACCAGCCTCGGCGAGCAGGCTGATCCTCTGCCTTCGGGCGTCGCGGCAGCTCGATGAAGACGCCCGAGTCCGAACGCCGCTCCGGATGAGCATCGCGGCTGAGGCCGAGTCCCGGTGCGTCACACACCCGAGTCCAGAACTCGGGTCCCCGATCAGCTGTGGATGCGGCGACATCCAACCGAACTCGATCCGGCAGAACTCTCACCGTGATGATCATCGGCTCGCTCGCGCCGGCGCATTGCAGCCAGCGCGCGACGAGCTCGCCGATGACGAGACGAAGTTCGCGGCGTGTGGCCGGGTCGACCTCGTCCACGAGGCGGAATTCGACCAGCTGCAGCGCCGACCGGAGCTCGCGAGCGGTGGGTCGGAGCTCGAACGAACTGAGCGGACGGGCCCGACGCTCAACGACGGGCGCCCGGCCCTCGCCACCGCCGTGAGCCGGTTCCGCTTGGTCGGTGTCGTTTACCACGACCGCGAGGCTCATATCTAGGCGAACACCCCCAGGTGAGGGAAGCTTCGGCGCGGAGAGGGCTTCTTAGAGCCTTAACTTTCGGCCCGACCAGCGAGCGGTGGCTGGGCTACGCGGCGACGGCTTCGCGGACGGCGATCGTGAAGGCGTCGACGTCATCGGGCTGGGTGTCCCACGTGCACATCCAGCGCACCACCGCGTCGGCCTCGCTCCAGACGTAGAAGGGGCGCTCGCCGGGCCAGCGATGGAGCAGGCGGTCGATCGCCGGGCGGGGAACGCGCGCGAAGACGGCGTTCGCCTCGACGGGGTGGACGATCTCGACGCCCTCGATCTCGCCGACCGAGTCGGCGAGGCGGCGGGCCATGGCGTTGGCGTGGGCGGCGTTCTCGAGCCAGAGGTCGCCGCGGAGCAGCGCGTCGAATTGGACGGC
>JBKPFS010000179.1:0-4398 GCA_046728935.1 Actinomycetota bacterium | reverse complement strand
GCCGTACGATCGCTTGGACCGCCCACGACGATGAGTTTTCGTCTCGCGATCGGTCACTAGCTGTGGCAGAGCAGCCTGCAGAAGGAAGGAGAGCCCGATTTCAAGCTCAATGGTGAACTTCATCGCGATCATCGTCCGTCGCTCCGGTGCGACGAGCTTGAAGCCATGCTGATCTACTCGATGAGCGTCTCTGTGGACGGCTTTATCGCCGACCGCGAGGGGGCGTTCAATTGGTCGGCCCCCAACGAGGAGCAGTTTCGTTTCCACGTCGCGCAGACACGCGAGCTCGGCGGCTTTCTGTTGGGCCGCAGGCTCTACGAGACGATGCTGGTGTGGGAGACGGATCCGTCGATGCGCGACAGCGAGCTCGACGCCGCGTTCGCCGACGCCTGGTGCGCGATCCCGAAGATCGTCTTCAGCCGCACGCTCGACAGCGTCCAGGGCAACGCCCGGCTCGCCGAGGCGTCATTGGGCGAGGAGGCCGCTGCGGCGCTCGACGCGACCGACAAGGACGTCGGAATCGGCGGCGCCGGCCTGGCCGCGGCGGCGATCGAGCTCGGCCTCGTCGACGAGCTGCGCATGTTCCGGAATCCGGTCGTCGTCGGTGGCGGCACGCCGTTCCTGCCGCCGGTCACCGACGACGTCCCGCTGGACCTGATCGAGACCAGGACGTTCGGCTCGCGCGTGATCTACGAGCGCTACGGGCGCGCCCGCGACGAGTCGGACTGACACCGCCGTCCGAGTCATCCCGCCCCTGCGGCCGACCCAGAGACCCATGTCCCGATCTGGTTCACGCTGTGACCATCGGCGGCGGGGACCGAACCTGTGCCGGCCTACCCTCGAGCCGTTCGACCGAAGCGCCCGGGCGCCGGCGACGGCGCACGGGCGCGCGGCCAGGATCACACGGTCAGTACCGCGGGTCTCGAGACCCGCCGCAGACCGGCCCCGACGGAGCCGCCGAATGGCGCGCAGCAGCTCCGGTTGATTCACGGTCGCGTTCCGAATGAGGATGGCCTTACGGGACACCGGTTCTGCTCCCGCGCAAAAGCAATCGTCCAAGCCCACCCCTATCTGGCTGTCGCCCTGCACGAAACGCAGGAGCGGAAGCTGCCTTGCGCTCGCTCCTCCAATGCGCGAGAAGCAGGAGCCCGCAGGCGACGGAATGAGGCCTTCCAGAGAGCTAACCCGGCCTGCCGGATTCGACGAAAAGCGGGTCCCGAAATTGGTCCCGAACGGAGCACTTCCGAGCGAAACTAAAGACAACTCAAAGCAGCCGAACGTGCCTGATTAGCCTCAGGGAGCGGGATGCGATCGGAGCTGATGAGCGAGGACGCGAAGTTCGCTGTGGGGTACTAAACGGCTTGGCTATGCCGTTTGCGGCCGAGGCCACAGCGACACTGCAGCGCGGATTGCAGCCATTCGGCCAGGTTTGGGCGGGGTTACCACTCTCGCGCTGAGTCTTCAATCGCCTCGTACACGTCCGGTCCGAGGTCGAACCGCCGGAGGATCGGGTAGTCGGTGTCGCCCTCAGTCATACGTCGTAGGGCTGTCGTGGCGGCGTAATCCGCGTCCGCGCCTGCTGCTTTGGCCACGCTCCACGCTGAATCCGCTCTCTCGCTACACAGCAAAGCGTCGATCAATTTGGCGTCGTCGGTCAGTAAGTCTTGCTGATGACCGCTCGCCTACTCCCGCAGCCCGGCGGCGGCGAGGGCCTCGTGCTCATCGAGGAAGAGGCGGATTCGGACGATCTTGCCTTCCTCGATGCGGACGGTCTCGTGGATCACCCCGTCGATGGGAAGCCCGCCCCGCGGGGCCTCGAGGTGGACGCGCAGCGAGACGAAAACCTCATCGCCGAGCGGCAGAAGGCGGTCCACCTCCACCTTCATCGTTCCGAGCACCTCGTTGAGGTCTCGAAAGTGTGCTGCTGCGGCTTCTGCTCCCTTGTAGCTGCCGGCATCGGGCATCTCGGGGGCGTCCTGCCACTCAAAGTCGTCGCTCCAGAACCCCCGCGCAGCGTCCAGGCCGCCCGCGTTCCACGCCGAGTAGTAGGCACGCACGATCTCGACGTTCTCCTGCGACATCACCTACTCCGACAGCCCGGCGGCGTCCAGGGCTTGGTCTCGACTTTGGAACATCCTCAACCGAGCAACTTTGTGGTCCGCGACCCAGAAGACGAACAAGAAGGGGAGCTCGGTGTTCACGCCGCTGGCCTTGCCGCGCCCCTTCCCGTTTATCCCGACGAAGACCTGGCCAGCGCTGCCTTCAGTGATCTGCTCGACCTCGACATCGAAGCTTTCCCAGGCCTCCAGGAAATCGTTCCACCACTTACGCACCCCCGCCCAACCTCGATAGACATCCTGGACTCCGAGGAAGCCCTCGCTCACATCCCATTCCACGTCGGGGCTAATCCTGGCGAGGTACCCGTCAAGGTCGCGTCGGTTGAAGGCATCCACCATCTCCGACACGATCTCGATGTTCTCTTGCGGCATCGCTCACGCAGTATCTCGCGGCGAGGGGAGGGTCGCCGGGTGGAGAACCGCGCACCGCAAGACCGCCGGGTAAGCACGTGCGCGCGAATCAAAGAGTGACGACCCGGCCTCCAGGAGCACCGCCGGGCGCCCACAGGCCCCGCCCGTCGCTGGTTCCGCAGATACCGCGACCGCCACGGAGCGCGGTCGACCGAGCGCTCAAGGCGCGCGACTCCTGGGGCGAGCCCGAGCAGGGGTCTCGGCCGCAGAGTCGGAGGAGCTCCGGGTGCGCACGTGGGAGCGATGGCTGAAGCAGGGGAAGGAGTGCCCGCCGGCCGCTGCCGCGCAAGACGGCATCTTTGGCCGCGTCCTCGCTTGGCGATGGAACCCGCCCGATGGCTACATCGGGCGCTGGGACGCCCGCCCGCAGATCCGTGAGCACCCTGAGCAGGACTCGCCGAGCTCGAAGGGTTCCGAGGACGCCAAGTTCGCGCTCGGGTACTAAAGCCCGGCATTTGAGCCGTTTCAAGCGGCTCACCACCGCTGGGGAAAGCGGAAGCCCGTCATAGGCCCACAGACCTCCGCGGACGAGCGAAGCCCGCGCGAGCCCTAGTGTCAAGGCCGGCTGAAACACCCACGGAGGCTGCGTGTAGCGAGAGCTCTCCGCCGGGTTACGATCCGCTCATGCCCGGCCAGCGCGCGACGGCGCGAGTATCCGGCATCAGTGTCACCAACACGGAAGTCAACCCAGGCTTGGGCCAGAGCGAACGGATTGACTGGGGGACTGCTCGGATCCACGGATCTTTTCTCCGCCGATCGCTGGCCGCACTGGCCCTTGCCGTGCTCATCCCCCTCGCAGCGGTGGCTCCCCGTGCCGACGCAGCGAGACCGTCAGATCGCCTCTACGTCGCCCTCGGCGATTCGTTCGCGTTCGGGATCGGTGCCTCGGATCCCGCCACCAAGGGCTACCCGGCGCAGCTCCTCGAGATGCTGCGGACGCCCGGCGTGTGGCGGGTTGGCGATCTGGACAACGTCTCAGTCCGGCTGTTCGAGAACAGCCGGAGCATCCTTGAAGGACAGCTGTCGGCTGCGCTGGAGCGCATCGACGATCCTGCGACCGATACTCGGCTCGTGACGCTCGGAATCGGCGGCAACGATCTGGGGTTCGGCGGCCCCTGTGATGAGGCACCGACCGGCGAGGCCTGCGGTTTTGTTCGCCACTACACGACGCTGCTCACGAGCCTTTCCGCTGCGCTTGCTCGCGATCGGGGACCCGAGGCGCTCGTAGTGCTGACCTACTACAACCCGTTCCAGGGCACGCCGAACGAGTCGCGATGGGACGATCTGCTAGTCGGCAGCGACGGCCGTCTCGATTGCTCGGGTAAAGGCGAGCAGATCGGACTCAATGACCTCATTGCTTGCATCGGTCAGCGCCTCGGCGCGCGCGTGGCCGATGTCTATCCGTACCTCGAGGGCAGGATCCCGGAGCTGTCAGCGGCCGGCACGCATCTCAACGACACGGGCTACGCGCTCGTGGCGGAGGTCGTGACCCGCGTGCTGCGGCGCCACTTGCACGACGACGTACTCCGCTGAGTGCCCAGGGGAGCTCTCCGGGGGCGGGCGCGGCCCCTTCGGGACCGCCAGGGTCACTTGGTCCCCCTTGCTAGAGATTTCGTCTCCGCGCCTCTCCGTCTTCTACGGGCCCGGAAGATGACGAGGCGAACACCTGATCTCCCGCGTCGATGAGCTCGTGGACCTCGATCGAGCTCGTTCATCGGCCGGACGCTACCGGCGCGCGACCGGCGAAGCCGCGAGCCGTTGGTAGGTTCCACGCGTGCCCTGGAGGTGCCGGATTCGCGCGCTGGGAGCGGCGGGCTTGCTCGCGACCCCGACCGCCCTGCTGACGGGCGCGCCGGGGCAGGCGGCGATC
>JBKPFS010000178.1:0-31707 GCA_046728935.1 Actinomycetota bacterium | reverse complement strand
GCCGGCTTGGCGGTGCCGTACGCGCGCTCGATGTACTCCTCGGGGGACTCGGCCCCGGCGAGCTCGTCGAGCAGCTCGGTCAGCTCCGGCCCCGGCGCGCCCGGGTAGTCGCTCGGGTGGCGGAGCTCGTACAGCCGCCGCGTGATTCGCGCGACCGCGCGGGCGTCGTCATGTAGGTGGTCGCCCAGCCGGTACTTGGTCTCGAACTCTGACGCGAGCGCGAGCCAGCCGCCGTGGAAGTGGACGAGCTCGCGCAGGACGTGGAAGTAGTTCGAGAAGCGGGTCGCGTTCTCGTCCACGTCGTAGCCTCGGATCAGCGGCTCATGCGGCAGCGCCATGCGTCTCCTCGCTCTCCTCGGCCTCCTCGGCCAACAAACGTCGCTTGTGGCGGCCGACAACGCTCGGCAGCAGGCCGCCACCGGCCGAGACGTTGATCACGGCGCGGTCGGAGATGCGGGTCAGCATCCCCGCGTAGCGCCCGCCGAGCCCGAAGGGGTTGATGTTGAAGCGCTTCAGCTGCATGTGCACGTGGCCGTCCTTGATCGTAGGGAACATCTCCTCGGGCACCGGCACGTACTCCTGGACGACGAAGTCGCCGCGCCCGGCGGCCTCGGCGAGGGTCGCGTCCCATTCCTCCTGCTCGGTCTCGATCCCCAGGGACACCCCGTGGCCGCCGTATTCGGAGGCGGGCTTCAGGACCAGGCGCGGGCGGTTGTCGGAGACGAAGGCGAGCAGGTCGACCACCCACTCGCCGTAGGTCACGCGGCCGGGGCGCAAGACCCGGGTCCAGGGGATCGTGCGCGCGATCGCGTCCCGCTCGCGCGGCTCGACCAAGTGCGCGAAGCGGGGGTCGTCGAGCAGCGCGAACAGCTTCTTGTTGTTCGCCACCCGAGCCCGCGGCGGGTTGACGACGCACACCCGCCCGTCCCGGTAGGCGGCAGTCAGGTCTCCCTCGGAGAGGTCCTCGACCATCACCCGGCGGTAGACGAGGTGGACCGGCTCGCCCTCGGCGCGAAGCGCCGAGCCGTCGTATTCGAGCCCCCCGGTCGTGGTCCAGACGGCCTCGATTCCGGCCTCGCGGGCGGCCCGGCAGATGATCCGGAACTCGGGCACCGACGGCGTCTCGGCGACGTCGACCAGCGCCATCCGCGGGCGCTCCGGCAGCTCCGGCCAGCGGGCCCGCGCGCTCGCGTAGGCGTCGAGGAGCGTCTCTATGAGCAGCGGCAGCATCGGCTCATAGGCGGCGTCGAACTCGGCCTCGACGCGCGGCAGGTGGATCGCGTCGCGCAGGCCCTCGTAGAGCACGTCGGTGTATCCGATCCCCGCCGGCGAGTCGGCGTTGAACTCGAGGAAGCGGACGTCGTGGCCGGAGAGGAAGGCGTCCAGGCGGCAAATCCGCAGCGGGCGCTCGTAGCCTGGGTCGACGCGGACCAGCGAGTCCTCGAAGGCGGGCAGGTTGAGCTCCGCCCGCAGCAGCTCGTCCTCGGGGTAGGCGTCGCAGAAGCGGTCCAGCACCCGGCACAGGCATTCGACCGCGCGCCGAACGCGAGCGATCTGCCCGGGGGAGACGAAGTGCGGCATCAGCACGAAGGGGATCGTGTGGCCGGCGAAGACGACGTCGTTCTCGTTCAGAAACGCCTCGACCTCGCGCTCGATCTCAACGCATTCGTCGCCCAGCTTCGAGAGCTCGACCAGGTGCTGGAGCTTGAGGTCGGAGGCGTGGTCGATCACTTGAGCTCGGGACCCTTCCCGTTCGACACCGGCCGTTCGAACAGCGTCGAGAGCACTACCTGGGTCTGGGTGCGCTGGACGCCGGGGGCGTCACGGATCCGCTCCAGCGCCTCCTCGAGGTGCTGGGTGTCGGCGGCCCGCAGATGGAGGATCGCGCTCGCCCCGCCGGCGATCGTGTACGCACCCTCGACCTCGGGATGCGGCGCCACGGCCGCCTCGACCTCCTGGCCGGACATCCGCCCCTCGCAATAGAGCTCGACGAAGGCGTGGGTGTTCCAGCCCAGCGCGCTGGGATCGATGTTCGCGGAGTAGCCGCGGATCACGCCCTCGGCCTCGAGCCGGTCGACGCGACGCTTCACGGCCGGAGCGGAGAGGGAGACCCGCTCGCCGATGTCCTGATACGAGCGGCGGGCGTTCTCGCGAAGCAGCGCAACGATTCGGTGGTCGGTTTCGTCCATCGGCGCCCCTTTCAAGGCCAAGACGCAACGAACTGCGCTTGAGCAAGCTCTCCTGAGTGGCAATCATAAAGCGAAAGGCCAAACGAGGAGGAGCGATGGAGGTCCGCACCGCAACCCAGCCGCCCGCCGCGATCGCCGACGAGATGCCCTTGTTGGGCATCGATCACCTGGAGCTCTACGTCGGGAACGCGTCGCAGGCCGCCTACTACTTCACCCATGCCCTCGGCTTTCGCCGCTCCGCCTACGCGGGGCTCGAGACCGGGGTCCGCGACCGCGCCTCGCACGTGCTCGAGCAGGGCCGGATCCGCTTCGTGCTCACGTCGCCGCTCCACGGGGCGAGCGAGATCGCCCGCCACGTGGCGGAGCACGGCGACGGGGTCAAGGTCGTGGCGCTGTCCGTCCCCGACGCGGAGCAGGCCTACCGGGTCGCGGTCCGCCGCGGGGCCCGTGGCGTCAGCGAGCCCCAAGAGCTCTCCGACGAGCACGGCGTCGTGCGCGTCGCGACGATCTCCACGTACGGGGAGACGCTCCACACCTTCGTCGAGCGCAACGGCTACGAGGGCCCGTTCATGCCCGGCTTCGCCTCCGTGCCGGAGTCCGACATCTCCGACGCCGGGCTGTTCGCCGGCGTGGACCACGTCGTCGGGAACGTCGAGCTCGGCCGCCTCGATGAGTGGGTCTCCTACTACGAGCGCGTCTTCGGATTCACCGAGCTGATCCACTTCACCGATCGGGACATCTCGACCGAGTACTCGGCGCTGATGTCGAAGGTGATGGCCGACGGCAAGGGTCGGATCAAGTTTCCGATCAACGAGCCGGCTGAGGGGAAGCGCAAGTCGCAGATCGAGGAGTACCTCGAGTACTACGGCGGCGCGGGCGTCCAGCACGTCGCCCTGGCGACGACCGACATTGTGCGCACGGTCGCCGATCTGCGAAAGCGCGGGGTTCGCTTCCTCGCCACCCCCGACAGCTACTACGAGGAGCTGCCGGAGCGCATCGGGGAGATCGAGGAAGACCTCGAGGACCTACACCGCCTCGGCATCCTCGCCGATCGCGACGACGAGGGCTACCTGCTGCAAATCTTCACCGCGACCCTGAGCGACCGCCCGACGCTGTTCCTCGAGGTGATCGAGCGTCACGGCGCGCGGGGCTTCGGCGAGGGGAACTTCAAGGCCTTGTTCGAGGCGATCGAGCGGGAGCAGGAGAAGCGGGGGAACCTCTGATGAGATATCACCGCCTCGGAGACGTCCCTCGCAAGCGCCACGCGCAGTTCCGCGACAACGGCAGGCTCCTCGTCGAGGAAGTCATGGGGTTCGAGGGGTTCTCCGGCAACGAGTCGATCCTCTACCACCTCCAGTCGCCGTGTTGGATCTCGGAGGCGCTCGAGTTCACTGCGATCGAGCATCGCGAGTGGGTCCCGGACGCGCACGTCCACCGTCACCTCGTGACCGGTGGCACAGGTCCCGCCGGCGACCCGATCAGCGGCCGCCGGTGCCTGATGTGGAACGGGGACCTGGAGGTCTCGATCTGCAGGCCCGAGGAGGAGACCGAGGCGTTCTTCCGCGACGGGGAGGGCGACGAGGTGTTCTTCGTGTGCGAGGGGTCGGGGACGCTCGAGACCATGTTTGGCAGCGTTCCCTTCCGCGAGCACGACTACGTCGTCATCCCGCGCGGCACGACCTACCGGTTCGTCCTCGACGAGACCCCGCAAACCTGGCTCGTTTTCCACACGCCCGGCGAGATCGAGACGCCGAATCGCTACCGCAACCGCTACGGGCAGCTGCTCGAGTCGGCGCCGTACTCGCAGCGCGACTTCCATCCGCCCGAGGAACTCGAAACGCATCGCGAGTCCGGGGAGTTTGAGCTGACCGTGCGCGTGCGCGGCGGGCTTCAGCGTTATGCCCTCGACTACCACCCCTTCGACGTCGTCGGCTGGGACGGGTACGTCTACCCGTACACGTTCAACATCCACGACTTCGAGCCCCGCACCGGGCGCTTCCATCTGCCGCCCCCGGTGCATCAGACGTTCCAGGGCCCGAACTTCGTGGTCTGCTCGTTCTGCCCGCGCGAGCTCGACTACGACCCCGAGGCGGTCCCCCTCCCGTACCACCACTCGAACCTCCAGTCCGAGGAGATCATCTACTACGTCTCCGGGGAGTTCGGGAGCCGCAAGGGCATCGAGGTCGGGTCGGTGACCGTGCACCCGTCGGGGCTGCCGCACGGGCCGCAGCCCGGGCTCGTCGAGAAGGCCCTCGGGGCGAAGCGCACGGAGGAGCTCGCGGTGATGTGGGACACATTCCGGCCACTCCGGCTCACGGAGTTCGCGCAGGAGCTCGACGATCCCGCCTACGCGTATTCGTGGCGGGAGGGCACTCCTTCTCCAGTCGGGCAATCGACAACCGGATAGGCGCCGCTCGGCCCGGTACGAGCCGCATTGGCCCGTCCGTGGCCGCGGAGGCCACGTGGTCGCACATAGGGTCTCGGGGGTGAGGACGAGCGATACGGACGAGGGGCCGGTTGAAGTCGAGGCTGCCGGCGGCATCGTTGTCCGTGAGACGTCGCGCGGGCCCGAGGTGGCGATCGTCCATCGCCCCGAGTACGAGGATTGGTCGCTGCCGAAGGGCAAGCTTCGCGAGGGAGAGACGTGGGAGGAGGCCGCGCTGCGCGAGGTGGAGGAGGAGACCGGGATGCGCTGCGAGCTGGTCCGCGAGCTCGAGCCGGCCCGCTACCGCGACCGAAAAGGCCGGCGCAAGCTGGTTCGCTGGTGGCTGATGCGGCCGCTTGACGGTGAGTTCCATCCCACCGACGAGATCGACGAGCTCCGCTGGGCGGACGTCGCCGAGGCAGCACGAAGCCTCGACTACGAGCACGATCGCGCCCTGGTGCAGAGCCTCGACGAGGCCTGATCGGGAGCTCGGACAGATGGCCAGCGGGGCCCGCCCTGCTCGCGAGCTGGCGTCGCGGGTCGATCCAAGAATGGGGTTCCTGCGCGCAGGGACCTGCTCAAACATAACCCCAGCAAGGTGGCCGAGAGGCCCCCTCCGCGGGGCACCTCCGATGCCAGAGGCGGGGCGCACTGTGCGCCCCGCCTCTTTTTTGAGCTCAAGCCGGGCGCGGCGGGTGCCGATCAAGGGGGGTGCGCACCCCGCGCCCGCAAGGGGCGGGCAACACACCTCCCATGTGACACACGAAACGGGGCGCTGGGCGGGCGCCCCGTTTCGTTGCTCATGGATCCGTCGCCGAGGGACGGAGCTGGATGAAGAGGCTGAGCGGCAACGCGCGCGACTGGGGGGTCGGCCGGCGCGCGCCACCCAGCCGTAGTTCAGTTCCCGTTGCAGGAGCGACAAAACAACTTCCCCTGGCCGCCGGGCCAGGGACAGGCGCCTATCGCGCGGGCCGTTCGCGGCGCAGCCGAAGACCCCCCAGTAGCAGCGCGATGGATCCGCCCAGGGCGAGGAAGATCCCGAGTCGGAGCCCGATCCTGGGCGAGCTGGCGAGCTCGTCCGGGCGGTCGAGCATCAGGTAGCCGACCAGAAGCGAGGCCCATGCCCCGGCGAGCGCGAGTAGCACCCCCTCGTCGAGCGGGCGCGGCAGCTGGTAGCCCCGCGCGCAGCGCGCGATCAGGACCAGGGCGGCGCCGGCCGTCAGCACGAGCGCCAGGTGGGCGAAGCCGAAGGCCCCGAGCCCGGTCTGCGAGAGGGAGGTGAACGTGATCCCGTACCACGGCAGGAGCAGGCTGATCGGGATCGCCAACGCACCCGCCGCGGCCAGCGTCGCCCCCGGGCCGAGCGAGCGAATGGCGGCGATCAGGCTCGGGCGGCCGGTCGGCGGCTCAGTCGAGTCGATGGCGCCCACCGTAGCCGCCGTCGAGGTCGTGCCAGAAGCCGATCTCATCCTCGCCGAGCTCCCAGCACAGGTACACCTCCCTGCCCTCGATGATGGCCGGGAAGTCGATCAGCCCTCGATCGACGTCGCGTACGACGATCTCCAGGGCCTCGAGCTGGGCGAGGATCCGGCGGACCTCCAGAAAGGCCTCGCCGACGTGACGTCCCTGGGCGCCGCCGCCGTTGGTGGGCGCGGCGTCGGCGAGCACGCTGTGCGCCTCTTCGTCGGTGAGCCTGTCCCTCGCGTCGCGGAGCTCGCGCAGCAGCGGCTTCAGCTGCGGCAACAGCGCGTTCGCCTGCTCGGGCGTGTAGTGACGCTCGTGGATCACGCCGGTGAGGCTGCGGCGGCCGCCTCGAGCCGCTCGCGCAGGAGCGCGGTGTCCGCATCGCCGACCGTTCGCAGCTGGCCCTGGAAGGCGAGGTGCCAGTGCTCCGCCGGCCACTTGCGGACGTGCTCGAGCTCGCCGGCCAGCTCCTCGGCGGGGACGAAGCTCGCCTCGTCGAGGACCAGGACCGGCTCCGCCTCGACCCGCCACGGGTACTCCTCGGGGCGCTTCTTGCGGCCCTGTGGCCAGATCGGCGTCCGGTCCTCGAACATCGTCGAGCGGACCACGGCGATCCCGCCGAACGCCTGCACCCCGGTGACGTAGAAGACGATCTCGTCACCGGGCTCGACCTCGGCGGCCTGCCGGCGCCGGCGCTCCTTGAATCCGATCGGATTGAACCCGCGCTCGACGTTGATGCGGAAGTTCTCCAGCGAGCCGGTGAGGATCCAGGTCGCCACCCGGCGCAGGATATCTCGGCCTTAGCGCTCCTCCTGGGCAGGTAGGGGGGTGCACCGGGCGCAGGGGCTCTCCGCGTGAGACCGTGATTGAGCACGATATGCGTGCCGAAACCCGGTCTCGTCGCGCCGTTCCCTGCTGAGCGCGCGTCGCTGCCCCTACCCAGCCCGAAGACGCTTGCGGTGGATTAGGCCAGCCTCTCGCGTTGCCGCTCAGGCGAGATCTGCACCACGTTCCAGGCCAGGCCGAGCCTGCGCATGGCGCGGATTACGAGGCCGGACGGGTCGAGCTCCCACCAACGCAGTCCGTGGAATGCGGATCGCGGGAACGCGTGATGGTTGTGGTGCCACGCCTCGCCGAGCGACGCCGGCGCCAGCCACCAGACGTTGGTCGAGCGATCGTCCGTCTCGAACCGCCGGCGACCGTGGAAGTGGCAGATCGAATTGATGCTCCAGGTGACGTGGTGTACGAAGAAGATGCGCACCGCGCCGCCCCAGAGGGCGCCGGTGAGCCCGCCGACGATCTCCCCGGTCACGAGCCAGCCGATCCCGAACGGGATCAGGATCGAGAGCCCGACGAGGGCGGGGAAGCCCGAGCTGATCAGCCGCATGCCGCGGTCCTCGACGAGCTCCGGGGCGTAGCGGCGGCGGTCGGAGACCCCACACTCCTCGAGCAACCAGCCCACGTGCGCGTGCCAGAGTCCCTGGAGGCCGCTGCCGTGGCCGACGTGGGGGGAGTGGGGATCGCCCTCGTCGTCCGCGTGCGCGTGGTGGCGCCGGTGATCCGCCACCCAGTCGACGACGGCTCCCTGGACGGCCATCGAGCCGAGCGCGGCGAGCAGGTACTCGACCGGCTTGTAGGTCGCGAACGAGCGATGGGTGAGCAGCCGGTGGTAGCCGATCGTCACCCCGCCGGCGGTGATGAGGTACATGCCGGCGAGGATCGCGAGGTCGGTCCAGCCGACCGCCCGGTTCCAGAGCAGGACCAGCGCGGCGATGAAGCCTCCGAAGGGCACGACCACCGCGACGAGGTTCACGTTGCGCTCGACCCGGGTCACCTTTGTGACGATAGGCTGGGTTCCCGGGCGATTGTTGATCCCTCGCCACGTTCTGCCCAAGGAATTTGTGACCAGACCCAAAGATCATCCGTGATGACCGAGCGACCGTGGGAGGGGATTCCGCCGCGCGTCGCCGGGCTGCTGCGCCCGCGCGTGCCGGAGATGAGCGATCAGGTGATCGAGGCGATCCGCGAGCGAGTGCCCGCCTACCGCCGGCCTCTGCGCGGACGCTTCGGCGCGGGGATCCGTCGCGGCGTCGAGGAGGCGCTGGCGCAGTTCGTCGACCTGATCGCAGAGCCCGGCGTCGACAGGGAGGCGCGCGACGAGGTCTATCGGGCGCTCGGGCGGGGCGAGTTCCGCGAGCATCGCTCGCTCGACGCGCTGCTCGCCGCGTACCGCCACGGCGCGAGGGTCGCGTGGCGGGAGGTCGCGGCGGTGGCGATCGAGGCGAGGGTCGACCGCCGCACGCTCGCGCTCTTGGCCGAGGCCGTGTTCGCCTACATCGACGAGCTCTCAGGGCTGTCAGTCGAGGGCTACGCCGAGGCCCAGTCGGCGGCCGCCGGCGAGCTGCAGCGGCGCCGGCGGAGGCTCGCGCTCCAGCTCCTGGAGGCCGCCCCGGCGGACGAGCGCCTCGCGCGGGCGACCGCGCGTGAGGCGGCCTGGGATCCACCGGCCGAGCTGGCGGCTCTCGTTTGGACGGGCGGCGATCGCAGGCTGATCGCCCGCCTCCCGGCCGACAGCCTCGTGCTCGAGGCCGACGGCGACCGTCCGGCCCTGGCGCTCGTTCCCGACCCCGCCGCCCCCGGACGCCACGCCCAGCTCGATCGCGCGGCGCGCGATTCGGGGGCCGCCCTCGGTCAGCCCGTGCCGGGGTTCGAGGCGGGGGCGCGCGCGCAGCGCGCGCTCGCCGCCCACCGCCTGGCCACGGAGGGGGTGATCCGGGCGGACGGCCTGGTCGCCGCCTCCGACCACCTGGCTGACCTGGTCGCGCACGGCGACGCCTCCCTGCTTCGCGACCTCGCGGCGCAGCGCCTGCGCCCTCTGGACTCGGAGACCCCTGCCTCGCGCCGGCGGTTGACCGAGACGCTGCGCTCCTGGCTCGACCATCAGGGGGAGGTCTCGAAGGTGGCGGCGGAGCTCCACGTCCATCCGCAGACCGTGCGCTACCGGCTGGCGCGGCTGCGGGAGCGGTTCGGTGACGCTCTCTGTGACCCCGCCGCTCGCTTCGAGCTCGCCCTCGCGCTGCGTGCGTCAGACTGAACCGGGCGGCATCGGGTACCCGAAACGCGGCGAAAGGAGATCGAGATGACCGAGGTTCAGACGGCGAACGGCGACATCATGGCGGCGGAGAACGCGGCGAAGCGCGACGAGATCGTCGAGATGCTGAAGAAGGCCTACTGGATGGAGATCGAGACGGTGATGAGCTACATCGCGAACTCGGTCAACCCCGACGGCGTCCGCGCCCAGGAGATCAAGGAGTCGCTCGAGCAGGACATCCAGGAGGAGCTCGGCCACGCGAAGCTGTTCGCGGAGCGGATCAAGGAGCTCTACGGCGTGGTTCCGGGCTCGAACGACTTCGCCGCCGAGCAGTCATACCTCCAGCCCCCCGACGACCAGGTCGACATCGTGCACGTGATCCGGGGTGTGATCGAGGCGGAGAGGGGCGCGATCGAGCACTACAGCCGCATCGTCGAGGAGACCGACCAGGTCGATCCGGTCACCAACGACATGGTGATCGAGATCCTCCACGACGAGCAGGGTCACCTGCGCCTGTTCGAGGGCTTCCTGCGCGAGTACGAGGCCGCGGGCCTCGCCTAGAGGGTTGATGGGGGTAGGCGCGTGCGCGCGTCATCCGCGTGCGTGGATAACCCACATCACCCCTCTAGCTAGGCGGAGACCTGATCCGCCAGGGCCTCGGCGCGCTCCGCGTCGAGGGGGCGCGCGAGCTCGGCCCAGGCGTCGCGCGCCTCGGCGAGCAGTTGGCCGCGCTCGGCCGCGTCTGCGGCCGAGGCCCCGCGGGCCTCGAGGCTCGCGGCGCGACCGACGGGATAGCGCAGTCGCTCGGCGAGGCTCTCCGCCTCATCCGCGACCTCGCGGGCCTGGTCGCCCTTGCCCCAGAGCGCGAGGTTGACGGCCCTGGCCGCGGTTGCCTCGAGCGATTGGGCGACGAGGCCGGCCCGCTCGCAGACGTCGAGGGCGCGGGCCAGGGTCTGGTCGGCGTCGGCGTGGTCGCCCCGGTCGCGCAGGGTGCCGGCGAGCCAGAACAGCGCCTGGAAGGCGACCTCCGAGCGGCCGACCTGCTCGGCGAGCTCGAAGGCGCGCTCGAGCGCCTCGGCCGAGGCGTCGAGGTCGCCCTCCCGGCGCAACAGCACGCCGCGCATCGAGTACGGGAAGCAGAGCTTGCCCTGCATGCCCTCCCGCTCGGCGAGGGTGGACGCGGCCTCGGTCTCGCGCTCGACCGTCTCCCAGTCGCCGCGCAGCGCCGCGAGCTGGGCGAGCGCCGCATAGAGCTCGACCTGGGAGGGCAGGTCGCCGGTCTGCTGCGCGAGCTCGAGCGCCTCGCCGTACGCGGACGCGGCCTCGTCGTAATCGGCCTCGGAGACCTCGAGGTGGTAGCCGAGCGCGAGCAGGGCGCGCACCGCCTCCGCCGGGTCGGTGTCGCGCGCCAGCTCGACCGAGCGCTCGAGGTTCTCGCGCGCCCGCTCGGAGTCGCCGATGCGCCCGAAGACGCGGCCGAAGATGCCGTGCGCGCGGCTCGCTGCCGCGGCCTCACCCAGACGCTCGGCGAGGCGGAGCGCCTTCTCGGAGGCGTAGATCGCGAGCATGTTGTCGCCGGTGTGCATGTAGAGCGATGCGGCCTCCTCGTAGAGGCGCACCAGCTCCAGGCACGGGGGCCCATCCTTGAGCAGGTCGATGCCGCGCTGGTAGTGCTCGATCGAGCCCTCGCGATCGCCCTTGTGCCAGAGGCCGGCGCCGATCTTGCGGTGCAGGTCGCCGACCCGGGCCAGGTCCTCCTCGCGGCGGTGGTGCTCCATGCACTCCTCCCACGCGGCGACCGCCTGGTCGACGTGACCGAGGCGCAGGGCGACGTCGCCCAGCTTCTCGGCGATCCGCGCCTTCGTCGACGGGTCGAGCTGGCGCTTCAGCCTGAGCGCGGTCTCGTAGTGGCCGAGCGCCTCCTGGTTCGAGTACAGGGCGGCCGACGCGTCGCCGGCCGACTCGAGCGCGTCGAGCGCGCGGCTGTCGATCCGCTCCAGCTCCGCCGGGTCGAGGTCGGCCGAGGCGCCGAGCGCGGCGGCGCGACCGTAGTGCTCGGCGACCATCGCGATCACGCCCTCGGAGCGGTCGGCCGAGCGCTCGGCGATGAACTCGCCGACCTCCGCGTGCTTTCGCGCCCGCACGGATTTCGGCAGCGTCGAGTAGGCGACGTCGCGAATCAGCACGTGCTTGAAGGCGTACTCGCGCTCGCCCGCGAGGCGGCTGCCGGCACTGGGAACGACCAGGTCCTTCTCCTGAAGGGCGGCGAGCGCCCCCGTGAGATCGACCCGCTCCTCGGCCTCGATCCTCCCAAGCGAGCCCTCCCAGAAGGTGTGCCCGACCACCGACGCGTGCTGGAGCACCCGGCGCTCCGGGCGTGGCAGCGAGTCCAGCCGCGCCGCGAGCACCGAGTGAACCGTTTCGGGGAGCTCGTTCGGATCGCCCCCGCCCTCCTCGACGATCCGGTTGACGATCTCCTCGGCGAACAGCGGGTTGCCGCCGGAGCGCGCGGCGACCTGCTCGACCATATGGCCGTTGCCGTTAGCGGCGCCGCCGTCGGAGGTGAGGAGGGCCCCGACCAGCTCGCGAGCCATGTCGGGCGCGAGCGGGTCGAGCGTGATCGTGGTCGCGTTGAGGCGCCCGCCGCCCCAGCCGGGACGGCGGTCAAGCAGCTCGTCGCGAGCCAGGCAGACGAGCAGCGCCGGCCCGCGCACCCAGCGCGCGAGGTACTCGATCAGGTCGAGCATTCCCTCATCGGCCCAGTGGATGTCCTCGATCGCGAGGATCACCGGGGCCTCGCGCGCCGCGGCGTCGACCAGGGACCTGATCGCCGAGAAGAGGCGATCTCGCATCTGCTGCGGATCATCGGCCTCGGTGGCGGCGGCGACCTCGTCGGGCGTCTCGATGCCAAGTGGGCGGGCGATGATCGCGGCGATCCGCTCCGGTGGCTCGCCGGTCTCGGCCTCGGAGACCAGATGCACGATCCCCCGCCGCAGTTTCGACCAGGCGACGTCGGAGTCGTCCGTGTCCACGATCTCGAACTGGCCGCGGATCACCTCCGCGAGCGCCCAGTACGCGAGGCCCGCGCCGTAGGCGGGGCAGCTGCCGAGACGGATCAGTGGCTTCTCCGGACGGCCTGCAACCGCGGCGGTGAGCTCGCGCAGGAGCCGCGATTTCCCGACTCCCGCCTGGCCGATGACCGTGACCAGGTGGGCGCGCTCCTCGCGGACGACGCGCTCGTACAGCGAGATCAGCTGGCCGCCCTCCTCGTCGCGGCCGATCAAGGGGGTGGCCGTGCGCGACGGCAGCGCGCCGCGAACCGCGACCAGGGCCCGCTCGGCCTCCCAGGCGGGGACCGGCTCGGACTTTCCCTTCAGGCGCAGCGGCTCGAGCTCCGTGTACTCGATCGCGTCGCGGGTCAGGCGATAGGTCACCTCTCCGACGGTCACGCTTCCGGGGCGGGCCGCCTGCTGGAGCCGGGCCGCGACGTTGACCGGGTCGCCGATCACCGTGTAGCCATCGCCGACCTGGCCGGCGAGGACCTCTCCGGAGTTGACCCCCACGCGCAGCTCGAAGTTCGCCCCGATGTCCGTGGCCACGCTCTCGTTGATCTCCTCCATCGCCGCCTGCATCGCGAGGCCGGCGCGGACCGCGCGCTCGGGGTCGTCCTCGTGGGTGACGGGGGCGCCGAAGACCGCCATCACGTTGTCGCCGATGTACTTGTCGACCGTGCCG
The DNA here is from genome assembly GCA_046728935.1 of Actinomycetota bacterium. Taxonomy (GTDB): domain Bacteria; phylum Actinomycetota; class Thermoleophilia; order Solirubrobacterales; family 70-9; genus DATAFO01. The sequence continues at coordinate 18,803 of JBKPFS010000178.1, read as the reverse complement.
CCGTAGCTCGTCACCTCCTCGCCGAGTCGCCGCAGCGCGCGGTCGACCATCGACTTCACGCGCTCGGGGTCGATCCGCTCGGCGACCGCGGTGTAGCCGGAGAGGTCGGCGAAGAGCACCGTCGCCTTGCGCCGCTCCTCAGGAAGGGCCTCGGCAGTGGGTGCGGGGGCCGGGCGCGCCGGGGCGGGCGCCCCCGCGAGGGCGGTCCCGCATTCGATGCAGAACTTCGCCTCCGGGGGGTTCTCGGTCCCGCAGTTCAGGCAGCGGGCGCGCAGCTCCGCGCCGCAGCTCATGCAGAACTTCGCGCCGGCAGGGTTCTCGGTGCCGCAGTTGGCGCAGGTGCCTCCCACATTGCGAACGATACGGCCCCGGCCCTGCGCGAAGCGCGCGGTCGATCACCCTGAGAGGCTGTTTCAGACCTCCCGCCCGCCGCCAGCCGTATGTGCGGGGGTTTTGAGACAGCCCCTGAAGCGAGCCCGCCAGTGCGGCTCGGCGCCCTGGCAATACTCTAGGCTGCCGCGTTCGACCTGAGACCACGAAGGGACCGGCTCTTGATTCGTCTTCGCACCCTGCTCGCGATCTGCGCCCTCGCGCTGCCCATTCCCGCCGCGGCCGTCGGCTGTGGCGGCGACGATACCGGCGGCGACGAGGATCCGCAGGAGGTCGTCGACGCCACCTTCGGCAACGAGGAGAAGATCACCGACGCGAACGTCGACCTCACCGTCGGCGTCTCGGCCGAGGGCGACCAGAGCGCCAGCTTCGACCTCAGCCTCACCGGGCCCATCCAGGGGGACCCGGATGACCCCAACGCGATCCCGCAGCTCGACTGGACGTTGAGCGCCAGCGGCGCGGGCGGCGGCCAGAGCATCGATTTCGAGGGCGCCCTGGTGGTCACCGAGGACAACGCGTACGTCGAGTACCAGGACCAGGCCTACGAGGTCGGAACCGACCAGTTCGCGCAGCTCAAGGACCAGCTTGAGTCGCAGGCCAAGACCAGCTCGGAGCAGAGCGCCGGCGCCTCGTTCCAGGAGGGTTGCGAGCAGGCGCTGAAGCAGGCCGGCGGGACCGACCCGTCGGCGTGCGACATCGACTTCGGCTCCTGGCTCACCAACCTCTCGAACCAGGGCAACGAGGACGTCGACGGCACCGACACGATTCACATCTCCGGCGATGCGAACGTCGAGCAGATCCTGACCGACATCGGGGAGATCGCGGCGAGCGTGCCGCAGGCGCAGAGCTCGAGCGTCGACCTCTCGCAGCTGGGGCAGTTCGCGGCCGCGGTGCCCCAGGCCTCGATGGACGTCTACTCGGGCGTGGACGACAACCTGCTGCGCAAGCTCGATCTCAGCCTCACCATCGACCCGTCGGAGGTCGCTGCCGGGCAGGAGGTGCCGGTGGACAGCATCAACGTCGACTTCTCACTCACCCTGAGCGACGTCAACACCGGCTCCAAGACGATCGAGGCGCCGTCGAACGCGAAGCCGATCGAGGACCTCGTCGGTCAGATCCCGGGCCACAGCGGGCTCGGCGGCAGCGCCCTCCCGATCACGCCGGGTGGCGGAGGCGGAACCGGCGGCAGCGCCGGCTCGGCCGCGTATCAGGACTGCATCGCCAAGGCCCAGACGCTGCAGGACCTGAACAAGTGCACTAACGAGCTGTAACGGGCTCGACGCCGAAGTTGGATTCGTAGAGCTCGGCGACCCGGTCGAGCTCCTCGGCGCTCAGGTCCGGCACCTGGGCGGCGCCCGCGTACTCGCGGAGCTCGGCCTCGCTGGTGATCGTCGGGATGACGACCGTCATCTGTGGCTGAGCGAGGATGAAGCGCAGCGCGGCCTGAGCCATCGTGCGTCCCGTGCCGGGCCCGCAGAGGAACCGGATTCGCTCGATCTTTTCGAGCCCCTCGACCAGCCATTCGCGCGGCCGGTGGCGTCGGTGGTCGCCGGGACCGAAGGTCGTATCGAGGGTGAGGTTGTCGTCGAGCAGGCCCGAGGAGGTCGGAACGCGGGCCATCACGCCGACCCCGTGCTCGGCCGCGGCGGCCATGAGCTCACGGCCCGGATCCTGCTCGAGCAGGTTGTAGACGGTCTGCACGGACGCGATGGGGCGGGTCGAGATCGCCTCGAGCCCTTCCTCCAGCCAGCCGATCGCCGGTCCGAGCGCGACGCCGTAGCCCCGGATCTTTCCCTCCTGCCGGAGGTCCTCGAGGGTTGCGAAGCACTCGTCGTGCTCGATCGCCTCCAGGCGAGGGTTATGCAGCTGATAGAGGTCGACGTGATCGGTGCCGAGCCGTTGCAGGCTGGCCTCCAGGGCGCTGCGGATGAAGGGCCCGTCCCAGCGCTGGGGCCGCTCGCCCTCGGAGTGCTGCTGGCGATCGGAGTCGAGCACGTAGCCGAATTTGGTGGAGATCTGGACCCGGTCCCGGTGCGGCGCGAGGACGCCGCCGACGAGCTCCTCGTTGGCCCCCTGCCCGTAGGCGTCGCCGGTCTCGAAGAACGTGATTCCGAGCTCAAGCGCCAGGTTGAGCAGCCGCTCGCCCTCCACCTCGGAGACGTCTCCCCACCACGTCGAGCCGAGCGCCCAGGTGCCGAAACCGATCTCCGAGGCCTCGAGGTCGGTGTCGCCGAACTTGCGCGTCCTCACGAGTCGCAGTCTAGGCATGGCCCCGCTCACTAGGCTTGGCGGATGGAGGGCGCCGGCCGACCCGAGAACCGTACCCCGCGCCTCGACGCGAGCTTCTTCTTCGGCTCGCAGGGGTGGCCTTACCTACTGGTGCCGTTCATCCCGCTGGCGATCGCGCTCGAGGTGGCCGATGCCTCGGCGACCGTGATTTTCTTCGCGGCGGCCCTGGGGATCATCCCCACGGCCGCCCTGATGGGGCGGGCGACCGAGGAGCTCGCCTCGCGCTCGGGCCCGGGTATCGGCGGCCTGCTCAACGTCACGTTCGGCAACGCGCCGGAGCTGATCATCGCCCTGTTCGCGCTCGCCGAGGGCCTGCACGAGGTGGTCAAGGCATCGCTGATCGGCTCGATCATCGGCAACGTGTTGCTCGTGCTCGGCGCCTCGATGGTCGTGGGCGGGTGGGGACGCGACCACCAGACATTCAGCCGCACGACCGCCTCGGCCCAGGTCTCCATGCTGCTGCTGGCCGCGGTCGCCCTGGTGATGCCCGCGATCTTCGAGCTCGTCAACGGCGGCGGGCTGCCCTCGGTGAACGCCGAGCGGGTCGACTATGAGAGCACAATCGAGAGCCTGTCGATCGCGGTGGCGATCGTGCTGATCTTCACCTACGTCGCCGGGCTCAACTTCTCTCTGCGCACCCACCGCGACCTCTTCAACCCGCCGTACGAGGACGAGGAGACGTGGGGCTGGTCGGCGCGCCGCTCAGTGCTCATGCTCGCTATCGCGGGCGTCGCGGTGGGGGTGATGTCCGAGGTCCTCGTGAACTCGATCAGCGAGGCCTCGGAGGCGATCGGGCTGACGGAGTTCTTCATCGGCGCGATCGTGGTCGCGATCGTTGGCAACGCGGCCGAGCACTGGGTGGCGGTCCTGGTCGCGCACAAGGACAAGATGGACCTGGCGGTCAACATCGCGATCGGCTCCGGTGCCCAGATCGCGGTCTTCGTCGCCCCGGTGCTGGTGCTCGCCTCGTTCGCGCTCGGCCCCGGTCCGATGCCGCTGGTCTTCAACGGTTTTGAGGTCGGCGCGCTGCTGCTCGCCGTGCTGATCGCGAACTACGTCACCAACGAGGGACGCTCGAACTGGTTCGAGGGCGTGCAACTGCTCGCCGTCTACTTGATCCTCGCCCTCGCCTTCGGCTTCGCGTAAATAAACCGGAGCGCCGCCGACCCGCGATTCCAAGCCGCAGGCAGGATGCCGGTCGCGGCGTAGGAATCGCGGCAGTCACTCCGGCCAGAACTCGTCGCGCTGGTCCGTCGTCAGGTCCTCGACCCGCACGTTGAAGATCAGCAGCTCGAGGTCGTCATCCGTGTCGTTGTGAACCGAGTAGTGCTCCTCGCCGGTCATTCGCACTGCGGTCTGCGGCTCGGCCTCGAAGACCTCCTCGCCGACCTTGAACGTGGGCGTTCCCGAGATCACGAAGTAGATCTCCTCCACCCCCGGGTGGCGGTGGCCGTAGCTCCCGCGCCCCCCGGTGCCGGGCGGCATCTGTCGCCAGCTGAAGGAGACCTGCTCGGTCCCGAGCGCCTCGGTGTACCAGCGCATCTCGCCGAAGCCCGGGTACTGGGCCATCCAATCGGGCGCGTCATCGCGCTTCGCGACCGTGTGGCCCTGGCCCATCGCTAGTCCTCCCGCCCCGGCTCCTGGCCGTCTTCGCCCTCGTCGTACTCGTCATCGCCCTGCTCCAGGGCAGTGGCCGACATCGACCCCCGAGACCCCGCGTGGTAGTGGGTCTGAAACTCCTCCAGCGCCGTGTCGAGGGCGTTCTGATCCACCGGCACCTCGTCGGAGATGCGCACCCAGTCGGCGCCCTCGTAGACCTCCATGTTGAAGACCTCCTGGTCGATCGAGCTCGAGTCGTCGACGATCACGACCACCTCGGTCTGGGGGTTGAAGTAGGTCCCGGGGCGAACGAGGAGCTCGTCGGGATCGACGACCCTGGCCTCGATGTCGGCGTCGGGGCTCATGGAGCGCAACATACCCGAGGCCGCGAAAACCGAGCAGGCCGAGATGCGACGGTCTGCAGCGGCCTACTGGCCGAGGTTCTCCAGCTCGCGGAGCTGGCGCTCCACCTCGGCGTCGACGTCGAGCGGCTCCTCGCCCTTGCGCATGCGGCGCTCGTTGCGGGCGACGACGAGCTGACGCACCTCCTCGCGAAGCTCGGCGTCCTCGCCGGGGGCGGCCGCGGGCGCCTCCTCCTCGGTCAGCAGCCGGTCGAGCTCCTGGTCGACGTCGATGGGCGCCTGTCCCCGCGCCTCCTGCCGGTAGGCCTTCGCCTCAAGGAGCTGGCGGATCTCCTGCTCGCGGGCCTCGGCCGACGCGGCCTCGGCGTCGGTGTCGCGCATGTTCTCCGGCAGGTCGCTGTCGAACTCCACCGAGAGGTCGCCCTTGCCGATCTGGCGCAGGGCGTTGCCGGCGCCGACGATGAAGGCAATCGCGGTGATCGGGATCGCGGCGAGGACGATGATCAGGATCACGTCTCCGTTCGTGATCGCGGGGACGAGCACGGTCCTAGGTTAGTCCCACCGTGCCCGACGCCCACAGCGACGGCTACCGGGTATGTCCGGGCGGCCGATCGGTTACCCTGTTGCAGGATTGACTGACCAGTCAATCGACCCGCTGAGAGCACCGAATCCCCAACGCCACATGCCCCTTTCGCCGCTAAAGCGGCTCAACTAATCCCCAACGACACATGCCCCTTTCGCCGCTAAAGCGGCTCAACTAATCCCTAAGGAGCCCCTGAGCAGTGGTTGACTTCACGCTGACTGACGAGCAGAAGGACCTGCGCGAGCTCGCGCACAACTTCGCCGAGAAGGAGATTCGACCGGTCGCCTGGGACTACGACCGCGACGGCACCTGGCCTCAGGAGATCATCGAGAAGGCCTGGGGGGTCGGGCTGATGAACACCCACATCGCGGCCGAGTACGGTGGACCCGGTCTCGACTATCTCTCCGGCTGTCTGATCGAGGAGGAGATGGGCTGGGGATGCTCGGGCATCGGCACCACCCTGATGGCCAACGGCCTGGCGTCCGCCCCGGTCGGGCTGGGCGGCTCGGAGGAGGTCAAGAAGAAGTACCTCGGCGTGCTCACGGAGGAGCCCAAGCTGGCCTCGTTCTGCCTCACCGAGCCGGACGCCGGCTCCGACGTGAGCGGGATGAAGACCACGGCCACGAAGAAGGGCGACAAGTACGTCATCAACGGCTCCAAGTGCTTCATCACCAACGGCGGCTACGCCGACTGGTACACGGTCTACGCGAAAACCGACAAGGACGCCGGCCACCGCGGCATCTCCGCCTTCCTCGTCCCCCGTGACGACACGGTGATCATCGACAAGAAGGAGGACAAGCTCGGCCAGCGCGCCTCGAACACCGCGACGGTGGTCTTCAACGAGACCGAGGTTCCCGCCGACCATCTGCTCGGCGAGGAGAACCACGGCTTCAAGCTCGCGATGATGACGCTCGACCGCACCCGCCCGGGGGTCTCGGCGCTCGCCGTCGGCATTGCCCGGGCGGCCTTCGAGTTCGCCTCGGAGTACTCAAAGGAGCGCGTCCAGTTCGGCGTCCCGATCGCCATGCACCAGGCGGTCGCGTTCATGATCGCCGACATGGCGACCAAGGTCGAGGCGGCCCGACTCCTCGTGTGGCAGTCGGCCGCCCTGCTCGACCGCGGGATCCGCAACACGCTGGCCGCCTCGCACGCGAAGCGGTTCGCGGCCGACTCGGCGATGGAGATCACCGTGGACGCCGTGCAGGTCTACGGCGGCTACGGGTTCATCAAGGAGTACCCCGTCGAGAAGCTGATGCGCGACGCGAAGATCATGCAGCTGTACGAGGGCACCTCGCAGATCCAGCGCCTCGTGATCGCAAAGGAGGTGCTGATGGGGCGCGACGTCTCGGAGCCGATCCCCGAGGCGGTGCAGAAGCAGACCGAGGTCGCCGAGAAGCAGTCAGCGACCGCCGGCGCCGCCGTCTAGCCACCGGCGCCCCCATCCGATTGACGAAGGGGCCCCGCCTGCGCGGGGCCCCTTGTCGCTTTCCCCTCTCTCTGGGGACCCTCTCCGAGGAAGCTCACTCGCGTCGCAGCGGGTCCGCGGCGATCATCACCCCGATCGTCGCGAGAACGATTCCCGCGAGGACGACGATCTGCGCCCAGCTGCCGACCCCCTCGACCGCCGCATAGATCACGGCGCCCAGGACCCCGACACCGATCGCCGTGTAGGCGACCACCTCGGTGCTCGTGAAGCTCCGCTCGTCGTGGTCCATCCACCGCGACGGTACGCCGCGGAGGGCGCGGCGTCAGTGAACGCGATCACAAAGTGAGCACGCTCACACGCGGCGTGGCGAGCGCCGGCGGCTGGAAGAATCGTCCGCGATGACGTCGCGTGGCCGCAAGCCCGTCTCCGACGCGGTCGCGCGGGCGACCCGGGCCGCGCGTGAGGGCGACGCGCATCGGGCGCGGCGGGGGAGATCGATGGACGTGTTCGGGGGCGAGATCCGCCGCCGCGACGTGTTCCCGCTGCTGGTCCTGCACCTCATCGCTCGGGAACCCGCGTACGGCAATCGCCTGATCGAGGAGATCGAGGAGATCACCGAGGGCGTGATCTCGGTCAACCCCAACACGATCTACCCCCTGCTCCGGGAGCTCGAAGCAAAGGGCATGATCACAGGCAGCTGGGAGCACCCGGACCGCCGCACGCGCCGCTACTACTCGATCATGCCGGCGGGTCGCAAGGAGTACAGGCGGCTGGTGACCGAGCTCGAGCCGTTCCTCGACTCGGTGATCCGATCCGTGCGGCTGATCAAGCGCGAGATCTACGGCGGAGGATGAGCAGGGTCGAAGCATCGATCCTGGTCGAGGCCTCGCTGGCGGAGACCTGGGATCACTACTTTGACCCCCGCGGCTGGCCCGCCTGGGTAGACGGCTTCGAGGCGGTCGAGGCGGTCGAGGGCTATCCGGAGCGGGGGGGAACGCTGCGGTGGCGATCGGTGAGGGCGGGGCGCGGGCTGGTCACCGAGCGGGTGCTCGAGCACGAGCCGCGGCGGCGTCACCGCATCGCGTTCTCGGATCCCGAGAGCGAGGGGGAGCTGGTGACCGAGATGCGGATCGAGGGCCGCCGGACGCGGGTGACCCTGGCCAGCGAGTACAGGCTCCCGCGCCGGGGCCCGTTCGCCTGGCTCACCGACCGGCTCTTCGTGCGCTCGCAGGTGGAGCGTTCGCTCGCGCGCACGCTCGAACGGTTCAAGCACGATGCCGAGGACGTGGCCTCGCTGGGCGGGGCCCCGGCGGCGGGTGAGCCACCCCGATAGCCTTCCCGCGCTCCTCGCCGGAACCAATCACATGCTGCTTTCGGGGCAGGAATGCCCCTCACCGACACAACTCTGGAGGTAACCAACTTGTTCGTCTTCAAGGCCGCCGTCGTCGGCGCTGGAACGATGGGCGGCGAGATCGCCCAGGCGATCGCCTCGTCCGACATCCCCGTGGTGCTCAAGGACATCGAGCAGAAGTTCGTGGACCACGGGCTCGAGAAGGCGCGCGAGGTCACCAAGGGGCAGCTCGACCGCCTGGTGTCGAAGGAGAAGCTGACGCAGGAGCAGGCCGACGCCCGCCTCGAGGAGGTCATGGGACTGATCACGGGCGCGACCGATTACTCCGGCTTCGGCGACGTAGACTTCGTGATCGAGGCGGCGCCGGAGCGCATGGAGATCAAGCAGAAGGTGTTCCGCGAGCTCGATGAGGTGACGCCCGGCCGAGCGATCCTCGCCTCGAACACCTCCTCGCTCTCGGTGACCGAGATGGGTGAGGCCACGCTGCGATCCGACAAGGTGATCGGCTTCCACTTCTTCTACCCGGCCTCGGTGATGCCGCTGGTTGAGATCGTCGAGGGGGAGGACGCGTCGGAGGAGACCGTCGCCGCGGCGATCAACTTCGCCCAGGCGATCCGCAAGCAGCCGATCACGTGCGCCGAGGTCCCGGGATTCGTCGTCAACCGGATCCTGAACTCGGCCGTCGGCGAGGTGTGGCGGGCGCAGGAGGAGCAGGGGCTCTCGATCAAGAAGATCGACGAGGCGGTGACCGCCGCCAACATCGCCCCGATGGGGCCCTTCGTCCTGGGCGACCTGCTCGGCCTCGACACGATCCTTCACGTCGCCGAGCACCTCAACGAGGCCTACGGCTCGAGCTTCTACGTCCACCAGGGGATGAAGAAGCTCGTTGAGGACGGCAAGCTGGGCGCGAAGTCGGGCGGCGAGGGCTTCTACAAGGACGGCGAGCCTCAGCTCCCGGGCGACGCCGAGCCCGACGGCGAGGCGCTGGCCGAGCTGATGTCGCTGAAGGCCCTCGTCGAGGCGTGCCTGCTGCTGGACGAGGGGGTCTGCTCGGCCCGGGAGATCGACCTCGGGATGATGGCCGGGGCCGGGATGGATCCGCGCCGCGGGATCTTCCCGCCCCTGATGAAGGCGGACGTGACGGGCCTCGACGAGGTGCTGGAGAAGCTCGAGCGGGCAAAGGACGAGCACGGGGAGCGCTTCGAGCCCCCGGTGATCCTGAGGCGCCTTGTGGCCCAGGGCAGGCTGGGCCAGAAGTCGGGTCAGGGCTTCTACCCCTACCCGCAGCCCGACGAGGGCGAGCAGCCCGAGACCGTGAAGCTCGAGACCCGGGATGAGCTGGCGATCGCATGGCTCGCCAATCCGCCGATGAACGCGATCTCGCCTCAGGTGATCAAGGACCTGCGGGTTGTCTGGGACCGGGTCAAGGAGGCCGACGGGGTGGGGGCGATGGTGATCTGCTCCTCGAACCCCCTCGTCTTCAGCGCCGGCGCCGACATCAAGGCGTTCACGCAAATGGACGAGGCCGGTGGCCGCGAGCTGATCGTTGGTGGTCACGCGCTGCTGCGCGAGCTTGGCCAGAGCAGGGTCTCGACCGTTGCCGCCGTCAACTCGATCGCCTTCGGAGGCGGCTGCGAGCTGGCGATGGCCTGCGACTTCCGGATTGCAGCCGAGTCCGCGATCTTCGGCCAGCCGGAGATCAAGCTCGGGCTGATCCCCGGCTTCGGGGGCACGCAGCGGCTGCCGCGGCTGGTGGGCACCGCGAAGGGGCTCGAGATGAACCTGATCGGCGATGCGATCACGGCCTCCGAGGCGTCGGAGTTCGGGCTCGCCAACCGCGTCGTTCCCGACCACGAGCTGTTCGAGACCGCGCTTGCCTGGGGCCGCAAGCTCGCGGGCCAGGCTCCGGTCGCGGTGGAGCAGGCGAAGCTCGTCTCCGACAAGGGCGATCTCGACGAGGGGATCGAGGCCGAGAAGGCGGGCTTCGCAGCCGCGTTCCAGAGCGAGGACGCGAAGGAGGGCACTTCCGCCTTCCTCGCCAAGCGGACCGCGCGCTGGAAGGGCAAGTAGGGCGGGGTAGCCGTGCACGTTGACACCTCAGCTGCGGAGCAACTCGCTGGGCTGATCAGGGAGAGCGAGCGCACCGTGGCGCTCACCGGCGCTGGTATCTCCGTCCCGTCCGGGATCCCGGACTTCAGGAGCCCGGGGACCGGACTCTGGGAGAAGGTCGACCCGATGGAGGTCGCCCACATCGACGCCTTCCACCGCGACACGAAGCGCTTCTGGGACTTCTACCGCCCGCGCTTCCACCTGCTCGGCGACAAGGAGCCCAACCCCGCGCACCTGGCGCTCGCCGAGCTCGAGGCCCGGGGCCTGCTGGCGGCGGTGATCACCCAGAACATCGATCAGCTCCATCGCAAGGCAGGGACGAGACGGCTGATCGAGGTTCACGGCTCGATCGCAACCTCGAGCTGCACCAGCTGCGGGACGAGCTATCCGCTGGAGACGGTCGCGGAGCTGTTCGACGAGGAGGGCGTCGCCACGTGCCGCGGCTGCGCGGGCAAGGTCAAGCCCGACGTGGTCCTGTTCGGGGAACTCCTCCCCGAGGCCGCGATGGCCGAGGCCCAGGAGCTCTGCGCGGGCGCTGAACTGCTGCTCTGCGTCGGCTCCTCGCTCGAGGTATTCCCGGTCGCTGGCCTGCCCGAGCTCACGCTCGGCGGCGGAGGCCGGCTCGCGATCATCACCCAGGGGCCGACCCCGTACGACGCCGAGGCCGCGGTCAAGCTCGACGGCGACGTCGTGGACGAGCTGTCGGCGGTTTTAGCGGCGCTCTAGCCGTCCGGCTGCCGCTCGGCCGGGGCGGCAACGCCCACGTTTCAGGGCTCGCGGGGGGCGGATCCGGCGAGACGGAGCTTGTCGGTGATATGCACGGGAATCCGCCGTCTCGGCCACAGAACGGGCCCGATGCGGCGATCGCTCGGCTCGCGGCCAAGCAGCATGGCGTGGTTGCGCACGAGCAATTGGTACGTCTCGGCGTGTCGGTCGGCGCGCTCGCGTGGCGGCTTCGTACCAAGCGCCTGCACCGGGTACACCGGGGCGTCTACATCGTGGGGCACCGCGCGGCAGCGCCTCGTGCGCGAGAGATGGCTGCCGCGTTGGCGTGTGGGCCTCGCGCCTTCATCAGCCATCGCAGCGCCGCCCACATGTGGAGGTTGCTTCCCTACCCAGCCGAATCCGATCCGGTCCACGTAACCGTGGTCGCGCGGGATCCGCACGCACGGCGCGGCATCCGGATTCACCGCACCCGTCAGATACGCCGCGACGAGGTCACTCGCCTGGATGGGATCCCGCTGACCCGACCGGCGCGGGCCCTGCTCGAGCTCGCGAGCGCGGCGAACCTCGAGGAGCTCGAGCGCGCGGTCGCGGAAGCGCGGCACCGCGGGTTCGTGAGCGATCGGGACCTGGCCCATCAGCTGGAGCGCAACCCTGGTCGGCGCGGGGCGGCCGCGCTGCGACGGCTGGTCGAGCAGGAGGGTGGCCCCGCCTTCACGCGTTCCGGGGCTGAGCGCCGACTCCTGAACCTCGTGCGCACGGCTTCATTGCCCAGCCCTGAGGCCAACGTCAGGCTCGGGCCCTTCGAGGTCGACTTCCTGTGGCGGGACCAGCGACTCGTAGTCGAGGTCGACGGCTACGCGTACCACTCCGATCCGCGCGCGTTCGAACGAGACCGCCGGCGTGACGCCGACCTGGCGGCCCTGGGCTACACCGTGATCAGGGTCACCTGGCGTCAGCTGGTCGAGGAGCCGGAGGCCGTCGTCTCCCGCTTGGCTCGGGCGCTCGCCGTCGATCGAGGCGCGGCTCGTGCCCTCGCTGACAGCTAGGCGCCGAGGGACGGCTAGGCGCCGAGGCGCCGGCGGCGGATCACGCGTTCGCAGATCCCAAGCGTCTCGGTGACCTCCGCCGCGCGCTCGTCCGAGAGCTCGCCACGAAGCGCCTCGTTCGCGGCCTCGCCGGTGTTCCGCCTTCGCTCCGCGAGCTCGGCGATGTCGGCGGCCTGCCGGCGCCGCAGATCGGCGACCTGCTGCGCCACCACGTCGCCCCGGGGGGAGGCGTCGCCCTCGCCGCGCGAGGCCGGATCGCCGGCGGCGTCGTCGAGCTCGGCGAGGAGCGCCTCGAGTCCGACCCGCAGCTGGAGCGCGGCCTCGCGCGCGCGTCCCGCATCGACGTCGGCGCGGGCGCGGATCAGGAGCTCCTCGCAGACGGGCATCCGTTCGCGTCCGCCGAGGGCCGCGGCGATCTGCTCCTGGGGGCGCAGCGCCTCGGTGCGGCCTGTTCGCAGCGCCGCGGGCGGCTCGACCGCGCGCTCCCAGCGCCCATCCGCGAGGCCGTCGCCGGTCCCGTAGCCGACCCGCGCGGCGACGGCGTGCTGGACGGTGACGTCGGCGATGCCGGGATCCAGGGCCGCGGTTCGCTGCACGTGGACGGCCTCGTTCACGAGCCGCAGGGCGCTCGCGATCTCGGCCCCGATCGCATCCGGGTCGGCGCGCAGGCCCTCGAGCCAGCGCTCGGCGGCGGCACGGTCGCCGAGCGGCTCGGCCGCGACCACGGTGAGCGTCGTCACCGGTATCGGGCGGGCGTCGCCTGCTTCGGGCTCGACCTCCGTCGGTCGCGGACGGCGAAGGCGCCGGCGGGGCCGAGCCGGAGCGTCCCTGACTCCAACGACGAGGACGCGCTCGCCCCCGCCATCCTCCCTCGCGAGGTAGCGGCCCTCGTCGAGCCCGACGGTCCCGGCCAGCTCGAGCTGGACGAAGGGGAAGCGCTCGGCGCCGCTCACGCCCCGGACGCTAGATGAAGCGTGCTACTCGCCCACGTGGGCGTCGGAGGCCCGCTTGCCCTCGGAGTCGCCCTTGCGGGTGGGGATCGCGAACTTCGACGGCGCGGTGTGGACGTCGGGCTGATCGATCTCGGCGATGCGCGAGATCAGCCGCTTCCACTGGTCGGCCTTGAGGATCTCGGTGAACTGCTTGGAGGCGGAGCCGGCGCCCGGCCCGTACAGCGGCTGGTAGCCGACGTGGACGTGGTCGTCGTGGTCGGCCATCGCGAACGTGTTGGCGCCGAGGTCCATCAGGGAGATGATCTGATCTGCCTCCATCGTTCCCTGCAGCTGCATCACGTCGCGCACGAGCGCCTCAGCCAGCGTGCCGCGACCCTGGTTCCCGAGCACCGGGATGCCGTTGATCTGCCCGATGTCGACCGCGTTGCCGGACGAGTGCTCGCTGACGTTCCCGGATGACGTGTAGAAGCTGTGGCCGCACTTCAGGGAGGTGATCGTGAGCCGGAAGCCACGTTCGGCGAGGTACTCCATCAGGGCCAGGACGCGGCGGTCGACCTGGCCGGTGCGGATGTCGTTGCGTCCGCACGAGTAGATCTCGAGCCGGGGGTCCGAGAGCGTGCGCTGGATCAGCTGCGGCTTCGACATCAGCAGGACCTGGCCGGTGGTGGCGTCGCCGTTGAACGGGTCCTCGCCAGCGGCGCGGTAGATCGCCGTCGCCTCGAGCAGCTTCCATCCGTCGAGGATCGGCTTCGGGTCGATCTTCGGGGCGCCGCGGCCGGCCGGCTGGATCGCGAAGTGGAGGTGCGGCGCGAGGCGGTCGGTCTTCCCGATCCGGCCGAGCACGGTGCCGGCGATGACCTTCGAGCCCTCCTTGAGCGGCTTCATCTCCATCGTCTTGCGATCGAAGCGCAGCACGCCGCTGAAGTAGGCCTTGAAGCTCTCGTAGCCGGGGAACTTGTCCTGGAGCAGCGAGTCGAGCTGTCCGGAGAGGTCGGCTCGGTCCTCGTTGTGCGGCCGCTCCGGGAGCGCGTACAGCCGCTGGCGCGCGTCCTCGGTGTTGACGAGGCCGCCGCGGTCCTGATTGGCGCTCCGGACCTGGCCCTCGGTGGGCTCGCGGCCCGCGGTGGCCGGCTGGGTCGGCGCCGGGTCCTCCTTCGGCGTCACCAGCCTGAAGTCCTTGGCGCTGAGGGCGTTTCGCTTCGGCACCGGGTAGACCTTCGACACCGACCCCAGCTGGGCATAGGTGAACCGGTTGCCGTAGGCGTCGCGGAGGATCAGATAGCGGCCGAGCTCGTCGGACTTGCCGATATTGGTGATCACGCCGTCGTTGACGGCGACCAAGGGGGCCCTGTCGCGGGAGTAGATGTTGATCCCTCGACGTGTGGGTGAGGCTGAGACGACGTCCGCGGCGTTGCCCTCCGCGCCCTTGCTGGGCTTGGAGCGCTTCAGCGCCTGGCGCTCGGAGATGTCGTCCGCGTACCGAGCGTCCGCCGCGACCGGGAAGCGCGCTCCCTCGGTGAGGCCGGTGAGCGACCCGACCAGGTCATCGGGCAGGCGGCCGTACTGTTGCGCGTAGAGAACCACCTCGTCGACGTACCAGTCGGCGTGGTTGTAGGCGAAGATCGCCTGGCGCAGATCCTCCTGGCCGCCGGCGGCGCGCAGGTAGCGGGCGGAGGCGCAGACCGCGTCGACCGGGTTGTAGGGGTCCTTGCGGCCGTCCTCGTTGGCGTCGACGCCGTACCCGCGCCAAGTCGAGGGCAGGAACTGCATCCACCCGACCGCGCCCGCGGTCGAGACGTTCAGGTTGGTGCCGAAGGCGGTCTCGATGCGGTTGATCGAGGCGAGGATCTGCCACGGGATCCCGTACTGGGTGCCGCAGGCCTGATAGATCGGGAGCAGGAAGGGCGGGATCGTGAACTGGTCGATGACGAAGTTCGGGACCCCGATCGGGGCGGGACCGAAGTCGGCGATCGTCAGGGACGGGTTGGCGTCGGTGGGGGTGCCATCCGGGCTGCGCGTCGCGGGCTCGCGCATCGGCTTGCGCTTGCCGTTGCCGTGCGTGCGGGTCCCGCCGGTCTCCTTGCCGCCGACCGTGCCGCGACCGCCACCGCCGCCGGGGCCGGCGACGCCGTTGCCGCCACCCCCGCCTCCGGTCGTGCCCCCGCCGCCGATGGTGCCGCCGCCGGTGTCACCGCCGCCCTCATCGCCACCCCCGCCGCCATCCGGAGGCGGGGCCGGGTCAGGCGACTCGCTGTTGTCGAGGGGGCCCGAGCAGCCGGGGTCGGCGAGGTCCTTGAGGCCATCGCCGTCGTCGTCCTTCAGGTTCGCGCACTGCGGCAGGACGCCGAGGTCCGGCAGATCCGAGCCGTCCGGGAGGTTGATCGAGACGCCGTCGCTGCCGACCCCCACCAGGGGATCGGCGGCGCTGACCGTGCCCGCCGATACAGCAGCGCCGAATGCGGCCAGCGCGATCGTGAGTAGAAGCTTCCGTCTCATCCCTGATGCCCCGCTCAGCGCCGGCTCTCCCGGTCCAGCGGCGCCTCGCTGCGCGCATGCTCCGGAGCGCTCGGAACGCTACTTGGTGTCCCCGAGGTTTGCAACGTGGAACCGATCGCCGAAACCCTAGTCCAGGCAGGCGAATCTATGCGCAAGTCAGGCGTCATCCCTCGGTGTTGAATCGGCATGGAATCCCTGGGGCTTGAAGGCGGCCGATGACGCGTAGAGGGCTGATGCGGGTGATCGCATCAACCCTCTAGGCTCACGCCCGATGACCGAGGCTGACCAGGGCGGGCTGCGCGCACGCAGCGAGGAGGCGCTCGGCGACCTCGCGCAGGCGCTGCTCGAGAACCCGCTCTTCAACTCGGCGATCGGGCGCGCCCTGGGCGCCGGTGAGCGAGCCGTGCAGGCGCAGCGCAGCGCGATGGCCGCGGCCGGCGTCGCCACCAACGACGAAGTCGAGCGCCTCGAGCGACGCGTGCGGGCGCTATCCGCGCGCCTGGAGGAGCTCGAGGACCGGCTCGATGAGGTCGTGGACGAGCTCGCGGCGGTGCGCAAGGACGCCCGCGAGTCTGTCTCGGGCGATCAGGGAAGCCTCGGGGTCGAGTAGAGCCCTGAGGAAAGCCTCGTCAAGGCCGAGCGAGCGTCCGCGCCCGCCAGCGCCGACGCCGCCAGCTCCACTGCCCGCGCGCCGGCGGCGGTCCACGCGGAGCGACGCGCCCTGGGCCTCGGGGTCGTAGAAGAGGTCCGTGCTCGCCACCTTCGCTGCTGCCGCGGTCGCCGCAAGGCGTCCATGGAGCTCGGCGTCGGGTTCGGCCGTCGGCCCGGACCCCAGTGTCCCCACACCCCGCGCCTGTGATTCGCCCTGGCGGTCGGTCGAGGAGGGGCCTGCGCGAGCGCCAGGGCGCGCGCGGGATCGCCGGGGAGCAGCGCATCCGCGGCGATCGGTGCACTGGGGCGGAGGTGGGCGGTCACGGGGCGAGGATTATCCTGCTCAGCCATGACCGAGCAGCCCCCCGATCGCGGTGTCGCCGACGCGTTGCGTTCGGCGATCGAGCGCACCCTGGAGGCCACCGAGGGGCGGGCGGTCGGGACCCGCGAGCGCGCTGGCGAGCTGCTCGACGAGGTGGCCCGCCGAGGCCGCGACGCTCGCGACGAGCTGGCGCGCCGAGGCCAGGAGGCGGGCGCCGGCGTTGCTCGCCGGGGCCAGGCCACCCGCGACGAGGTGGGACGCCAGCTCGAGGCGCTCGAGAAGCGGCTGGCGTCGATCGAGGAGCTGCTCCGCCGGCGGACCGGCGGCGGGGCCGAGACTGAGTCTAAGCCTGAAGCTGAGGATTAGATGAGCGGCTCGGGACGCCGCGTGGTGATCACCGGGGTCGCCAGCCACTGGGGGGCCGAGCTCGCCAGGGCCCTCCAGCGCGATCCGGGGATCTCCTACCTCGCGGGGATCGACGCGACTCCGCCGCCCGACGACCTCGAGCGGCTCGACTTCATCGAGGCCGACCTGCGCAGCCCGCTGCTCTCGCGCCTGCTCCCTGCGACCGAGGCCGACACCGTCGTTCACTGCGGGATCTTGCTGTATCCCGAGCCGGGCAAGCCGGCCGGGGCGCTCCACGAGATCAACGTCATCGGCACCCTCCAGCTGCTCGCGGCATGCGAGCGAACCGAGGCGCTCGAGCGCGTCGTGGTCCGGGGCTCCGCGGCGATCTACGGCTGCGAGGGCGCATCCCCCTCATTCTTCACGGAGGACCTGGCGCGGACGCTGCCGCTGCGAACGAGGTTCCAGCGCGACATCTCCGAGCTCGAGGAGTACTTCGACAACTTCGCCCGGCGTCACCCCGAGTTGGCCTGCTGCATGCTGCGCTACCAGCCGGAGATCGGCGCCGACCTCGACACGCCGCTGGTGCGCTATCTGACCCTGCCGGTCGTGCCGACCCAGCTCGGCTTCGACCCCCGGCTTCAGCTGCTAGACGCGGACGATGCGACCTCGGCACTCGAGGCCGCAACGCGCTCGCCGGTCCGAGGCCCGGTCAACGTCGCCCCGGACGGGGCGATCTCGCTCAGCCGGCTGCTGCGGCTCGCCGGGCGACCGAACCTCCCGATCCCGCACCCGCTCTTCCCCCCCGCCGTCGAGCGCCTCGGGCGCAGGTTGGGGGCGGGACCGCTCTATGGCGACGCGGTGCGGCTGCTGCGCTACGGCCGTGGAGTCGACAACCGCCGGCTGCGCGAGGAGATCGGCTTCGAGCCGCGATTCGACGCCGAGGGCGCGGTCAGGAACTTCGTCGCCAGGATCGACGGGCGCCGGATCGGACCGCGTCTGCACCCCGGCGCCCTGGCGGGCCGCGTGGCCGGGAGCGGGCGGTGAGCACCGCCACCGGAACGCGCGACGGCGCCGCGGTCGGCGCCGAGGCGCTGGCCGACTTCCTGCGCGGCGTCCGGATCGGGGTCGAATCGGGCCTCGACCCGCTGAGCGCCGCGCAGAAGGCCGCCACCGCGCTGCCCAACCGGCTCCAGGACGCGATCGACGTGATCGTTCGTCGTCTCCTGGGCGACTACAGCGAGGACGAGTGGGGTTTCGACGAGGAGTTCGCCGAAGCGGTGTTTCCGCTGTTCGACTTCCTCTACTCGGTCTGGTGGCGGGTCGAGGCGACCGGGGCGCGAAACGTGCCGGCGCACGGTCGGGCGATGCTGGTCGCCAATCACGCCGGCTCGCTGTTCCCGTTCGACGCCTCGATGATGACCATGGCCTTGATGAGGGAGCACCCGCTGCCGAGGTGGCCGCGGTTCATGGTCCTCGACTGGGCGTTCGTGCTGCCGTTCCTCTCCACCTTCATGCGGCGCGTCGGCGGGATCCCCGCCAGCCCCCACAACGCGACCAGGCTGCTGCGTCAGGACGAGCTGGTGATGGCGTTCCCGGAGGGCATCAAGGGAACGGGCAAGCCCTTCAAGGACCGCTACCGGCTCCAGCGCTTCGGCCGCGGCGGCTTCGTCGAGGTCGCGCTTCGCACCGGCTCGCCGATCGTGCCCGTGGCGGTCGTCGGGTCGGAGGAGATCTATCCCAAGCTCGGCGAGAGCGCGACGCTCGCGCGGGTTACCGGCGCACCATTCGTGCCGATCACGCCCACCTTCCCGTGGCTCGGCGCCCTCGGGCTGATCCCGCTTCCCTCCCGCTGGCGGATCGAGTTCTGCGAGCCGATCGACCTCTCCGAGTACCCGCCGGAGGCGGCCGAGGACCGGCGGATCGTCTTCGACGTCTCCGAGCGAGTCAGGGAGACGATCCAGGACAAGGTTTACGAGAACCTCGTCAAGCGCGGCTCCCCCTTCCTCTAGCGGCGGCTGCGGACCGCCGTCTGGCGGTGTCCTCGGTCGATCGTCTCGCGCACGGGCGGTTCAATCACGCGCGCGGGGCCGGTCGACCAGCGGCATTACCAGACGCGGGTGTGGCCGCCGCGGGGCGGGGGGGGAAATGATCG
>JBKPFS010000177.1:0-3340 GCA_046728935.1 Actinomycetota bacterium | reverse complement strand
GGAGCTCGCTGCGGTCGGACGCGGCCTTGAGGAGGCCACGCCGGAGGTCACCTACGAGCTTCGCTACCGCGGCCAGGCGTTCGAGCTCGCGATCGCCGGCGAGCAGCGACCCGATCTCGGGGAGCTCACGGAGGCGTTTGCCTCCGAGCACGAGCGCCGCTATGGCTACCGCGACCCCGAGGCCGAGATCGAGCTGGTGACGATCCGGGTCGCGCTGGTCGAGCCCGGCCCGCGGCCGCGGCCCGAGGCGGCGGCGCCGGGAGGCCTCGAGGAGTCGACGCGCAGGGCCCGCTTCGACGGCGACTGGCTCGAGGCGCGGGTGCTCCGCGGGGAGCCGCCGGCGGGGAAGCGAGCAGAGGGCCCGAGCGTGCTGGAGCTTCCCGAGGCGACGCTGGTGCTTCCACCCGGCTGGGAGGCGGAGGTGGATGAGCACGGGACGGTCGTCGTGGAGCGCTCGGGGGGCGACGGATGAGGCGGGGGAGGGATCGATGAGCCGCCTCGACCCGGTCACGCTTCAGGTCCTGGTCGGCGCGCTCCGGGCCGCGTGCGAGGAGATGGGTGCGGTGCTCGTCCGCGCCGCGCACTCGCCCAACATCAAGGAGCGTCGCGACTGCTCGACCGCGCTCTTCGACGCCCGCGGCGAGCTGGTGATGCAGGCCGAGCACATCCCCGTGCACCTGGGCTCGATGCCCGACGCGGTCGCCGCCGTCCTCGACCGCGAGCATCGACCCGGCGACGTCTGGATCCTCAACGACCCCTACCGCGGCGGCACGCACCTGCCCGACATCACGCTGATCTCGCCGATCTTCGAGCCCGACGGCGAACAAGCGCCGCTCGGCTTCGCTGCGAGTCGGGCGCATCACGCGGACGTCGGCGGGCCGACACCAGCCGGTATGCCCGTCGCCTCGACTCGACTCGACGAGGAGGGGGTGGTGATCGCGCCCACCCGGGCCGACGACGAGGCGCTCGGCGAGCTCGCCTCGCGGATGCGGGCGCCGGAGCAGCGGCTGGCCGACCTCCGTGCCCAGCGGGCCGCGAACCTCACCGGCGAGCGCCGCCTGGGTGAGCTCGGCGAGCGCTTCGGCATCGAGCGCCTCCGCGACGGCATGGCGGAGATCCTCGACTACGCCGAGCGGCGCACGCGCGCCCGGCTCGCGGAGCTCCCCGACGGCGCCTACGAGGCGACCGACGTGCTCGAGGGAGGGCCCGAGGGCGACCAGGACCTCAACCTGCGGGTGCGGGCGACGATCTCGGGCGATGCGCTCGAGCTCGACTTCGCCGGGACCGACGAGCAGGTGGAGGGCAACCTCAACTGCCCGCTCTCGGTCACGAAGTCGGCGGCGTTCTTCGCGGTTCGCGTGCTCACCGACCCCGATGCCCCGCCGTCGGCTGGAGCCCACCGCCCGGTGCGCGTGACCGCGCCGGAGGGATGTCTGCTGAACGCGCAGCCGCCCGCGGCCGTGGCGGCGGGGAACGTCGAGACGTCCAGCCGGGTCGCCGACCTGGTGATCGCCGCGCTCGGCGGCGCCACCCCGGCGCCGGCCCAGGGACAGGGGACGATGAACAACGTCACCCTCGCCGGCGAGCGCTGGACCTACTACGAGACGGTCGGCGGCGGCCAGGGCGCCTGTCCCAACGCCGACGGCCCGAGTGCCGTGCACGTGGCGATGTCGAACACGCTCAACACGCCCGTCGAAGCCCTCGAGACCGAATATCCGCTGCGGGTGCGCGAGCTGGCGCTCAGGCGGCGAAGCGGGGGCGCCGGGCGGCACCGGGGCGGCGACGGGGTCGTGCGCGAGCTCGAGGCGCTCGAGCCGATGCGGTTCACCCTGCTCACGGAGCGCCGGCGCCATCCGCCGCGCGGGCGCGAGGGCGGCGAGGATGGGCAGCCCGGCCGCAACCTGCTGAACGCCAGCGAGCTTCCCGCCAAGGCCGCGGGCGAGCTGCGCGCTGGCGACCGGCTGCGGATCGAGACGCCCGGGGGCGGCGGATTCGGCCGTGCCTGAGCACGAAAATCCGCTTGCAACATATCTCACAAACTTGGCTTTCGCGCCCGATTTCTCTAGAATCCCGCCTCTCAGCCGGGCTTGAGCGCCCCCCGGGGCATGAATTCGGTCCCGGAAACGTTCACTTCTTAACTGCTTACTAACGCGATCTGAACAATGCCTATTGCCTTCAAAGAGTGGGCCGTAACGGTGCGCGCGCTGGCCGAGGGTGAGCAGCTGGTCACCCTCCGCAAGGGCGGCATCCGCGAGGAGAACAAGCACTTCGAGCTCGAGCACGAGCAGTTCTTCCTCTACCCCACCTTCGACCACCAGCGCAACGACCTCGTCCGCGAGTCCCACCATCCCGAGCTGCGACGTGCGCTCGAGGAGGGCGTGTGGCCCGACGAGGAGCCGGCGCCGCGCGCGCTGCTCCAGGACGGCGGCATTCCGCAGCCCGACCGGGTGCGGATCCGCGCCTGGGCCGAGGTCGCGGGCCACTACGAGACCGAGGACCCGCGGATCGTCGACGCGCTCTCGCCCTTCCACGTCTGGACGCAGGACTACGCGCAGAAGCGGCTGCGCTGGAAGCGCCGCCATCCGCTGCACGTGCTGCTGCTGCGGGTGTACAGGATCCCGCGGCCGGTGACGGTCCGCGTCAAGGACGAGTACCACGGCTGCCGCACGTGGGTGGAGATCGACCGCGATCTCCCCTTCGAGGGCACCCCGGTGATGGCCGACGAGGAGTTCGAGCGGGCCGCCGTCGCGATCCGCGAGCTCTGCGAGGCCGAGGCCGTCCCCGCGTAAGCGCGCCATCGCGCTGCCGTCCTTCGAGGAGACCGTCCGCGAGGCCGGGCGCGCGCTCGTGCTCGGGATCGGCGGCGGCGGCGACGTGGTCGGGTCGCTGGCGCTGGCGCGCCGGTGCGAGGAGCTGGGGACCCCGTTCGTCCTCGGCGGCGTCGCCTGGGAGCGGATGCCGATCGATCCGCGGCCCGGGCCACGACCGGTGTCGGAGATCGCCGGGGGTCGGCCGCTGGGCGAGCTGGCGGTGCTCGCGGACCCCGAGACCGCGACGGCCGACGGGATCCCGTTCTCGGAGGCGAGGGTCGCCGGTCACGTCGGCGTCGACACGGTGCTGGTGGACGTAACCGCCGGCGCGATCGGCGCGGCGGAGGCGATCGCCGACGCCCGGCGCGAGCTGGGCTGCGATCTCTGCGTGCTCGTCGACGTGGGCGGGGACGCGCTCGCGATCGGCGACGAGCCGGGCCTCGCGAGCCCGCTCTGCGACGCGGTGCTGCTGGCCGCCGGCGTGCACCTGCAGCGCCGCGGAATGAGGGTCGCCGGAGCGGTCTTCGGTC
>JBKPFS010000176.1:0-4542 GCA_046728935.1 Actinomycetota bacterium | reverse complement strand
GCGGTGGAGCCCCCGCCGACGCCGGCCCCCGAGCCGACGGCCGAGCCGGTGCCGACCTTCGCGCCGCCGAGCTTGAGGCCGAGCGTCTTGTGAAGCCAGACGATGAGGCCGGCGGGCGCGAGCGCAGCGAGCGCCCGCCCGTTCGAACGCAGCTGCGCGCGGTACTCGCGGCAGGGCTCGCAGCGGCGGACGTGCTGTCGCACCGGGCCCGACGCCTTGCGAAGTCCCTCCGCGGCCTCGGCCAGCTCGAGCCGGACATCGCCGCAGGTGAGGAGGTGCGACTGCGTGGCCTCGGCGAGCGACATCCGCGCCCGCACCAGCAGCGACTTCACCGCCGGCACCGTGGTGTCCATCGCGCTCGCGATGTCCTCGTAGCAGAGCGCATCGATCTCCCGGAGGAGCAACGCCGTGCGCTGGGTCTCCGGAAGGTCCCTGACGTCGACCAGCAGCGCCTTGAAGTCCTCGCGCTTCTGCACCTTCTCGGCGGTGGTGGTCCCGTTCTCGTGCGGGTGCGCGTCCATCGAGTCCTGGCCCTCGGGAACGGGCTTTCGGAGGTGGTTGAGGCAGCGGTTGCGCGCGATCCTGTAGAGCCAGGGACGGACGTTGATCGGCCGCTCGTCCGCGACCATCGCCACATGCGCGTTCGCGAACACTTCCTGGAGCACGTCCTCCGCGTCCTCGGTGCACCCCACCATGTGGCGACAAAAGGCGAGCAGGCGCGCGTGGTAGCGATCGAACAGCACCTCGAACGCCCGGTCGTGGCCCTGGCGGATCATCGCCACCAACCGGTCGTCGCCCTGCAGGCGCAGCAACGGCGAACGGCGCGCTAGCAGCCCGTTCCGGCTTGCGTGTGTGAGGGCGGAGGCCTCCATCAAGCTTGGTCCGGTACCCCTGGAACACCGTACCAGCGGCCCGGTTGCGGTTGTACTGGGCTCCGGTTAAGCCCAGCTGAAGCCCGTTCGGCCCCGAAAGCAGTGCCCGGGGCGGGATTCGAACCCGCAACGCTCTTGCGAGCCACGCGGTTTAAGCGCGCTAGCTTTGCCATTTGCCTACCCGGGCGCAGGCAATCGTAGCCCCGCGCGTGGGCATGTCGACACCCTGGATCGAGACCGAGGTTTCCGGTGATATGCACCGTCAACCTCGGCTTCGACCGGTGGCCGCCACCACCGCCGCCTAGCCCGAGGCGCGCGGCCGCCTCAGGCCCGCAGGCGGAACGGGGGGTACTCGTCGGTGACGAGGATGAAGGCGTAGCCGAGGACGCGTGTGTTCCAGCGCAGCACGCCCTCGATGTAGTCGAACGCTCCGCGTGGATAGCGCCCCGTGAAGACGATCGCGAACCAGGAGAAGATCGCGGCGAAGAAGACGCCGATGTAGAGGAAGAAGAGCACGATGTAGTGCGGGATCGCGAGCAGCCACTTGACCAGCGGCAGCCACTGGCTCAGGTCGCGCTCGGCGTCGGGGTAGGGGTAGTCGAGCCGGACCGTCTGCTCGTCCGTTGTCGAGGGGTACTGGTCGTACATCAGCAGCACGTATGTGGCGACGCGGCTGCCGAAGCGCGTCACCTGGAGGTTCCAGTCGTACCACCAGCGCGGGTACTTGCGCCGGAAGAGGATCATCAGCGCCACGGGGATCGCGAGGATGCCGGCGCCCGTGATCACGACCGTGCCACCCGTGCCCCAATAGCCGCCGTCCCACCCCGTCGAGAACCCCACGACGGTGCCCAGCAGGATCACGATCGGGATCGCGGTGAAGATGCGGAAGGCGCTCGAGATCCGGTCGAGCTGCCGATCCGGGTACTCGACCGAGAAGCTGACCGGGTACTGCCCAGGAGCGGGAGGCTCGCCCGCGGGCGGCTCCTCGGGCGGCGGCGGCTCGCCCGGCAGCGGCGGCGGTGGGATCCCCTCCGCCTCCATAAGAGCTGCGTCCAGACGGTCTTCGTCTCCAGGTAGGCGTCGAGGTTGGCGTGGCCCCTCTCGCGCCCGATGCCCGAGGCCTTGTAGCCGCCGAAGGGCGCGGCCGGGTCGCCGCCGCCCCACGTGTTGATGTAGACGTTGCCGGCCTGGAGCATGCCGGCCAGCCTATGGGCGGCCGAGATGTCGCGCGTCCAGAGGCCGGCGGCGAGCCCGTACTCCGTGTCGTTGGCGCGCCGGGCGACCTCCTCCAAATCCTCGAACGGCTGGGCCACCAGCACCGGCCCGAAGATCTCCTCCCGGGCGATCCGCATCCCGTCCTCGACCCGCGTGAACAGGGTGGGGTTGACGAAGTAGCCGCCGCCGTTCGCCCCCTCGCCGTCGGGGTGCCCCCCGACCACCGCCTCGGCCCCCTCGTCCAGCCCCGAGTCGATGTAGCCGACGACGCGCTCGAACTGCTCCTCGGAGACGAGGGGCCCGAACTCGGTCTCGGGGTCGAGGCCGGGGCCGACCTTCGCCTCGCGGGCGTAGGCGGCGAGCCGCCCGACCACCTCGTCGAACAGGTCGGCCTGGACGAACAGCCGCGAGCCCGCGTTGCAGGACTGGCCGGAGTTGGAGTAGATCCCCTGGAAGGAGCCCGGAACCGCCTTCTCCAGGTCGGCGTCGGGCAGGATGACGTTGGGGCTCTTGCCGCCCAGCTCGAGCGTCACGCGCTTCAGCGACCGCCCGCACTTGGCGCCGATCTCGCGCCCGACGACCGTGGAGCCGGTGAACGCGACCTTGTCGACGCCGGGGTGGTCGACGAGCGCGGCGCCCGTCTCGCCGTCGCCGGTGAGGATGTTGACGACGCCCTCGGGGAAGCCGGCCTCGAGGGCCAGCTCGCCGAGGCGAAGCGCCGTCAGCGGCGTCTGCTCGGCCGGCTTCAGGATCAGCGGGCAGCCGGCGGCGAGGGCGGGGGAGACCTTCCAGATCGCCATCAGCAGGGGGTAGTTCCAGGGCACGATCTGGGCGCACACCCCGACCGGCTCGCGGACGGTGTAACAGAGCACGTCGCGGGCCGAGACCGGGATCGTCTCGCCCTCGATCTTGGTCGGCCAGCCGGCGTAGTAGCGCAGGTGGTTGACCGAGGCGGCGATGTCGCCGCTCGCGTGCGCGAGGGGCTTGCCGTTGTCGAGCGACTCGAGCTCGGCGAGCTCCTCGCCGTTGGCCTTGATCAGCTCGGCGAGCTTGTACATCAGCCCCGAGCGCTTGGCCGGGTTGATCTTGCCCAGCGGGCCCTCGAGCGCGGCGCGGGCCGCCTTGACGGCGCGATCGACGTCCTCGGGACCGGCTTGGGCGACCTCGCAGATCGCCTCCCCCGTCGCGGGGTCGATGGTGTCGAACGTGCGCCCGTCGGCGGCCTCGGCCAGCTCCCCGCCGATGACCAGCCTGTGCGGCGCGCGATCGATGAACGCGCGCGCCGACTCCGACAGCGCCTCGGCGGTGGCGGTCGCCATGGGCCGGATCGTAGTGCGTGGCGTAGCCTGGACGCGACCCGAGAGGAGGAGACCATGCTCGACCACGTGATCCTGAACGTGCGCGACCACGACGCCTCGAAGGCCTTCTACACCAAGGCGCTCGCGCCGCTCGGGATCGAAGCCATCATGGAGTTCCCGGGCTTCTGTGGGATGGGTGAGGATCGCGGGCCGTTCTTCTGGATCGGGGAGCGCGGCGAGCCGAGCGCGCCGGTGCACGTCGCCTTCAGGGCGCCCGACCGCGCAACGGTGGACGCGTTCCACGCCGCCGCGCTCGAGGCCGGCGGGACCGACAACGGCGAGCCGGGCGTCCGCCCCCACTACCACGAGCACTACTACGGCGCCTTCGCCCTCGACCCCGACGGGAACAACATCGAGGCCGTGTGCCACCGGGCGGCGGATTGAGGACGTTCCAGAGGACTCGAGTGGAGGATTTGACGGCTGTAGGCAGTCAAATCCCACACTCACCGGTGCGGGCGCCGGCCAAGTGGCCGCCTGAGCGGCTAGCCCTCCGGGCAGTCGACCGCGTCCGGAAGCTCGCCCCCGGACGCGAGCTCGGCGGCCGTTGCCTCGGGGACCTCGCCGAGGGCCGGGGCCGGCTCACGCGCGCTTACGTCGCCGGCCCCGGCCGCCCCGTCCTCGGCGCCCTCACCTGAGGCATCGGAAGTCGTTCCGTCATCGCCCGCGGGCTCGTCGGCGGGCGGCTCCGGCGGCGCGTCCGTCTCCTCGCAGCTCGGCGCCGGCGAGCCGGGCTCGCGACCGCCGTCGGCGAGCTCACCGCTCGAGCGCCCGTCCTCCTCGTTCGCCCGGGCGCCGTGGCCGACCGCCTGAACGCGGACGCCGGCCTTGCGCGTGGCCTTGCCGCCGGCCGTGGCCTCGTCGCGGCTCAGGAGCTGGCGGTGGCCGCCCGGCTCATCGGGCTCGCCGTAGGCGGAGACCTGAACCGTGTAGGTGCCATCGCCCACTTAGGGGACCCAGAGGGACGCGCCGCCGCCTCCGACGTCGCCGTAGTCGACCACCGAGCCGTCGGCGCGCGTGACGCTGGCGGTGTAGCTCGTGGCATCCGAGACCGTGCCGTAGGAGACGTTGAGCTTGCAGACGACCTGCGTCTCGAGCAG
>JBKPFS010000175.1:0-11468 GCA_046728935.1 Actinomycetota bacterium | reverse complement strand
CCCCGCGGGCGACGATGTCGACCCGGGTGTTGGAGACGATCGACATCATCACCGCGATCTTCTCGACGCCCTCCTTGCGCAGCACCTCGGTCGCCAGCCCCATCGCCTTGGCGACCGACGGGTTGCCGCCGATCTCCGCGTAGTTGGCGGGATCGCCGCCCTGGCTGCGGACGGCGTCGGTGAGCGTGAGCGAGCCGCCGCCGGCCCCGATGACCAGCCCCAGGTTGCCGTGAAAGCCGTGGTCCTTGCCCTGGATCACCCCGCGGTGGTCGGCGGCGTCGATCGCCTTGACGTTGCGCTCGAACTCGCTCGGCTCATACAGCTCGCGCGGCTCGGAGAGGTCGACGCCGATCTCGTGCAGCATCGACCGCTGGCGGCCAACGGCCTCGTCCTCCATCTCCATATGCGCATCGAGGGCGACGAAGGAGCCATCGGCGAGGCGCGCGAGCGGGTTGATCTCGGCCAGGGTCATGTCGTGCTCTCGCTGGAGGCGGGCGAGGCTCGCAAGCACCGCCGTGGCGCGGTTCAGCTCCGAGCCCGTCATCCCGACGCGAGAGACCACCTGCTTGGCCTCGAAATCGGAGATCGAGAGGAGGTTCGAGAGGTGCGCGCGACCGACGTGGTCCGGATGCTCCTCCGCGACCTGCTCGATGTCGATCCCGCCCATGTCGCTGAACAGCATCATCGGCCGCTTCGCGCGGCCGTCCCAGAGCACCGCCGCGTAGTACTCCTGCTCCACCTCGGCCTTGGGATCGACGAGCACGCCGACCGGCATGTGGCCGCCGATCTCGAGCTCGAGGATGTCGGCTGCGTGGGCCTCCGCCTCCTCGGGCGAGTCGGCGAACTTCACGCCGCCGGCCTTCATCCGGCCGCCGGTCAGGACCTGCGACTTGACCACCGTCGGGCCGCCGATGCGCTCGGCAGCCTCGCGGGCCTCGGCGCTCGAGGTGCAGAAGCCGTACTCGGTCACCGGGATCCCGGCGCGCTCGACTATGCGGCGTGACTCGTACTCGTAGAAGCGCATGCGGAGCGGCGCGGAACCCTAGCGGCTGCCAGGGTGAGGCGTGGCGCGTTACGACGGAGCCAGTCACAGGGCTACTGTTTTTCCCATGACCGGCCCCGAGCTGCCCGTGATCGACGCGCCCTCCGAGCTCCCGCAGCGCTCGCGTCCCATGCTGCTGGTGGTCGACGAGGACGCCGCGCTCGCCCGAGCCGTCGAGCAGGATCTGCGGCTGGCGCTCGGCGCCCAGGGCTTCGAGGCGCTGTGCGTCAACTCCGCGGCGGCGGGGTTCGAGGTGATCCGCGAGCTGCGCGACCAGGGTGGGCGCCTGGCGCTGATCGTCGCCGACCAGGACATCGACGGCACCGGGCTCGAGTTCATCGCCATCGCCCGCGAGCACTTCCCGGGGGCGCGGACGATCGTTCTCTGCCGGCACGCGGAGATGGGCACCGCGCTGGACGGGCTCAACGCGGGCGTCCTCGACCACTTCTTCGTCAAGCCCCTGCGCCCCGCCGAGGACCAGCTGCTGCCGGTGGCGATGGACCTGCTCTCCGACTGGCAGCGGCGCGCCGACGACGAGGCACGCGCGGTACGGATCATCGGCTACGAGCAGGCGACCGAGTCCCAGGCGTTGCGCGAGTTCCTGCGGCGAAACGACGTCCATCACGTCTTCATCGACGTGGAGCTCGACCCCCGGGCGCCGGGGTTGCTCGGCGCTCGGCCGCAGGAATGTCCCCTGCCCGTCGCGCTGATCGGCGACGGCGTGCGCCTGGATTGCCCGACCCCGGTCGCCCTCGCCGAGGCCCTGGGGCTCTCGACGCGTCCGCGTCAGGACTACTACGACCTGGCGATCGTGGGCGGCGGTCCCGCCGGCCTGGCGGCCGCCGTCTACGGCTCCTCGGAGGGCCTCGAGACCCTGCTGATCGAGCGCCACGCGCCGGGCGGGCAGGCCGGCCAGAGCGCGCGGATCGAGAACTACCTCGGCTTCCCGGGCGGGATCACCGGCTCCGACCTCGCCCAGCGCGCGCTGCGCCAGAGCCGGCGCTTCACCGCCGACATCGTCCGCCTGCGGGAGGTCACCGGGCTGAAGCTCCAGGGTCCCGAACGCGTTCTGGCGCTAGCCGACGGCGACCCGCTGCGATGCGCCGCCGTGCTGATCGCCTGCGGGGTGTCGTATCGGCGCCTCGACGCTCCCGGCGTGGACGAGTTGGTCGGCCGCGGCGTCCACTACGGCGCGGGCTTCGCGGAGGCGCGGGAGCTGAGCGGGCTCCGGGTCGCGGTCGTCGGGGGTGCCAACTCAGCTGGCCAGGCGGCGCTTCACTTCGCCGAGCACGCCAAGGGGGTGACGATGCTGGTGCGCGCGGATTCGCTGGCCGCCGCGATGTCGCACTACCTGGTGCGCAGGATCGAGGCCGATCCGCGGATCGAGGTGCGGACGGGCACGCGGATCGCCGCGGCGCATGGCGCGGCGCGGCTGCGTGCGCTCGAGGTGGCGAGCGATCTACGGCAGGAGGAGATCCCCGCCGACGCCCTGTTCATCTTCATCGGCGCGGTCCCGCACACCGAGTGGCTCGAGGGCACGGTGGCGCGGGACGAGCGCGGGTTCGTCCTCTCGGGCCGCGACGCGCTCGTGGCGGGCGGGTCGTGCACCTGGCCGCTGGAGCGGGACCCCTATCTCCTGGAGACCAGCGCTCCGGGGGTGTTCGTCGCCGGCGACGTTCGCCTCGGCTCGGTCAAGCGGGTGGCGTCGGCCGTCGGCGAGGGGGCGATGGCCGTGCAGATGATCCATCAGTACCTGACCGACCGCGGCGCGTAAGACAGCCTCTAAGCTCGCGCCGTTCAGGCGAGTGGGACCGCCTCGGCCCGCTCGCGCACCCGCATCCGCAGCCCGCCGTCGGGGCTCAGCGTCGGCATCTGGCGGATCGTCACCGTGCGGCCGGGAAGCAGCTCGAGGCGGAGGCGCTGGAGCAGCATGCTGGCCACGAGCTTGACCTCCGTCTGGCCGAAGCGCTTGCCGATGCAGATCCGCGTCCCGCCACCGAAGGGCACGTAGGCGCCGCGTGGCAGCGCCGCCTTTCGCTCGGGCTCGAAGCGCTCGGGGATGAACGCCTCCGGCTCCGGGAAGACCTCGGGGATCCGATGGCTCGCCCACGAGGAGTAGTTGACGTAGGCGCCCGCCGGGACGTGGTAGCCGCCGAACTCGAACTCGCGAACCGCCCGCCGGGGCCCCACCCAGGCGGGCGGATAGAGGCGCAGCGTCTCGTCGAGGACCATGTCGAGGTATCGGAGCCCGCCCTGAAGCTGCGCCGGGCTCGGCGGGCTGCCGCCGAGCACCTCGTCCTGCTCGGCGTGAAGCCGCGACAGGGCGTGAGGGTTTCGAGCCAGCTCGTAGACGAGGAAGGTGAGCGTGGAGGTCGAGGTGTCGTGACCGGCAAACATCAGCGTCATCACCTGGTCGCGGATCTCATCGTCGGAGAGCCCCGAGCCGTCCTCGTCCCGCGCCTCGAGTAGCAGGCTGAGGACATCGCCCCGATCGGGGTCGGGCGCCGCTCGGCGATGTGCGATCTCCCCGAAGACGATCTCGTCGAGCACCCTGCGGGAGGCGTTCAGCCGCCGCCACGGCGAACGCGGACCGCGGAGGAGCCGGAGGTGGAAGTCGATCCCGTAGAAGCCGAGCGCCCGCTCGAAGTGCTCGGCGGCCCGCGCGCCGTGCCCCTCGTCGTCCGGGTCGAGGCCGAGCAGGGCCCGCATCGCGATGCGCATCGCGAGGCCTCGCATCCACTCGTAGATATCGACGACCTCGCCGACCCGAAGCGAGTCGATGACGCTCTGAGCCTCGGAGGTCATGGTCTCGACCGCCGCCTCGATCCGCTCGCGATGGAAGGCCGGCATCATGATCCGGCGAGCGCGGTCGTGATAGGCGCCGTCGATCGTCAGCAGGCCGTCGCCGAGCAGAGGGATCAGGTCGCCGAAGCTGCCCTCGCGCCAGTGGAAGTTCTCCGGGTGCGAGACCGTGACGTAGTGGTTCGCCGCCGGGCCGAGCATCCAGACGGTCCGGTTGTGGAGGATGCGGACGCTGAAGATCGGCCCGTAGCGCTCGTAGAGGGAGAGCAGGATCGGCAGCGGATCGTGCGCCATCTGCCGGGTGCGCTTGAAGTCGAAGTCCGAGGGCCCAGGCGGGAAGGCCCCCGTCGCCCGCCGCTCGGTGACGACATCGTCGACGACTCGCCGGACCGGGTTCGCGGACATCGGCTCGGGGCGCAATATCCCGGCAGGCCGGGATCTGACGACGTCCGCCCCGTATCCCGGCGGGTTCCCGTCTCCGGCTGGGTCAGGCGCCGTCACGCGCCACGGAATCTAGATCACCTCCCGGGCCGGCACCCGTCGGCAGGCGCAGGCGAAACTCGGCGCCCCCTCCCGCCGGGGCCGCGACGCTGACCTCGCCGCCGTGCGACTCGGCGACCTGGCGAACGATCGCGAGGCCAAGCCCCGACCCCGGCTCGCGGCGCGACCCAGCCCCACGGTAGAAGCGGTCGAAGACGTGCTCGCGCTCGGCGGGCGGGATCCCGGGGCCGCGATCGCGCACGCGCACCTCGCCGTTGTCGACGGTTACCTCGATCGGCTCGCTCGGCGGGCTGTACTTGTCGGCGTTGTCGAGCAGGTTGTTGATCGCCCGCCCGAGGCGATCGGGGCGTCCCTCGACGAGGGTCGGCTCGGTGCGGAGCTCGATCATCCGCTCCGGCGCCAGGCGGCGCATCCGCGCGACGCACCCGGCGACGATCTCATCCAGGCGCACGTCCTCCACGCGACCGTCGGGCTCGTCGCCGCGCCCGAGCTCAATCACGTCGTTGATCAGGCTGGTGAGCTCCTCGATTCGCGCCTCGGTCTCGGCCAGGGTCCGCTGCCGCTCGTCCGGGGCGAGCTCGGGATGCTCGAGCAGGGACTCGATGTCGGTTCGCAGACTCGCGACTGGGGTCCGAAGCTCGTGGGAGGCATCGGCGACGAGCTGGCGCTGGGCGCTGACGGAGCGCGCGAGGGCGGCCTGGGAGCTCGCGATCGTCTCCAGCATCGCGTTGAAGCGGCGGGCGAGGCGGCCCACCTCGTCCTCGCCGGGAGCATCGATCCGGCGCGAGAGGTCTTGCGTCTGGCTGATGTGCTCGGCGGCCTGGGTGAGCTGCGTGATCGGCGCGATCACGGTTCGCGAGAGGACCCACGCCAGGAACGCGGCCAGCGCGATCCCGCTCGCGATCACCAGGATCAGGACGAGGCGGAGCCTGTGCAGGACGTCGTCGACCCCCTCCAGCGAAGTCGCGAACTGAATTGCTCCCCCGCCCTCGAGCGGGGCGGTGATGACGCGCACCTGGTCGCCGCCCACCTCTCGGTCGACGAGCTCGCGGCCCTCGCCCGAGATGGCGATCTCGCGGTCCGCCGGCGTGACCGGGAGGGGGGACTCGGCGCGCAGCAGCTCGCTTGGTGCGCCGCTCGGGCTGATCCGCTGGACGAAGGTCGCGCCGTCACCGCCAAGCGGGGCCGGGGCGACGTCGGCCGGAAGCTCGCGAAGCCGGCTTCGGATCACCTCTCCCGTCGCCACGCCGGCAACGGGCGGCAGGTGCCCGATCCCATTCGCCAGCGCCTCGAGCCTGTCGTCGACCTGGCCGCGCAGCTCGTTCCGCACCGCCACGTAGCTCCCGGCCGCGGCCGCGCAGACGGCGATCGCCACGGCCGACGCGGAGAGCAGCATGAGGCGTCGCCGCAGCGTCAACGCAGCCCCGCCCTACTCCTGGCGGAGGCTGTAGCCGACGCCTCGCACGGTGTGGATCAGCCTCGGCTCGCCGCCGGCCTCGAGCTTGCGTCGCAGGTAGCCGACGTAGACGCCTAGCGAGTTCGACGTGGGGCCGAAGTCGTATCCCCACACGCGCTCGAAGATCTGCGAGCGGGTGAGCACCAGCCGCGGGTTCTCCATCAACAGCTCGAGCAGCGAGAACTCCGTCCGCGACAGGTCGATCGCGCGCTCGCCGCGCCGAACCTCCCGGGTGCCGCGATCGAGGCCCAGGTCACCGAATCTGAGCACCCTCTCCGCGCCCGGGTCGGAGCGGCGGAGCAGCGCCCGCAGGCGGGCGACCAGCTCCTTGAGGGCGAAGGGCTTAACCAGGTAGTCGTCGGCGCCGGCATCGAGGCCGGCGACGCGGTCGTCGACCGCGTCGCGGGCCGTGAGCATCAGGATCGGGGTTCTGTCACCGGCCGTCCGAACTCGCCGGCAGACCTCGATCCCGTCGATCCCCGGCATCGCGATGTCGAGCACGACGGCTTCGAAGTCGTGCTCCGCCAGGGCGTCGAGGGCGTTCTCGCCGTCCTCCGCGGTCGAGATCTCAAAGCCCTCGAGGCCGAGGGCGCGACGCAACGACGCCCGAACCGCGGGCTCGTCGTCGACGACCAGGACGTTCGGCATTAATGGGCCACCGCCTCAATTCTGCGGCACGGGTACTGGGAACGGCACGCCGGGCGGTCGCCGGGCGCCCGACGGCGGCGCGGGCAGCAGGTCGCGGCATTCCGCGAACCCTCGCCGCAGCCGCTTCGGGACCCTATTGCGCCGCGGTCCCTCGTTCGGGTCCGGCGGCTCCACGCCGTGCTCGGACAGACACTCGCGGAACTCCTGGAATGCGTCGGTATCGAGGCCGCCGGCGGCGAACGGCACCGGCCTCGCGAGCGCATCGCTGTCGTCGTCGTCGTCGGTCGCGATCACGACGACCAGGGCCACGGCAAGGACCACAGCGAGCCCGATCGCGCCTCCCACCAGCGCCCAGGCCTTCTTCGTCATCGGATGGTCCTTTCGATTGCTTCCGCGCGTGGCGGAGTGCGCCCCACCTCCTCGTCGACCACGCGTCCGTCCGCGAGGCGGATCACCCGTGGTGCCGTCCCTGCGATCGCCGGATCGTGCGTCACGAGGACCACGGTCACGCTCGTCTCCTCCCAGAGCCGGTAAAGGAGCGCGAGGATCGAGTCGCCGGTGGCCGTATCCAGGTTGCCCGTGGGCTCGTCGGCGAGCAGCACGTCCGGTCCGTTGGCCAGCGCGCGGGCGATTGCCACCCGCTGCTGCTCGCCGCCCGAGAGCTGCGAGGGGAGGTGGTCGGCTCTCGCCGCCAGGCCCACCCGCTCGAGCTGCTGGAGGGCGCCGCGCTCGCGGTCGGGGCCCCCGCCGTCGGTGGGCGCCATCGCGAGCTCGACGTTCTCCCACGCCGTCAGGGTCGGAATCAGGTTGAACTGCTGGAACACGAAGCCGATCCGGTCCCGGCGCAGGTCGGCGAGCTCGCCGTCGCTTCGCGCGGACAGGTCGCGCCCCTCGAACTCGATCGCGCCGCCGGTCGGCCGGTCGAGGGCACCCAGCATCTGAAGCAGCGTCGACTTCCCGGAGCCCGAGGGTCCCGCGACCACCAGGAACTCTGCCTGGCCGATCTCGAGCCCGATGCCGTCGAGGGCACGAACCTCGCCGTCGCCGCTGCGGTAGCTGCGAACCAGGTCGTCGAGCCGGTAGAGCGGCGTCATC
This sequence comes from Actinomycetota bacterium, assembly GCA_046728935.1. Taxonomy (GTDB): domain Bacteria; phylum Actinomycetota; class Thermoleophilia; order Solirubrobacterales; family 70-9; genus DATAFO01. The sequence continues at coordinate 3,924 of JBKPFS010000175.1, read as the reverse complement.
ACTCCACGCTCCTCAGGGCCTCCGCGGGTCGCAGGCGAGCGGCGCGGCCGGCACCGACGGCGCCGGCGATCAACCCCCCGAGCACGGCGAGCGCGACAGCCAGCAGCAGGAGCCCGAGGTCGACCGGGGCGTCGAGCGCCACGGTGCTCGAACCGCCCTCGACCGATCCCTGGCCGAACGGCCCGCCGATCAATCCCGCCTGCTCGGTGGCGACGGAGGCGTCGAGGCTGATTCCGAGCGCGCCGATCAGGGCCGCTCCGCCGACCCCGATCACCGCCCCCGCGAGCCCGCCTAGCAGTCCCTGGACGACGGATTCGCCGGTGACCTGGCGCACGACCAGCCGCTGACGCCAGCCGAGCGCCTTCAGCGTCCCCAGCTCGCGCGTGCGCTTGTTGACGGACGAGAGCGTCAGCAGGCTGGCGATCAGGAAGGCCGCCCCCAACGCGACAACGCCGAGCGCCACGCCGAGCTTGTCGGAGAGGTTCTGGGCATCCACCAGCGAGCCCGAGACTTGGTCTGCGAGGTCCTGAGCGGTGGTCACTTCTGAGCCCTTGAACGTGGACTCGATCTCGCTCGCCACGGTCGCCACCTGGTCCGAGCTGTCGGCGCGAACGCGCAGGACGTTGATGCGCCCTTCGCGATCGGAGAGTTTCTGCAGCTGCTCCAGCGGCACGTAGACGTCCGACGCCTCACCGCCGAGCGGAAGGTCTGCGATTCCCACGACTTCGAACTTCTTGCGCCCGACCTCGACCTCGTCCCCCACGGCGATCCCCTCCTCCTCCGCGTGAGCGACCGAGACCACGGCCTTGCGGGTGTCGGACGCGCGCAGATAGCGGCCCTTCGTGATCTGGTCGGGAGTGATCAGGCCGAGATCGGGCTCAGACGCGTCGATCCCGGAGACCGTCGACTGGTCGACGTTGATGTTCTCGGGCGCGCCTGTGCCCGAGTCAGGTGCGAGGGTGGGGCCCTCCGGCACCTCCTCGGGCACCTTGCCGGAGACCTCCAGCGAGTTCAGGGTCAGCGCGCCCGCAACGCCCTCGACGCCGTCGAGATCGGCGATCCTCGTCGTCTCCCGCTCCGGGAGGGAGAGGTCCTGGCTGAGGAAGCTCTGGTTGTGGAAGTGCTCCCCGGGCTCGCCCAGGTTTTCGAGGCCGATCCGAGCACCGCCGTTCTCCTTCTCCAGCTGGCGCTGCTCCTTCTCGGAGAGCCCGGCACCGGGACCGACCCCGAACTCCGGCTGCTCCCCCTCCCCCGGTTCCTCGACGGTGACGGGGCGGCTCACCGACATGTCGGTGCCGACGCCGGTGAGCGGCGCCAGCACCTCGCCCTGCGCGTCGTCGAGCCCGTGGGAGAGCGCCGTGACGGTGACGACCAGCCCGACGCCGATCCCGAGGCCGAGGGCGGTGAGGATCGTCCGGCCCTTGCGGCGGCGAAGCTCGGCGGCGAGATAGCGGAGGTAGAACATCGCTTCGGATCGCTCGCGTGTCTTGAAGTGGCGCCCGGCGGTCCTGGCCGCCGGGCAGCCGCGATCAAACCCGACCCGCTTAAGCGCCGGCGAAGGGCCACATAAGAAGAGGCGAAGAAGGGGCAGCTCGGCGGTCGGGCAACCACAAACAAGCTCAAGCTGGCCTGGGCGCGACCAGCTCGACGGCGGCCCCGGCAAGGACGAGGAGATCCAGTAGTTGCAGCCTTCTCGGACCTATAGGTCAGCTGCAATCGGTGGAACGAGGGGTGCTCAGCGCAGGGATGCGCGCGCGTGGCGTCCCCACGTGCTGCGCCACACCAGCAGGGCGAGGATCGCCCCGATCAGCGACCCAATGATCCCCGACGGCTGAAGCGCCCCCTGGTCGAGGTCCTCGTTGAAGATCACGTAGCCCAGAAAGCCGCCCACGAAGCTCCCCACGATGCCCAGCAGCAGGGTGGCGCCGAAGCCCATCGGATCAGGTCCCGGGACCAGCAGCCGAGCAAGGTAACCGGCGATCACGCCCACGATCAGTAGATAGATGATGAGTCCGAGCATGGTGCGCTCTTGATTCCCCCTACGCGCGGTCGCAAACGGGGTGGGTGGGTCGCTGCGCGCTGGCGCCCCCCGGTGCGGCAGAATGGCTGGGCTGTATTGGGGGAAGCGTCGACCGGGTATGGACCCGGTCCGTCCGTCTTTAGAGAGGAGTTGAGCCACAACTTGAGCGAGTCAACGGCCGCCACCGAGGCGCCGACGAAGAACGCGAAGCTGGTCTCCTGGGTCGAGGAGGTCGCGGAGCTGACGCAGCCGGACGCGATTCACTGGTGCGACGGCTCGGCGGAGGAGTACGACCGCCTCTGCCAGGCGCTGGTCGACGCGGGGACCTTCGAGCGGCTGTCCGAGGCCAAGCGGCCGAATTCCTATCTCGCCCGCTCCGACCCCGGTGACGTGGCCAGGGTCGAGGACCGGACGTTTATCTGCTCGGAGCGCGAGGAGGACGCGGGGCCGACGAACAACTGGCGCGACCCCGGGGAGATGCGCGAGACGCTTACCGGCCTCTTCCGGGGCTCGATGCGCGGGCGGACGATGTACGTGGTGCCCTTCTCGATGGGGCCGCTCGGCTCCCACATCGCGCACATCGGCGTCCAGCTGACCGACTCCGCCTACGTTGCCGTCTCGATGCGCATCATGACCCGCATGGGGGAGGCGGCGCTCGACGCGCTTGGCGATGACGGGGAGCTCGTCCCCTGCCTGCACTCGCTGGGGGCGCCCCTGGCCGAGGGCGAGCAGGACGTTCCGTGGCCCTGCAACCCGGACAACAAGTACATCGTCCACTTCCCCGAGCACCGGGAGATCTGGTCCTACGGCTCCGGGTACGGCGGCAACGCCCTGCTCGGGAAGAAGTGCTTCGCGCTGCGCATCGCCTCGGTGATGGCCCGCGACGAGGGCTGGATGGCCGAGCACATGCTGATCCTGAAGCTCACCTCGCCCAGCGGCGACGTCAAGTACGTCACCGGCGCCTTCCCTTCGGCCTGCGGCAAGACCAACCTCGCGATGCTGATCCCCACGCTCGAGGGGTGGACCGTCGAGACCGTCGGCGACGACATCGCCTGGATGAAGTTCGGCGGCGACGGCCGCCTCTACGCCGTCAACCCCGAGGCGGGCTTCTTCGGCGTCGCCCCAAACACCAGCCACAAGACCAACCCCAACGCGATGGGGACGATCGAGCGCAACTCGATCTTCACCAACTGCGCGCTCACCGACGACGGCGACATCTGGTGGGAGGGAATGACCGGCGAGCCTCCGGCGCACGCCATCGACTGGAAGGGGCGCGACTGGACGCCCGATTCGGATGAGCCCGCCGCCCACCCGAACGCCCGCTTCACGACCCCGGCGGCGCAGTGCCCGTCGATCGCTCCCGAGTGGGAGGACCCGAACGGCGTGCCGATCTCGGCGTTCCTGTTCGGCGGCCGCCGCGCCACGGTGCAGCCGCTGGTCACCGAGTCGTTCGACTGGGAGCACGGCGTGTTCCTCGGGGCCACGATGTCGTCCGAGACGACCGCCGCGGCGGCCGGAGCGGTCGGGCAGCTCCGCTTCGACCCGATGGCGATGCTGCCGTTCTGCGGCTACAACATGGCCGACTACTTCGGCCATTGGCTGGCGATGGCGCGCGAGCACCCGAACAAGATGCCGCGCATCTTCGTCGTCAACTGGTTCCGCAAGGACGCCGACGGCAAGTTCGTCTGGCCCGGCTTCGGCGAGAACAGCCGCGTGCTCGCGTGGGTGTTCGAACGCTGCGCGGGGCGTGCCGACGCCGTCGACAGCGCGATCGGCCGTCTGCCGGCTCCGGGATCGCTGCCCACCGAGGGGCTCGACGTCTCCGACGCCGCGCTGGCCGAGATGCTGTCGGTCGACGAAGACGCCTGGCGTTCGGAGGTCCCGCTCATCGAGGACCATTACGC
>JBKPFS010000174.1:0-17963 GCA_046728935.1 Actinomycetota bacterium | reverse complement strand
GGTGATCCTGATCTCGATCATCCCCGTCTACCTCGCCCACAGGCTCACGCGCGAGGAGGAGGGCACGACGGCCGCCCGCGGCGGCGGCCCGGCGCCCACCGAGGCCGAGGCGCGAGCGATCCCGTAGCCGAGTGCAGCTTTTTCGGACCTATGGGTCAGACAAAGCTGCAGTCGCGCACGGAGGTCAGGAGGCGCTGCGCGCCGCCGGCCTCGAGGCCGATTCCGCGGCGCCGATCTTCGGCAGGCCCCGCCGAGCGGCCTGGTTCACCGGACAGCCTCCGCAGCCTGCGCCTGCTGCACCCTGGCCTCCCTCGCCACCGCCCTCAGGTCCACATCGAGCAGGCGGTTCGCGGCGGCGATCGAGAGCTCCAGCGCTCGATTCTGGGGGATCGTTCCATCCCCCAGGGTCACCTGCACCGCGAGGCCGTCGATCAGCGACGCGAGGGTATGCGCCGCCTGATCGACGTTGTCGGGCGCGAACTCTGCCCGCTCGACGCCCGTGCGGATGATGCGCGACAGCGTCGCGCGCCAGTGCTCGTCCAGGCGCTCGCGCGCCTCACGGACCTCGGGGTCACGGAGCGCGCGGGTCCAGAGCTCCAGCCACAGCGTCCAGTCGTACTCGTTCGCGCACGCCTCGAGCAGCTCGAGGAGCTTCGCCGACGGGCTGCCGAGGCGAGCGAGCCGAACGGCGAGCTCCTCGTCGAAGCGATGCTCGTCGACGATCAGCGCCTCGGCCAGAAGCTCGTCCTTGGAGCGAAACCAGTAGAGGACCGCCGCGGCGCTGGTGCCGGCGCGTTCGGCGACGTCGGCGATCCGCGTTCCGGAGATGCCGCGCTCGCTGATCACCTCGGCCGCGGCAGCGAGGATCTGCGGCTTGCGGATGTGTTCGATCTGCGGACGCGGGCTCAAGCCTGTCCTGTCTCTCCCGGGGCCCTGAACCTGAACGCGGGCGTAAACCTGAACGGCGGTTCAACCTACCACTCGAGCTCACGCGCTTCCACCCCGGGTTCCGCTCCGAGGATGGCGGCGATCTCGCCCGACCCGCGCGCCGACGCTCAGACGTCGTCGCCCAGGAAGCCCTCGAGCGAGGCGGCGAGCTCCTCGGGCGCTTCCTCGGGGATGAAGTGGCCGGACGGCAATGCGCTTCCGTCGACGGAATCGGCCCAGCGTCGCCAGACGACCTTCGGGCCGTCGGGCTCCCAGCCCTCCTGCGCTCCCCAGTGCACGAGGACCGGACACGGGATCTTGCGGCCGCGCTCGCGATCCTCGGCGTCCATGAGCCGGTCGATGTGAAAGGAGGCTCGATAGTCCGCGCACATAGCCGAGATGACCTCCGGGGAAAAGGCACGGAGGTAGCGCTCCGTGGCCTGTGGCGAGATGGCGTCGGGCGCCGCAGCCCAGGTGGCGAGCGTGTGGCGAAGGAAGTACTCGGCGCTTCCCTCCAGCAGACGCTCGGCGAAAGGTGGAGGCTGGGCCAGGAGAAACCACGGGTAGTAGGCGAGCGAGGCTTCGGCGGCCATCCGCTCGAACTGATCGATGGTGGGGACGATGTTGAGGACGCCGAGCCGTTTCACGACGTCGGGATGGTCGAGTGCCATGCGGTAGGCGACGCGACCACCTCGGTCGTGGCCGACGACTGAGAAGCGCGGGAAGCCCAGCTTCGCCATCAGCTCGACGAGCTCGGCGGCTCGCTCCCGGTTGCTGTAGCCCTCGCCCCGCAATCCCCCCGGAGCCGAGCGACTCTCACCGTAGCCCTTGAGATCGCACACCACGACGGTGGACCGCCCGATGAGCCCCGGAGCCACGCGGTGCCAGCAGTAGTGGGTCTGGGGGAAACCGTGGAGGAGCAGCACCGGCGGCCCGTCGCCGGCGATTCCCGGCCGGTAGGAGGTGGGCCCAACCGGGAGCCTCGTGTACTCGAACCCCTCGATTCCTGACTCGCCCGCCACGTCCCGAACCCTACGCAGCCTGGTCCTGGCGGGCCCGGCTACGCTGGCGTCGATGGACATTCTCGCCGCCGGGATCGCCGTCGCAGCCTTCGCCGCGGTCGTGTTCGTGCTCACCGGAGTCGGACGCCGCCTCCAGCGCGCGCCAGCGCGAATCGCCCCCGAGCCGGTCGGCGACGATCCGGTCGGTGACGACGAGTGGCTGACGGTCGATCAGGTGGCGGAGCTGCTGGAGGTCCGCCGGACCGAGGTCGTCGAGCTCGTCGAGCGAGACGCGATCCCCTACTTCGTGATCTCGGGAGGTAACCCCGCCCAGCCCAGCCACCTCCGCTTCCGCCGCGACGAGATCGACGCCTGGACGATCGGGTAGGCGGGGGCGCCGGGCGGAGTCGGATCGCCATCATGATGCGATGGACCTCGCCCTTGAGCTGCGCGGACTGAGCAAGCGGTACGACGACGGGACCCTCGCGCTCGACGCGCTCGACCTCGAGGTCCCCGCAGGCAGCTTCTTCGGGCTCCTCGGGCCGAACGGAGCCGGGAAGACGACGCTGATCAGCGCCGTCTGCAACCTGATCCGCGCGACGGGCGGAGAGATCCGCGTCTTCGGGCTTGAGGGCGCGAGCCTCGAGGCCCGCCAATTGATCGGAATCTCTGAGCAGGAGCCCAACCTCGACCGGTTCCTGACCGTGCGCGAGACGCTGATCTACCACGGCGGCTACTACGGGATGACGCGGGAGACGGCGACCGAACGCGCGGAGCGCATGATCGACATCTTCGACCTCCGCGCCAAGCGCGACGTGCGCGCCCCCAAGCTCTCGGGAGGGCAGCGGCGCCGGCTGCTGCTCGCGCGGGCCCTCCTGCACGAGCCCCGCCTGGTGATCCTCGACGAGCCGACAGCCGGTGTCGACATCGAGCTTCGCCACGAGCTCTGGCGCTACATCCGCCGCCTGCATGAGCGGGGGACCACCATCCTGCTGACCACGCACTACCTCGAGGAGGCAGAGGCTCTGTGTGAGGAGATCGCGTTGATCAGCGCCGGCCGGATCGTCGCCCGCGACACGGCCGACGGGCTGAAGCGCCACTACGGTGCCGAGACGCTCGAGCAGGTCTACCTGAAGAGCGTCGCGACCGGAAGGCTGGCCGCTGAGCCCGCGGAGGCGGAGGAGGCGGCGGTATGAGCAACGGCACCGCGGCAGCGGTGGACCGGCCGCAGCCCTGGCGCGGGCTCGCTTGGCTGGCGCTGCGCGAATGCCATCGCGTGCTGCGGCTGTGGACACAGACCACGCTCGCGCCCGTGATCTCCTCGCTGCTGTTCATCATCGTGTTCGGGCTCTCGCTCGGCGGTCGGATCAGCACGATCGACGGGTTCGAGTACGAGGTGTTCATCGTCCCCGGGCTGATCGCGATGGCGATGGCGCAGGCGGTCTACTCCAACAACTCGAGCACGATCTTCCAGGCGCGCAACGACCGCTACATCGACGACGTCCTCGCCGCCCCCATGCACAGCTGGCAGATGAACCTCGGCTTCGGGATCGGAGGCGTCTTCAGGGCATTGGTCATCGGCGTCGCACTGACCGCCCTCGCGGGGCCCCTCACCGGAGCCCCGGTCGAGCACCCGCTGATCCTGTTGGTCGCGGTCGCCCTGCTTATGGCCGGCTTCGGGGCGCTCGGGATCGTCGTCGGCATCTACGCCCAGATGTTCGACCACATCTCGTTCGTCAACAACATCGTGATCCTGCCGTTGACGTTCCTGGGCGGCGTCTTCTACTCGGTCGACCGCCTCGGCAGCCCGTGGGAGCAGATCTCCCACGCGAACCCGCTCTTCTACGTCGTCGAGTCTATCCGCTACGGCTTCCTGGGAGCCGCGGACGTCAGCCCCTGGATCGCCTTCGGCGTCATCACTCTGATCGCGGCTGGGCTGATCGGCTGGTCGCAGTACCTGTTCGCGACCGGCCACCGCCTGAAGCCATAGCGGCCCCAACGGCGCCGAAAACCGAGCCTCGCAAGGACGCAGGGAGGGCGGCGAAGCGAGCGCACTGGAAGCGTGCGTGAGCGAGACGCCCGACCGAGGACACAGCGAGGCGACGGTTTGCAGGCGCCGCTATTCCAGATTCACCATGACGTGCTTGATCTCGGTGTAATCCTCGATCGAGTACATGGACAGATCCTTGCCGTAGCCGGACTGCTTGTACCCGCCATGGGGCATCTCGCTGGCGAGCGTGATGTGGTCGTTGATCCACACGGCGCCGAAGCGCAACGCGTTGGCGACGCGCATGGCCCGGCCGATGTCGCGGGTCCAGACCGACGAGGCGAGCCCGTAGCGGGTGCCATTGGCCCACTCGATCGCCTTCTGCTCGTCCTCGAACCGCTGCACGGTCATCACCGGCCCGAAAATCTCGTCCTGGGTCATCTCGTCGTCCTGTTCGAGATTGGCGACGACCGTGGGCTCGTAGAAGAACCCAGGCAGGTCCGGCTCCCTGCCGCCGGTCACGACCTCCGCGCGGCCGGGCTTGCGCTCGATGAAGCCCTCGACGCGCTCGCGCTGGCGCTGGGAGATGACCGGGCCGAGCGTGGTGTCCGGGTCGTTGAGGTCGCCCATCCTGTAGCCCTTCGCCTCCTCGGCCAGGCCGGAGACCACGTCGTCGTAGACGGCCGCGGACGCCAGAATGCGCGTGGCCGCGGTGCAGTCCTGGCCCGCGTTGTAGAGCGCCGTGCCGGCGATCGTCTCCAGGGCGGTCTCCATCTCGACGTCGTCGAAGACGATCACGGGCGCCTTTCCGCCGAGCTCGAGATGGACCCGCTTGAGCGTGTCCGCCGCCGCCTTCGCGATCCACTTGCCGGTCTCAGGCGACCCCGTGAGCGAGACCATGTCCACGTCGGGGTGCGTGACCAGCGCCGCGCCGGCGGGATCGCCGTGGCCCCCGATCACGTTCAGCACGCCCGCGGGCACGCTGTCCGCGGCGAGCTCGGCCAGCTTGAACGTCGAGATCGGCGTGTTCTCTGCCGGCTTCAGCACGCTGGTGCAGCCGGCCGCAAGGGCCGGGCCGAGCTTCCAGATCGCCATCATCAGCGGGTAGTTCCACGGAGTGATCTGACCTGCGACGCCGGTCGGCTCGCGGCGGACGAACGAGGTGCGGTTGGAGACGTACTCACCCGCCGACTTGCCCTCGAGAAGCCGCCCCGCGCCGGCGAAGAAGCGCAGCTGGTCCGAGCACGCGGGGATTTCGTCCTCGAGGAAGGCCTTCCGCGGCTTGCCGGCGTCCGCCGACTCGAGATCGGCGAGCTCGTCAGCGTGCTCGTCGATCGCATCGGCGAGCTTGATCAGCGCGGTGGCGCGGTCGGCCGGAGTCGCCCGCGACCAGGTCTCGAACGCCTTGCGCGCGGCCGCCACGGCCCTGTCGACGTCCTCCGCGGTGGACAGCGGCGCCTCGGCGATCGTCTCACCGGTCGCGGGGTTGATCACGTCCTCGGTCTGTCCCTCGACGGGGTCGACCGACTCGCCGTTGATGAAGTTCTGCAGCTTGCTTGCCGTGGCGGTTGCCATCTCTCCTCCTGATCGTCTCTGATTCGTTCTCTGGTTTTAGTTCTACTCTCAGTGGGCCCCCGGCACGGCCTTGCTGGCGGTCGCGCCCGCCCCATCCGAGGCTGCGCCAGCCTCCGGCGGCCTGATCCCGAGCACGTCCTCCGGTGGCGTGTATTCCATCCCGACCCCGTCCGCGACCGCCGCATGGGTCACCTTGCCGCCGGCCACGTTGATCCCCAGCTTCAGGCCGGGGTCTCGCCGGGCGGCCTCGGCGACGCCGTGGTCGGCCAACGCGAGCACGTACGGTAGCGTCGCGTTGGTGAGCGCGTAGGTCGACGTGATCGGCACCGCGCCCGGCATGTTGGTGACGCAGTAGTGGATGATCCCGTCGACCTCGAACGTGGGATCGCCATGGGTCGTGGGGTGCGAGGTCTCGAAGCAGCCACCCTGGTCGATCGCCACGTCGACCAGCACCGCGTGATCCTTCATCAGTCCAAGCTGGTCGCGCTTGATCACGTGCGGGGCGCGGGCGCCGTGCACGAGGACGCCGCCGATCACGAGGTCCATCTGCGGCAGGCGCTCCTCGATCGATAGCGTGGAGCTGAACACGGTCGAGGCTCGACCGCCGAAGGCGATGTCCAGCTCGCGGAGTTTGTCGATCGAGACGTCGTACACGAACACGTCCGCCTCCATCCCGATGGCGATGAAGGCGGCGTTCATCCCCACCGCGCCGCCGCCGATGATCATCACGTTCGCCGGGCCGACCCCCGGCACCCCGCCGAGCAGGACCCCGCGGCCCCCGAGCGGCTTCTCGAGCATGAACGCCCCCGCCTGTGTGGCGATCTTGCCCGCGATCTCGGACATCGGCGCAAGCAGCGGCAGCCGCCCCTGACGATCCTCGACCGTCTCGTAGGCGACGCAGGTGGCGCCGGAGTCGCACAGCGCCTTGGTCAGCTCCGGGGCCGGCGCCAGGTGGAGATAGGTGAACAGCGTCGCCTCAGGACGCAGCATCGCGACCTCCTCGGGCTGTGGCTCCTTGACGCCCAGGATCAGCTCGGCCTCCCCCCAGACGCCCTCCGCGGATTCCACGATGCGCGCGCCCTGCGCCTCGAAATCGGCGTTGGAGATCGCGCTGCCCTCGCCCGCGCCGGACTGGATCAGAACGTCGTGCCCGTGCTCGGCCAGCTCGCGAACGCCGATCGGCGTGATCGCGACGCGGTACTCGTCGGGCTTGATCTCGCTCGGGATGCCGACCTTCATGCCGCAGCCACCTCCTCGACCTTGACCTCGAATTCGGTTCCCCGCCGCTCGAGCTCCGCGAACAGCTCGCCGCGGTCGAGACAGCGCTCGGGCGGAAGCGCCCCGCGGGCCTCGATCCGCCCTCGCGCCAGAAGACGCGCGGCCGCGGCCGCCGGCGCTGCGGTGGAGACGACGCCGCCGCCGATCCCCCAGTCCTCGGCCGGCCGCGTGAAGGAGCGCACGCGCGCCCGGCGTCCGGCCGCCTCGGCCTCGATCAGGTGCACCGCGACGGTCTTCTGTGACGGGGGCAGAGCCTCCTTGGCGATGTGCGCCACCTCCTCCTCGGGCGCGCCTGTGAGCGCCCGCACCCGCTCGAGCACCGCGGGGGCGAGGGAGAGCCGGAAGCTCGCCTCCCGGCAGCCGAAGCTGTCGCCGAACGTGCGGAGCTCCGAGTGGAGGGTGTAGATCGTGTCCGCCTCGCCGATCGGCTCGCCGAAGTCGACCGCGCCGCCCTCGGAGAGCGGCTCGAGCTCGACAGCCCGGCCGTCGCGCAGCACGACCGGGCTCATTGTCAGCTCGTCGAGGAGCGTCCGGAGCGAGTAGGGAACGCTGAAGCGCCGCGGCGGCGCCAGGTCGCGCCCGGCGGCCGAGACCGTGATTGCCAGGTCGCCGTCCGCGCCGCCACTGCCCGGGGCCCTCGTGTTCAGCTCGTCCACCGCCCAGGCGGCCATCAGGTTCGTCTTCCCCGGCGCCGAGCCGATGCCGAGCAGGGCCAGGAGCCCGGCGCGCTCGAACTCCTCCGAGCGCGCGAGCTGGCGCTCGGTCATCCAGTAGAGCCCGCCGAGGTCGAGATAGTGGACGCCCGCCGCGAGACAGGCGTCCATCGCCGCGAGGTTGACGCGGTAGCTGGCCGCGTTGACCAGCGCCCGGCAGCCGTCGAGCATTGAGGCGAGCGAGCCGTCGGTCGCATCGGCCCGCGCGGCGCGCGCCTTGCCGCAGCCGTGCGCCGCCGCGACCCGTCCGGCGCGGTCGCGATCGATGTCCAGGAGGACGAGCTCGCGAACCTCGTCGGACTCGCCGAGGTCGCGGACGATCGCCGGCGCGATCGTCCCTCCGGCGCCGAGCACGGCGACGCGCACACCGTCGTTCATCGGACCAGCTCCCTCGCCCGCAGCGCGAGCCAGAACTCGATCCGGTCGGTCGCACGGCCGAGGTCGCGGCCGGTGAGCTCCTCGATCTTGCGGATCCGGTAGCGCAGCGTGTGGCGGTGGCAGTAGAGCTGGCGCGCGGCGCGCTCCCAGTTGCCGTTGTTCGCGATGAACGCCTCCAGCGAGCGCAGGAGCTCGCCGCCGTACTCGCCCTCGGTGCGCTCGATCGGGTCGAGGAGGCCGTCGCTGTAGAGGCGCAGGGCGTCGTCGTCCTGGAGCGCGAGCAGGAGCGTGAACGCACCGAGATCGCGGTGCGACGCGACCTCGGGCGCCTTGCCATCCGCGAGCGAGGTCGCCTCGAGCGCGCACCGCGCCTCGTGAAACGCGCGTCGCAGTGAGCCGACGCCCACGGCCCGGCTGGCGGCGGCGCGCACGCGGCCGTGGGAGGACGCGAGCGCCTCGCGGCCCTGGCGCGCGATCTCCACCGGGTCGGCCGACCCCGCGTCGACCACGGCGCACAGCAGCGGCCTCCCCGCGACGGCGCTGGTGGCGACCAGCGCCGGGGCGCCGGCCTCGGAGAGCGCGACCTCCAGCGTGGTCTCGGCAGCCGCGGGGTCGTCGAGCTCGAACACGAGCACGGCGGCCTCGGCGCCGATCCCGAACGGCCGCAGCCGTCCCCGGAGCTCGTCCGAGTCGAGGCGCTCGCCGAGGGCATCCGCGAGCAGGTCGCCGGCGAGCCGGCGCTCCGTCTCGCGGACGACGCGCTCGCGCATCAGCTCGAGGCCCACGACGATCGCCGCCTGCCGCGCGCAGAGCCGCTCGAACGCCCCCAGCTGAGCATGGTCCGAGACCACCGTGAGCCAGGCCACGGGCGCGCCGCCACGGCGCCCGGGGACCGGGACCGAGAGCGCGCGGTCGCCGAGCGACGGGTGAGAGGGCGTGGCCGGCGTCATCGTGCCCGCCGCCTGGCGGTCGGCCAGCTCCTCGGCAAGCGCCCGGGTCGCGCCCTCGTCGGGACCGCCGCGCGCGGGGTGGCGGGCGAGCTCGACGCCCGAGCGATCCTGCACCAGGGCGGCCCCGCCGATCGCGCCGGCGATCGAGTCGGTGATCTCCTCCAGCCCGCGGCCCTCGATCACGAGCCGTTCCAGCTGCTCGTGGACCCGAGTGCCACGCTCGAGCACGTCGTACTGCTCGTTCACCAGGGCCGCGGCGGCGCGCTCGGTGATCGCGATGAAGGGCATCTCGTACGGGACCTCGAACAGGGGCAGCTCCCGCTCGCGCGCCTCATCGACGACGGCCTTTGGCAGCCGCTTGTGGTCGAAGCCGGTCCCGAAGCCGAGCGCGGCCACCCCCCGGTCGGCGAGCAGGGCGACGAAGCGGCGCTGTCTTGCCGGCGTCCGCAAGGGGATCCCGGTGGTCAGCAGAAGCTCGCCTCCGGACAGCCAGGGGGTCGGATCCTCGAGCTCGGAGATGTGCACCCAGCGCAGCTCACGATCGGCCGCAGCCTCGCCGGCGACCAGCTCGCGCCCGCAGTCGGCTACCAGGCTGCCTACCGTGACCATGGAACTCCTACTGCCGCTTGCTCACCTGATCCCATGCCTCGCTCAACACCGGGCGCAGGACCGCCTCGATCTCCTCGAATTGCTCGCTGTCGCACACCAGGGTCGGCGCAAGCTGGATCACCGGATCGCCGCGATCGTCGGCGCGGCAGATGAGGCCGCGGCGGTAGAGCTCGCCGGAGAGGAACCCGCGCAGGAGCCACTCGGATTCCTCATCCGAGAAGCCCTCCTTCGTCTCCTGGTCCTTGACCAGCTCGATCGCGTGGAAGAAGCCGTCGCCGCGCACGTCGCCGACGATCGGGATGTCGCGCAGGCCGTCGAGCATGGCGCGGAACTCACCCTCCTTGCGCAACACGTGGCCGTTCAGGTCCTCGCGCTCGAACACGTCGAGGTTGGCCATCGCGATCGCGGCCGCGACGGGATGGCCGGCGAAGGTGAAGCCGTGGGTGAACGACTGCTTGCCCGTGGCGAATGGCTCGTAGACGTGATCGGAGGCGATCATCGCCCCCATCGGCGCGTACGCGGAGGTGAGCGCCTTGGCGACGGTGATGATGTCCGGCTGGAACCCGTAGCGCTGGCAGCCGAACCAGTGCCCGAGCCGGCCCCAGGCGCAGATCACCTCGTCGGAGATGAGCAGCACGTCGTGGCGGTCACAGATCTCGCGCACGCGCTGGAAGTAGCCCTCCTGGGGAGGGATGCAGCCGCCCGCGTTCTGAAGCGGTTCGAGGATCACCGCGGCGACCGTCTCCGGGCCCTCGAAGAGGATCTTCTCCTCGATCTGGTCGGCGGCCCAGAGCGGGTCCCGGCCCTCCGGCCAGTGATAGCTGTTCGTGTTCGGGGCCTTGATCCCGCCGGGGACCAGGGGCTCAAAATCGGTCCGCAGCTCCGGGATCCCGGTCGCCTGGAGCGCTCCGAGGGTGGTCCCGTGGTAGGCGATCTCGCGGGTGAGGAACTTGATCTTGCGCGGGTTCCCGGTCCGCTGGTGATACGCGCGGGCGAGCTTGATCGCCGACTCCACGGCCTCCGAGCCGCCGGAGGTGAAGAAGACCCGGTTGAGATCGCCCGGGGTCAGCGACGCGATCCGCTCCGCGAGCTCGATCGCGCGGGGGTGGGCGTAGCTCCAGATGATGTAGAAGTCGAGCTCCTCCACCTGGCGCGCCGCCGCTTCGCCGAGCTCCGTGCGCCCGTGACCCGCGTTGACGCAGAACAGCGCCGAGAGGCCATCGAGGTAGCGGTTGCCGTGCTCGTCGTAGACGTAGGGCCCCTCGCCGCGCACGATGATCGGGACGTCGTGGTCGGCGAACGCCCCCATCCGCGTGAAGTGCATCCAAAGGTGTCGCTTCGCGAGCTCCTGGAGGCTCGCCCGCGTGCTCGCCGGCGCGGTCGCGGATGTGGTCGCCATCTCCTCTCCTTCCCTCGGCGTCGCCGTTGCGACTAGTGGGCCATCCGGTATCGACTTTCCGTACAACGGTAACTCCCTGGCGCTCCCGGCACAACCATTTTTCGGTTCAACTCGGCGCGAAGGTGTTGTCCGTTTCGTACAAGGCAAATTGGACGTTTTGGGGGTTTCGCCCCTTGCGCACGCAGCGTGAGAGACTTAGCCTGAACGGCGGTTCAGTGCGCCCTGGAAGCGCCGGGTAGGCAAACGGAGGAGAGCGAGAGAGCGTTGGACGCGGAGATTGGCGAGCGCGAGGCCGAGCTGAGCGGCGCGACCGCGACGGGCGCGCCCCGGCCGTCGGTTCACCTCGAGCGGGTCACCAAGCGCTTCGGCGACTTCCCTGCCGTCCGCGAGATGGATCTCGACATCCCGCAGGGCCGCTTCTTCACGCTGCTCGGTCCCAGCGGCTGCGGCAAGACGACCACCCTGCGCATGGTCGCGGGCTTCGAGGAGCCGACCGAGGGCCGGGTGCTGATCGAGGGTCAGGACGTCGCCGGTCTGCCCCCCTACAAGCGACCGACGAACACCGTCTTTCAGAGCTACGCCCTGTTCCCCCATCTGAGCGTGCGCGAGAACGTCGCCTTCGGGCTCAAGCGCAAAAAGGTGGAGAAGGATGAGATCGAGCGAAAGGTCAGGGCCGAGCTGGAGCGGGTCGGGCTGGCGTCGGAGATCAACCGGCGCCCGAACCAGCTGTCCGGAGGGATGCAGCAGCGGGTGGCTCTCGCGCGCGCGCTCGTCAACCTGCCCAAGGTGCTGCTCCTCGACGAGCCGCTCGGCGCCCTCGACCTGAAACTCCGCAAGGGCCTTCAGATCGAGCTGAAGCGCATCCAGCGCGACGTCGGGATCACGTTCGTCTACGTCACCCACGACCAGGAGGAGGCGTTGACGATGTCCGACCGGATCGCCGTCATGAACGCCGGCCGGATCGAGCAGATCGACTCGCCCGAGGAGGTCTACGAGCGTCCACGAACCAGCTTCGTTGCCGGGTTCATCGGCGTCTCCAACCTGATGCCCGGAACGGTGGCGTCGGTGAACGGTGACCGGGTCCGGATGCGGCTCGAGACGGGCGTGGAGCTCGACGCCCCCGCCGACGGCGTGACCACGGGAGAGCGCTGCTACGCGGTTGTCCGGCCGGAGAAGCTTCGAATCGAGCCCGCGGACGGGGCTCGGTCCAACGGACACCCGAGCGTGGAGGGAATGGTCGAGGCGTCGGTCTACCTCGGCACCTCGACCCAGATCGTCGTCGGCTTGGCCGAGGACGTGCGGATGACCGTGCTCGTCCCGAACGCGGACGAGGCGGAGAGGGCACGGCTGCCCGGCGGTGGCGCACGGGTGCGCCTCAGCTGGGCGCCCGAGCACATGCACATCGTCAAAGAGTCGGCCACAGCGCCGAGCCAAGGAGGCGACACGGAATGATCAAGCGGATTTGGATCGCGATTGCGATTTTGGCCTTTGCGCTCGGCATCGCAGCGTGCGGGGACGACGAGGGCATCGAGAACGGCGGAGGAGGCGGAGGGACCACGGTCGCCGAGGCGCAGGGCGAGGCCTCGGGCGACCTCTACGTCGCGAACTGGCCCTTCTACATCGACAAGAAGACCGTGCCTGCATTCGAGGACGAGACGGGAATCAACGTGACCTACCGCGAGGAGGTCAACGACAACGCCGAGTTCTTCGGCAAGGTGCAGCAGCAGCTCGACCAAGGTGAGTCGGGCGGCCGCGACATCTTCGTCGTCACCGACTGGATGGCGAAGAAGATGCACGACCTCGGATACCTGCAGGAGTTCGACAAGGACGCCGTTCAGCCGGCGCTCGACAACCTGATCCCGGTGTACCAGCACGTCGCCTTCGACCCGGAGCGCGACTACTCGCTCCCCTGGCAGGGAGGGATGACGGGATTGGTCGTGAACAAGGAGCTCGCTCCGGACGTAACCTCGATCAACGACCTCTTCGACCCCAAGTACAAGGGCAAGGTCGAGATGCTGACCGAGATGCGCGACACCGTGCCGCTTGTGATGAAGGCGGACGGCATCGATCCGGCGGACGCCACCACGCAGGATTGGCTGGACGCGATCGACAAGATCGACGAGGCCGCGGACTCCGGCCAGATCCGGCGCTTCACCGGCAACGACTACACGCGCGACCTCGCCAACGGCGACGCGGCGGCCGTGATCGGGTGGTCCGGAGACGCGGTGCAGCTACAGGCCGACAACCCGGACATCCAGTTCGTGATGCCGGATCAAGGCTGCGTCACGTGGGCGGACAACATGGTGATCCCGGTCGGCGCGCCGAATCCGGCCGCCGCCTACGAGTGGATGAACTACGTCTACCAGCCCGAGAAGCAGGCTCACATCGCGAACTACAACTACTACGTGACGCCGGTCGTAGGCGTGAAGCCGATCCTCGAGGAACGAGGCTCCGCTGCAGCCAAGAGCGACCTCGTGTTCCCGAGCGAGGAGTTCACGGCCGACTGCTCGTCGCAGCCCGAGCCCCCGGGCAACCCCGAGGACGTCAAGGAGGTCGAGTCGGCGTTCCAGGACGTCATCACCGGCGCATAGGGACGCCACGGGAGGAAGCGACGGTGGCGGACCGCACGAGCTCTGAACGATGAGCGTCGCCGGCCGCCGCCGTCTGATCCCGTACTTCCTGATGGGCCCTGGGCTCATCTGGCTGATCCTGTTCTTCGTAGTGCCGCTCTACTTCATGGGGCGGCTCTCGCTCGAGTCGGGCACGCTCGAAACCGGCTTCCAGTTCACGTGGGAGTGGTCGAATTTCACCGACGGTCTTGAGCGGTTCGACAACCAGTTCCTGCGCTCGTTCGAGTACGCCGGCGCCGCGACGGTGCTGGCGCTCTTGATCGCGTACCCCCTCGCCTATGCGATCGCCTTCCGCGGCGGCAAGTGGAAGACGGCGCTGCTGTTCGCGGTCGTGGCGCCGTTCTTCACCACGTACCTGATCCGCACGATCGCCTGGGAGACGATCCTGGGCGATACGAGCGTCGTCGTGGACGCGCTGAAGACGCTGGGCCTGATCGGCGACGATGGCCGCGTGCTCGCAACCGGAGGGGCGGTGATCGCTGGACTCACCTACAACTTCCTGCCCTTCATGGTGCTGCCGATCTACGCCAGCCTCGAGCGGATCGACCAAAGCCTGATCGAGGCGGCGAAGGACCTCTACGCTTCGGCGCGGCAGGCGTTCGTGCGGGTGACGCTGCCGCTCTCGGCGCCGGGCATCGTGGCCGGGACACTGCTCACCTTCATCCCCGCGGCCGGCGACTTCGTGAACGCCTTCTACCTCGGCTCGATCAACCAGAACATGATCGGCAACCGGATCCAGTCGCTGTACCTGGCCGAGCGCGACTACCCGACCGCGGCGGCGCTCTCCTTCGTGCTGATGGCGGCGATCCTCGCGATCGTCTTCATCTACATCCGGTTCGCGGGCTCGGAATCGCTGATGGGGGAGGAGGCGGAGCCCGCATGAGCCGAGGCTGGAAGTGGGTCCGGGAGCACGCGATCGTGATCTACGCGGTCGTCGCGATCAGCTACATGCTGCTTCCACTGTTCGTGATCGGCGTCTTCTCCTTCAACGACCCAACCGGCAAGTTCAACTTCACCTGGGAGGGATTCACGCTCGAGCACTGGCAGAACGTGTTCAGCATTCCCGATCTCAATGACGCGCTCCGGACCAGCCTCGAGCTGGCTGCGCTGGCGACGGGTATCTCCACGATCCTCGGAACGCTGATCGCAATCGCGCTGGTCCGTTACGAGTTCTTCGGCCGCAGGCCGGCGAACTTCCTGATCGTGATCCCGATGGCCACTCCGGAGATCGTGATCGGCGCCGCGCTGCTGTCGATGTTCCTGATCTACGGGATCCCGCTGGGGTTCACGACGCTGCTGATAGCCCACGTGATGTTCTGCATCAGTTTCGTCGTCGTCGTCGTGCGCTCGCGGCTGATCGGCTTCGACCGCAGCCTCGAGGAGGCGGCGCGCGATCTCGGGGCGAACGCTTTCGACACCTTCCGGCTCATAACGCTGCCGCTGCTGATGCCGGGGGTCCTCGGCGCGGCGCTGCTTGCCTTCGCGCTCTCGATCGACGACTTCGTGATCTCGTACTTCAACTCCGGCGGGACCGTGACCTTCCCGCTGTTCATCTTCGGCGCCTCCCAGCGGGGGATCCCCGTGGAGGTGTACTCGATCGCGACAATCCTGTTCGCGGTCACCGTGCTCGCGATGCTGTTCACGGTCTGGCAGCAGCGCCGCGCCGAACGGCTGGCGGCGGTCCGGCCCGAGCAAGAGGGCGAGCCCTTCGTGGGCACGCCGGCGTTCCCGCCCGCCCCGGGCGCGGCGGGCGGCTGATGTCGCGCTCAGCGACCCTGGAGGCGCCGCACGAGCGGGGCGCCGAACCAAAGCCAGCCGATGATCGTCCCCCCGAGCGCGGTCGCGATCACGGCAGCCGCGCTCGAGAACAGGAAGTCGCTGATCAGGAGCACCGCCCCAAGCATCGCGATCCCGAGCGTCGCGAGGCCGGCGATGGCGAGCCTGTTGGCGGTGAACACGATCCACTCCTTGTCGCCGCGCCGGAACTGGATCCGGTGGCGAGCCGAGGGAGCGATCAGGAGCGCCGTCGCCGTCGCGGTCGCCAGCAGGGTCGCGAAGTAGATCTTCTCCTGGAATCCGGTCACGAGCTCGAATCGCTGCTGGAACGGCAGCACGAGGAGGAACGCGAACAGCACCTGCACGCCCGGCAGCGCCACGCGGAGGCCGGCGAGGAGCTCCTCGAGGTTGCGGTCGAGCCGCTCCTCGGGGGTCTCGTCCGGGCGCCGGGGATCGACTCCCCTCGGGGCTCGAACTTCCATGCGCCCAGTCTGCCAACCAGGAGAGGCTGAGGTGGGGGCGACGACGGTGAAGGCGCGATGAGCGCGCCCGCCGACAACGCGTTGCTGATCGGCGGCGAGCTCGTGCGCGGCGAGGGCGCGAAGCTCGAGGTCGAGAACCCGTACACGGAGGAGACGATCGCCACCGTCGGCACACCCTCGGACGGGCAGGTCGACGCCGCGATCTCCGCCGCGCGCGCGGCGCAGCGTGGCTGGGAGCGAACGCCCGCGGTGGAGCGCGGCGAGCTCCTGCACGAGGTCTCCCGCCGCCTGCGCGAGCGCACGGACGAGCTTGCGGAGCTCATGACGATGGAGGGCGGCAAGCCGCTGATCGAGAACTCGGACGAGGTCGGTTGGACCGCCGCGGCATTCGACTACTACGCGGAGATCGGTCGTGACTCGGCCGGCCGCGTCATCCCCTCGATCGAGGCGACGCAGCTCTCGCTCGTCGTCAAGGACCCGGTCGGCGTCGTCGGGTGCATCGTGCCCTGGAACTACCCGCTCCTGCTGCTGGCCTGGAAGCTCGCGCCAGCGCTCGCTGCGGGCAACGTCACGGTCGCAAAGCCCTCGGAGCTGACGCCGCTCTCCACCCTCGCGCTCGCGCCCTGCTTCGAGCACCTCCCCCCGGGCGTCGTCAACCTGGTCTGTGGCGCGGCCGACGTCGGCGCCGCGATCGTCGCCGACGAGCGCGTCGACTGCGTGGCGTTCACCGGCTCGGTCGAGACCGGAAAGAAGATCGCCGGCGCGTGCGCCGAGCGCGTCGCCCGCGTCAACCTCGAGATGGGCGGGAAGGACCCGTTCATCGTCTGCTCCGACGTCGCCGATCGCGTCGACGTCGCCGCCAAGGGAGGGGCATGGGCCGCGTTCCTGAACGCAGGGCAGGTCTGCACGTCGGCGGAGCGGTTCTACGTCATGGACGACGTCTACGACGACTACCTCTCGGCCTTCGTTGAATACACCGGCGGACTTCGTGTCGGCGATCCACTCGACCGGGAGACCGACGTCGGCCCGATGGTCTCCGCGGTCCAGCGCAAGAAGGTGAGCGACCAAGTCGAGGCCGCGGTGGCCGCAGGTGCCGAGGTCGTGGTCGGGGCGGACACGGCGGGCCACGATCGTGGCCACTTCTTCTCGCCGGCCGTGGTCACCGGGGTCCCGGCGGAGACCGACTTGTTGCGCGAGGAGACGTTCGGGCCGGTGGCCCCGCTCGTCCGGGTGCGTTCACTCGACGAGGCGATCGAGCTCGCGAACTCGACTCGCTTCGGCCTCGGCGCGAACATCTACACCGGCGACCTCAAGACGATGGTCCGCTGCATGCGGGAGGTCAAGTCCGGCACCGTGTGGTTCAACGACCCGCTGACTGACAACGACGCCGGGCCGTTCGGCGGCTTCAAGCAGTCGGGCCTCGGCCGAGAGCTGGGCCGCGAGGGCCTGGAAGCGTTCCAGGAGACCAAGCACGTCCACGTCGAGACCGAGATCGCCCCCAAGGAGTGGTGGTATCCCTACGGTGGAGGGGAGACACCGCACGACGGAGCAGGTGCCTGAGCGCAAGGAGGCACGAATGAGCACGGTCGAAACCGAGACACCGAAGGCCCGGCCCAGGGCGCGAACGCTGCGCAATTACGTCGCGGGTGGGTGGGTTGGCGCCGAGGCGCCGGCCGGGACGCTCGAGAACCGGGACCCGGCGAGCGGTGAGCTCGCCGCGCTGGTGCCGCTATCGGGCGCCGCCGACGTCGACGCCGCGGTACGCGCCGCGCGGGAGGCGCAGCCGGGCTGGCGCGCGGTCGCTCCCCAAAAGCGCGCCCGCGCGATCATGGCGCTGCGCGAGGCGCTCTGGGCGCGTCGGGAGGAGCTCGCCCGCAGGGTCACGGCCGACATGGGCAAGACGCTGGACGATGCCCGGGGCGAGGTCCTGCGCGGGATCGAGTCGACCGAGGCGGCGACGGCGATCCCGCACCTGCTGAAGGGCGAGAACCTCGAGGGCGTCGCCGCGGGGGTCGACGTCGAGCTCGTACGCCAGCCGGTCGGCGTCGTCGCCGCGATCACGCCGTTCAACTTCCCGGTCATGATCCCGCTCTGGTTCCTGCCCTTCGCGATCGCCTGCGGGAACGCGGTGGTGCTGAAGCCCTCCGAGCGCGACCCCCGCCCCTCGGAGCTGATCTTCGAGCTCATCGACGGCATCGAGGAGATCCCGGCGGGCGTGTGCAACCTCGTCCATGGCGCTCGTGACGCGGTCAACGGGC
>JBKPFS010000173.1:0-5732 GCA_046728935.1 Actinomycetota bacterium | reverse complement strand
GGCGAGTACGAGGACGGCACGGTCGGCGAGGTCTTCCTGACCGACGTCGGCAAGGAGGGCTCGACGATCAAGGGCCTGATGAACGCGTTCGCCACGGCGATCTCGATCGGGCTCCAGTACGGCGTGCCGCTCGAGACGTTCGTGCGCAAGTTCGCCTACATGCGCTTCGAGCCGGAGGGATACACCGGCAACCCGGAGATCCCGTTCGCGAAGTCGATGCCCGACTACATCATGCGCTGGGTGGCGTCCCGCTACGGCGACGCCGAGCTCCAAGAGGAGCTGGGCATCCTGACCCCCGAGGTGCGCGCACGGAAGGCAGCAGAGGCGGCCGCGATGCGAGGCGACACGACCGGACCGGCAGAGCCGGTGGCTGCCGAGCCGGCGAACGGAGGCAACGGCGGGAACGGAGACAACGGCGGAAACCGCGACAGCCGGGCCAACCGTGCCCCGAGCGCCGAAGCCTCGACACCGCAGCCCCCGACAGCAGCGCTGACCGACGAGCCCCCGGCCGTGCCGGCGAAGCTGCAGGGCCTGGAGCTAGGCCCGGCCTGCGCGATGTGCGGCGGCATGATGCAGCGAACGGGCTCGTGCTACACGTGTTCGAGCTGCGGCAACAACACCGGCTGCGGCTGAGGTCGTGTTGGGACATCCCGTTGTCATTGAGACCGCGGGTGCGCCCGCGCGGGGGCGCCGGTGCTACTCGCCCTGGGGAGCGCCACAGCTCTAACTCGCCGGGGTCGAGTTGGAGCGCGTCGGAAGCGCTGGTGGTCGGGCGTCTTCCAACCGCCCACCGTCCAGCCACATGAACCCGCACGTGCGAAGCTGGGGTCCAAGTCCGATACTGAAGCTATAGTTCTGTACGACAAGTTGTACAACTTTGAGGATCACCATGGCGCGAGCACAAGGGAAGTCAAAGGGGGTCGGGGTGGCGGAGCGGCGTCGTAGGAAGGCGTCCGCGGCTCCGGCTAGGCGGATGGCGACGAGCGAAGCGCGCGCCGATTTCTCGAAGCTGGTGAATGAGCTTGCCGGGCATAAACAGCCTGGCGCCTCGCTGGCGGACAACGCCATTGAGATTGGGCCGCATCGCAAGGGTGGGGCCTGGCTCGTCCCTGAGGTGGACGCACACGCTGCGGTAGAGCGCATCACAGAGTTGGAGCAGGAGCTGGAGAACATCGCCATCGGCTTCGCTCTCCAGGAACGCCTTGACAGTTCATCGGGAGGGACAACGCCGGCCCGCGACGTCATCCGCGAGCTCGGCTTCGCCGACCTCCTCGAAGGACTGCCCGGTGCCGATGAGCTACGAAGTTGATGTCCTCGACGAGGTCAAGAACGAGGACATCCCCGCGCTTCCAAGCCAGGCGCTGAAGCGCGCTGCCGCGGAGCTCCTGCGCCAGCTCTACTTCGACCCGCGCATCGGCGAACCCATGCGCGAACGGTTCAACCTCGCCATCCTCCGCGACTGCCGCAAGGTCGCGTTCGACGAGCCCGACTGGTCCGAGAAGCCCCGCTACCGCTTCGTCTTCCGCAACGAACCCGACGAGGGTGCCGTCGCCCGCACCACGGTGCTCTCCATCGGGCCACGCGACGACCTGGCCGCCTACAAGCGCGCCGCGACCCGACGCGGGCGTCAACGACGCCAAGGCCGATAGGCCCTGCTTTCGGGCTGGGTTCGACTCATGCACCCCGGACATCTAAGGGCGCTCCGGTTCTCTGAGCTCGCCCCGGTTGTGGCGGACCGCCGATACGGTGCGCGGCGATGCCGGAGTTCGAGCTGCAGTTCCCCATCGAGCAGGTACGGGAGTACGCCGCCCGCTACGCCTACGAGGACGACGCCGAGGTCATGGCCATCGGCCAAGCCGCTCGCGAACGCGGTTACTACGCGCGCGACGAGTTCCTCGCGGTGTGCCGATGGAAGACGCCGAGGAGCGCGCCGCTTGTCGCACTGAACACCGCCGAGTCGATAGAGCCGGCGACACGCGTAGCGCTGAGCGAGACCAGCACCGAGCACGAGCGGATGGACGCACTACGGTCGTTGCAGGGCGTGGACTGGGCGACCGCCTCAGTGTTCTTGCACCTCGCCTACCCCGAGCGCTATCCCATCCTCGACAAGCGGGCGCTCCAAGCGCTCGGAGCGCGGCCGCCCGCCGCGTACAGCTTCCGATTCTGGGATGCGTACAGACAGGCGTCGGCACGTCTAGCGAAGGAGGCCGGCGTGGACGGACGCACCTTTGACCAAGGCCTCTGGCAGTGGTCAAAGGAGCAGGGCGTGGCCCTGTACTGACGTCCGGCCGCACCATGTCGGAGCGATCCCGTTAGGCCCGCGTCGCCAACGGGTCGACGCGGATCTCCAGCAGGTCGCAGAACGGTTCGACGACGCATGGGTCGAACTGCGTGCCGGAGCCGCGGCGCAGCTCGTCGACTGCTGTCGTGATCGTCGTTGCGTTCGGAACCTCGCGCGGGTCGGTCATCGCGTCGAACGTGTCGCAGACCGCCACGATCCGGGCGGGCAGGGGGATCGCGGAGCCCTTCAGGCCGTCCGGATAGCCGCTGCCGTCCCAGCGCTCGTGCACCGCCCGCACGAGCGTTCCGAGGCCGATCAGTGCCGGCTTGCGCTCCAGGATCTTCTGGCCGGCGACGGAGTGGGCTTCCTTCAGCGCACGCTCTGACTCGCTCAGCGGATCCGGCTTCTCGAACACCCACGGTGGGATGGCGAGCCTTCCGACATCGTGAACGCGACCCGTGCGCACCACCAGGTCGACCAGCTGGGAGGACAGTCCGAGCTCGAGCGCCAACAGGCGCGCGAGGCGCCCAGTCCTCTCCATGTGAGCGGCGACACCCGGCGCGGCTTCCTCAACCAGTTCGAGGAGAGCCGCAATGGAGACCTCGACCCCGTCCGGTCTCCACCGGGTGCCGTCCATGGCGTTCCAACGCGGGGCCTTGTGAAGCATGCGAGTCCTTTCGATCGAGGCGGCCGGCCGGGGCAGCGGCCGGGATCGTTATGTGAACACCCCGAAAGAGGAACTCGGGGCCCGTTTCTTACGCGGACGACGAGAAATTCGCGAATTCGCTAGCCGCGCGGGCGGCTAGTGGCTCTTGCCGACCTGGCCGGGCGGCGTTCCGCCGTGGCCTGGCGGGATTCCGCCGTGGCCTGGCGGACAGCCGCTAGGGCCGTGGTTGCCCGGGAAGGTGCACTCGCCGGGACGCGGCGGCGGTCCGGGCGCCGTCGGCCCGGGTGTCGGATTGACCGGCGGGGGCTGGGGTTTTGCCGGCGGCTGGACCGGGGGGTTCGGAGGCGCCGGCTGCTCGACCTTCGGGGCCGGCTGCTTGGGCGGATTTGGCTTCGGCGCTGGAGCCTTATGCGGCTGGGGCGACTGTTTGGGAGGCGCCGGAGCCGGGTGCTGCGCGGGCGGCGGTTTCGCCGCGATCTTCTTCAGCGCGTGAACCGCGGCGGCCTTCGCCTCGGGCACCTTGGCCCGCTTCGCCTTGGGCGCCGCAGGCGGCGACTCGGGCTCGCTCACGGTAGGAGTCTGCGGCACCGGCGCAGCGTCGCGCGTGACGGTCGCGTCGTCATTGAGCAGCCCCGCGATCGCGAGGCCCGTCGCCGCGACGACCGCGACCGAGGCGGTGCCTATCACCGCCCCGTGGCTCACCCCGGCCTTTCCCGCCACGCCGCTCCAGTCGGCGCCCACGACGTGGCCGGCGCTCGTGAGCACCTCCGGCCGCAGGGCGGCGATGACGGCCACCGGGGCCCACGCGCGGTACGACGCGGCGACCTCGAAGATCATCCCCCGCGCCGCCCGGCAGGAGCCGCATTCGTCGAGATGCTCCTCGAGCCACATGTGCTCCGCGTCGGTGATCTGCTCACCGTCGTGGAGCCGGTTGATGAGGATCTGCGCCTCCTCGCAATCGTCCGAGGTCGCGACCACCGACGCCACCGCCCCCGCCGTGAGCGCCACCTTCAGCTTCGAGCGCGCTCGCCAGATGAGCTGGGCCGCGGCGTTCTCAGAGATCCCCATGATCTGCCCGATCTCTTCATACGAGCGTCCCGCGACCTCGCGCAGGGCCAGCACCTCGCGGTGGCGCGGCGCCAGCCGCGCGTTCGCCTGCCGGACGGCTTCCTGCGAGTCCCGCAGCAGGGCGGCGCGCTCCGGATCCGTCTCCACGTCGGGCTCGACGAGCGCGAGCTCGGGCGGCTGCTCAGACGGGTGGGTGCGGCTGCGGCGGCGCATCAGCGCATAGCTCTCATTTCGTGCCGCCGCGAAGAGATATGAAGCGAAGTTGAGAACCGGACGGTCGTCTTCCTGGAGGCGGCCCAGCACGTTGACGAATGCGTCCTGGGTTGCATCCGCCGCGTCGTCCGGCGAGCCCGTCAGCCGCAGGCAATAGTTGTAGACCTGCTCCGAGTACCGGTCGTAGAGGGCGGCGTACGATTCCCCGCCGCCGGCTGCGGCTTCTTGGACCAGCACACCGTCTGGGGCGGCGGTCGGGCGGTGGGCTACCGCGAGGAGTTTCACGAGCCGTCATGTCCAAGCTAGGCCCCCTTCGCCCATCGGTCAAATCGAGATTTGAAGAGGCTGCTGAAGGCGGACACGACGCCGGGATCGAATTGCGTCCCGGAGCAGCGCTCGAGCTCGTGAAGCGCCGAGTCGATCGACATCGAACAGCTGTACACACGCGGCCTCGTCATCGCGTCGAACGCGTCGCAGACGGCCACGATCCGCGACGGCAGGGGGATCGCCCCGCCGCTCAGGCCGTCCGGGTAGCCGGTGCCGTCCCAGCGTTCGTGTGTCGCACGAACGAGTGGCGCCAGGGGCAGGAGCTCGGGTCTTCGCTTGAGCATCTGCTGGCCGATCACCGAGTGCTCGCGCATCACGCCCAGCTGGTAGTCCGTCAGCGGGTCGGGCTTCTCGAGGATCCACGGCGGGATGCCGAGCTTCCCGATGTCGTGGAGCCGGGCGGTGAGCACGATCACGCGGGCCAGTGGCTCGCCGAGGTCCAGATCCTGGACGAGCGCCTTGGCGAGCCGCGCGGTGCGCTCCATGTGGGCGGCGACGTCGGGTGCACCGTCGGCGGCAACATCGAGTAGGCGGGAGACGGCGGCATCCTCAGCTTCGGGTGGCCAGGACGGGACCTCGACGCGGCGGCGGCGGGAGGTGTTTGGGATCACGCGAGTCCTTTCAATCGGGGCGCGGTCGGGAGGGCAACCGGGACCTGTCCTTCACCCCGAAAGAGACAGCTCTCCAGGTTTTCTTACGCGATGCCGACAAAAAAGAACGTGAGGCGCGTGCCGAAGTCGACCGCTGTCCGAATACTCCCCCGGCTAGCCTCGGCGGTCCTCGTGATTGCGGGGATCGGGGCCTCCTGCCCGCCAGTGGCGAGCGCGGTGCCGGCCGCGGGCATCACCGCGCTGACGACGCTCGTCACCTTCGACACGCTCGTGCCGATGGACGTGCACCTGCGGCCGATTGCCGGGCTCCAGAGTCCGAGCGAGGTCGCGATCGGTCTCGACAAGCGGCCCGCGACCGGCGAGCTATTTCTCGTCACCGTTCCGGACGGTGTCGCCGCCTCGGCGCTGATCCGGATCTACAAGGTCGATCCGGTCACGGCGACTGCGACGTTCCTCGCGTCGATCGAGAACACGGTCCCGGGCGCAGGGGACTACCCGACCGGTCTGGACTTCAACCCGGTCGTCGATCGCCTCCGGGTGGTCCAGTCGAGCAACGAGAACTTCC
>JBKPFS010000172.1:0-18730 GCA_046728935.1 Actinomycetota bacterium | reverse complement strand
CGTTGCGCGGGACGAACCTCGCGCCCGGTACGCACCCGTCGCGGCCCGCTGGGAGTCGGAGCGGACGTCGATCAAGAGCGCTCCCTCGCCCATCGCGGCGCGTGCGTCGGCCGGCGAGAGGCGGCGGAGGGCGCTGCGAGCCTCGCGGAGGAGCCCCTCGGCCGTGGTCCCGCCCGGCTCGCCCGCAGCGCTCACCAGTCGGCCGTCCCGACGAGGTCCCCGCTGCCGGCCATCGGGCCTTACGCGACCCTCGGGTTCTCGAGCACCAGCGCGACCCCCTGCCCCGAGCCGACGCACACGCCCAACACGCCGTAGCGGGCTTCGCGCAGGCGAAGCTCGGTCCCGAGCGTGAGCACGTAGCGGGTGCCGGACGATCCGAACGGGTGGCCGAGGGCGACCGCGCCGCCGTTCGGGTTGAGGCGCTCGTCGGGGACCTGGAAGCCGTCGAGCTGCTTCGGGAGCTCGCGCAGGATCGCGACGGCGACCGACGCGTACGCCTCGTGGACCTCCCACACGTCGATGTCGGTGGGCGCCAGGCCTGCCCGCTCGAGCGCCTTCGGGATCGCGAAGGCGGGAGCGATCCCCATGATCTTCGGGTCGAGCGCATGGGTCGCAGAGGCCACCACGCGCGCGAGCGGCTCGGCGCCGAGCTCCTCGGCTGCCGCGGCGCCGGCCATCACCACGGCGCTCGCGCCGTCGTTCAGCGGCGAGGAGTTCCCCGCCGTCATCTGGGTGGTGTTCGGTTGAGCCGGGAGCGCGGCGAGCTTCTCCGCGGTGGTGTCGTCGCGGATGCTCTCGTCGTGCTCGAACGTCCGCGCCGGCTCCTTGCGGGTCGCCGGGATCTCGACCGCGTGGATCTCCTTGGCGAGGCGGCCGGAGTCGCGGGCCGCGGTGGCGTGCTGGTGGGAGCGAAGCGCGAACGCGTCGATCTCCTCGCGCGTCAACTCGTAATCGTCGGCGACGTTCTGCGCGGTCTCGATCATCTGGATGTAGGCGTTCTGGGCGAGCAGGTTCGGGTTGGGCGGGCCGCCTGCGCCGGCCCACATCGTGTCGAGCATCAGCACCGGCCCGCGCGGCATGAACGGGGCCTCGCCCTTCATCAACGCCCACCCCGAGCGCGACATGGACTCCACCCCGCCCGCGAGCCCGACCGACATCTCGTCGCTGCGGATCGCGTGCGCCATCGAGATCGCGCCCGACAGCGACGAGGCACAGAAGCGGTTGATGGTGATCGCCGGCACCGAGTCGGGGAAGCCGGCCGCGAGCGCGGCCCAGCGCGCGATGTCCCCCATCCCCTCGTGCGCGACGTTCACGCAGCCCGCGGTGACGTCCTCGATCCGCCCGAGCGGGACACCGACCCGCTCGCAGGCAGCGACCATCGTCTGGCCCAACAGGTCGTCGGTGCGCACATGCGCCAGCGAGCCGCCGTACTTGCCGACCGGCGTACGGACCCCGCCGAGAACGAACGCGTCAGGCACGCGGATCCCCGCAGATGGCGAGGGGCAGAATCGAACTGCCGACACCACGATTTTCAGTCGTGTGCTCTACCAACTGAGCTACCTCGCCGCGGCGGATAAGGCTAGCGCCCGCTCGACGGCCTCGGGAGCCGAGCGCGCGACGTCGATCCCGGGCCCGCCCTCCATCGGACCGCGCCCGCTCACGGACCAGCTCTCGAGCGCCACGACGGGCCTTCCGAGCCGCCGGGCGAAGGCGATCTCGGCCAGCGTGCCCCACTCGCCGCCAATCGCGATCACAGCGTCGGCGGAAGCGACCACCGCGAGGTTCCTGCCGTGACCCATGCCGGTCGCGACCACGTGGGTGACGTGAGGGTTGGCATCCGAGGGCGATTCCGTGGGCAGAATGCCGATCGCGTCGCCTCCGGCCTCGCGGGCTCCGCGCGCCGCCGCCTCCATCACGCCGCCACGCCCGCCGCACACGAGCATCGCGCCGCCGGTCGCGAGGAGCCGACCGACCTCCTCGGCCAGGGCCGCGAGGGCATCGTCCGCCGCTCCCCCGCCCACCACCGCGATCTGTGGCGGGCGGCTCACCGGCGGGCGAGGCCAATCGCGGTGATCATCCGATCCATCAGCTCGAGGGCGCCCGCCTTGTGCAGGGGCTCGTTGAGATTGCCGCACTTCGGGCTCTGGACGCACGAGGGGCAGCCGTCGGCACAGGGGCATTCGGCGATCAGCAGCGAGGCGTCCGCGACCAGGCGGTCGAAGGCCTCGTAGCCGCGCCGCGAGATCCCCACGCCTCCGGGGTGCCCGTCGTAGACGAAGATCGTCGGCCGGCCGGTCTGGAAGTGCACGTTGGTCGAGAGGCCGCCGATGTCCCATCGGTCGCACATCGCCAGCAGGGGCAGGACCGCGATCTGCGAGTGCTCCGTCGCATGGAGGGCGCCGAGCAGGATCTCGGGGGGAAGGACGGCGGGGCCCGCAAGCGCATCTCCAAGCACGTACCAGAGCCCCTGGGTGGGGAAATTCGTCTCGGGCAGGTCGAGCGCGGTGAGGTCGATCACCGAGTGGTCGGCGAGGCTCTTGCGCTGATAGGCGATCACCTGCTCCGTGACCGAGAGCTCGCCGAAGTAGAGCTCGAGGCCCGTCCCGCTCAGCGCCTCGCTTTTCGAGAGGACGCGCTCGATGTAGACCTCGGTCTCCTTCTTCGGCTGCGTGTACCAGTCACCGTCGAAGGCGTCCACGATTGCCCGGCGCCCGGAGATGTCGAGCTCGCGGACCTCGTAGGAGCTCCCCAGGTGTAGATAGACCGCGCCGGGGTGGGCCGTGGAGAAGGCGCGCTCGGCCTCCACCGAGCCGAGCAGCTCCCCGGAGGCGCGATCAACGACCGCGATCGAGTCCCAGGACGCGGAGCGCAGCGAGACCTCGCCCGCCGGGAAGCCGGGGCCGCGCGGGAGGTAGCGACCGTCGCCCCCGCGGCGAAGCCGCCCCGCGCCGACCAGCGCCTCGGCCCGCTCCCGCCACGCGGACCCGAGGATCTCGTCGTCCGCCCCGCCCGGCTGTTCGGCCGTGCCGCCCAGCGGCACCTCGTACGCCGCGGTGAGCAGGTGACCGCTTTGGATCCGCTCGTTCTGGTGGTCGAGGATCGCCGCCTCGACCGGACGCTCGAGGAACTCGTCGGGGTGGCGGCAGAAGAACTGGTCGAGCGCGTCCTCGCCGGCCATGTACAGGGCGATGCCCTGACGCCGCCTGCCGGCGCGGCCCCACATCTGCCGCAGGCTCGCGACGGTGCCGGGGAACGTGACGCAGATCGCGGCATCGAGCTCGCCGATGTCGATCCCGAGCTCGAGCGCGTCTGTGGCGACCACGGCCAGCAACTCGCCCGCGGCGAGCCGGGCCTCGATATCGCGCCGCTGCTGGGGCGTGTAGCCGGCCCGATAGGGCGCGATCCGATTCGCCAGCCCACCACGGCCGAGGTCCTCCAACCGCATTCTGGTGAAGCGCTGGATCAGCTCGATCCCCCTGCGACTGCGCAGGAAGCAGATCGTCCGCATCCCGTCCGAGACGAGGTCGGCGAGCAGCTCCGCGGCCTCTGACAGCACCGAGCGTCGGGTCATCGAGTGCTGGTCGATCACGGGTGGGTTCCAGATCCCGATTCGCCGCTCGGCGCGGGGCGCGCCGTCCGAGTCGATGAGGGTGAACGGCTCGCCGACCAGGGCCTCGGCGAGCTCCACCGGATTCGCGATCGTGGCCGAGGCGCAGAGGAAGCGCGGCTCGGCTCCGTAGAGTCGTGCCACCCGGCGCAGGCGCCGCAGCACGTTGGCCACGTGGGAGCCGAAGACGCCGCGGTAGGTGTGCGCCTCGTCGACCACCACCCAGCCGAGGTTCGCGAGGAAGTCCCCCCAGCCCTTGTGGTGCGGAAGCACCCCCATGTGGAGCATGTCGGGGTTGGTGAGCACCAGGTTCGAGCGGCGACGGATCCCCGGGCGGTCGTCGCGCGGCGTGTCGCCGTCGTAGATCGCGTGGCGGAGCGCGGGCAGAGCCAGCTCGGAGAGCTTGCGGGCCTGGTCCTGGGCCAGCGCCTTAGTCGGGTAAAGGTAGAGCGCGCGGCGCTTCGGATCGCGGGCGATGCCGTCGAGGACGGGCAGGTTGAAGCAGAGCGACTTCCCCGAGGCCGTGCCGCTGGTGATGATCAGGTTCGCATCGCCGGCCTCCAGCGCCTCGGCCTGGTGCGAGTAGAGGCGCTCGATCCCGGCCCGTCCGAGCGCGGCGGCGACCTCGGGATGCAGATCGGAGGGGAACGGAACAAGCGCCGCCTCTCGCGGCGGCTCGATGCTGGTCTCGACCAGACGATCGTCCGCGCGCCCCGCGTCGAGCAGCCGGTCCCAGGCCGAGGCCGCAACCGGGCTAGCCACCGCTCACCGGGGCCTCTGCCGCCTCGATCGCCGCCGCGGTGCGCAGGGCGTCGAGCGCCGTGCGGTCGTGAAGGCGCAGCACGTCCGCCCCCTCCGCGACAGCGAGGGCGGTTGCGGCTAGCGTCGCGGCCTCGCGCTCGCTCGCCGGGGCGCGCTCGACCCACGAGCCGGCGAGGACGGCGCCGAGGAAATCCTTGCGCGACAGGGCGACGAACAGTGGGCGGCCGAGGGCGCGAAGCTCGTGCAGGCGGCGCAGCACCTCGAGATCGTCCTCCACGGAGAGGTCGAAGTCGAAGCCGGGGTCGAGCGCGATCTGCTCCTCGGCGACCCCGGCGCCAGTCGCCGCCTCGATCCGCGCGGCAAACCATCGCTTCAGGTGCTCCACCGGATCGTCGTAGGTGGGGACGGCTCGATCCTCCCGCGGGGGCCCCTCGATGTGCATCAGGACGTAGCCGCATCCTCGCTCCGCCACGAGCTCCAGCAGCGCCGGCTCGGCGCCGCCGCCGATGTCGTTGATCCCTGCCGCGCCGGCGTCGAGCGCCCGGCGCGCGACAGCGGCCGAGAACGTGTCGGCGAGCACCGGCACTCCCGATTCCGCCGCGAGGCGTTCCACCGCGGGCACGAGCCGCCGCGCCTCCTCCTCGGGCGCGACCGGCGGGCCGCTTCGCGCCGCGACCGCGCCCACGTCGAGCAGGTCGAAGCCGGCCTCCACCAGCGCGAGGCCGTCCGCCACGGCCCGCTCCGGCGTGCCGCTGCGGGCGCCCGCGAAGAACGAGTCGTCGGTGACGTTGACGATTCCCGCGCCCAGCGGGGGCGGAAACGTCAGGGTCCGGTCGCGAAGGCGCCAGGCGGGCATCTCCGGCTACCTTAGTTAGCCCTCGCCCGATGGCCCTCCGCTGCGTCTACACCGACCTCGACGGCACGCTGCTCGGAAAGTGGGGCTCGCTCTTTCGCGACGCGGAGGGGGAGTTCTCGATGCGCCAGGCCCGGGCGCTCGAGGCGTGTTACCGGGCGGATGTGGAGGTCGTGATCATGTCGGGCCGGCGCGAGGCGCAGGTCATGTCGGACGCCCGGCTGATCGGTCAGCGCTCCTACATCTACGAGGCCGGGTGCGGGGTGGTGATCGACGGCGAGCGCACCCTGCTAACCGGCGATTGGACGCCAGACGACGACGGCACGCCGGCCGAGCGGATGCTCGCGGCGGGGGTCCCGAACCTGCTCTTCGGGCGCTTCGGCGAGCGCCTGGAATGGCACCACCCCTGGCACCACGACCGCCAGCTCTCTCACCTCTTCCGCGGCAACGTCGACGTCGCCGAGGCCAACGCACTGCTCGCGGAGCATGGGCACGAGGACCTGCGGTTCCTCGAC
The DNA here is from genome assembly GCA_046728935.1 of Actinomycetota bacterium. Lineage (GTDB taxonomy): Bacteria > Actinomycetota > Thermoleophilia > Solirubrobacterales > 70-9 > DATAFO01. The sequence continues at coordinate 12,993 of JBKPFS010000172.1, read as the reverse complement.
AACGGCGCGATCGCGACGACGATGGAGGGAATCGACGTCGCCCATGCCTACCACCTCGTCCCGGGCGGGGCGAGCAAGGCCAAGGGGGTCGCCTTCCACCTCCGCGCCCGCGACTACGCGCCCGACGAGTGCATCGCGGTGGGCGACTCGCCCGAGGACCTCGACGCCGCCGACGCCGTGGGGCGGTTCTTCGTCGTCGCGAACGGACCGGAGCGGAACCCCGAGATGCGCCCCGCGATGGCACGCTTCGACAACGTCACGGTCACCGAGGGGCGGATGGGCGAGGGCTTCTACGAGGCGGTCGTCAGCACCCTGGCCAACTCCGGAACCGCTCGCTAGTCGAGGCGCGGCGCGGCGCTGCGGCCGCGGATCCGGACCAGCACACGGTCGGTGAGCCGCGGTGCCAGGCCGTTGAGGCCGAGCAGGCGGACGATGTTTGGCACGTAGACGTTCCGCTTGTCCTCCGCGACGCCCTCGAGGATCGCCCGCACCGCATCGCCCACGGGCAGCTCCTCCTCGTTCGAGCGCCACGCGGGCAGGATGTCGCGCTCGTGGGCGTGGAGGTCCGTCTCGACCTCGCCGGGGAAGACCGTGGTCACCGAGACCCCGGTCCCCGCGAGCTCATGCCGCAGCGCCTCGCCGAAGGCCCGGTCGAAGGCCTTCGTCCCTCCGTACACGGCGGCCGAGGGAAAGGCGCGCAGTCCGGCGCCCGAGGAGGTGATCACGATGTGGCCGCAGCGGCGCTCGACCATCGGTGTGAGCGCGGCATGGACGGCGTAGACGGTCCCGGTCACGTTCACCCGGACCATCTCCTCGGCGCGCTCCAGGTCGACCTCGATGAAGGGGCCGTAGTGGGCGACGCCGGCGTTCGCGAACAGGAGGTCGAGACCGCCGGCCCGCTTGACGAAGCGTTCGACCGCGCGCTGCACCTCGCGCCGCTTGACGGTGTCGGCCGCGAGCACGACGTGCTCCGCGTCCGCGGGAGGGGGCAGGCCGGCCGCCACCTCCTCGAGGCGATCCTTGGACCGCGAGAGCAGGCCGACGACCGCGCCCCGGCGGGCGAGCTCTTCCGCCAGCGCCCTGCCGATGCCGCGCGACGCGCCGGTGACGATCGCTGTGGTGCCGGGACCGATCCGCACCTCCGGGATCCTACGAGGCCGTTGTGTCTACGCTGATGGAGAGACGATGACGCTTGAGTTTCCCGGCGAGTCGCAGGAGTACCGCGAGGCGCGCAACAGTCTGCTCGAGGCCGAGATCGAGCTGCGGCGCTCGATCGAGAAGGTCGCCGCGCAGCGGCGTGAGCTGCCGCCCGGTGGGATCGTGCCTGAGGACTACGTCTTCGAGGAGGCAGCCGAGGGCGGTGGCGAGGTGCGCTTCTCGGAGCTGTTCGCCCCCGGCAAGGACACGCTGGCGATCTACAACTTCATGTTCCCGCGCCATCCCAACGATTCTCGGCCGGGGCCGACGGTGGGGGAGACATCGAAGCTGCCGCTCGCGGAGACCCCGTGCCCCTCGTGCACCTCGTTTCTCGCCTCGCTCGACGGGATCGCGCCCGACCTGACGCAGCGCATCAACCTCGCTGTCGTGGCCAAGTCGGCGCCGGATCGGATCAGGGCGTTCGCCTCCGAGCGCCGCTGGCGCAACCTGCGCCTGCTCTCATCAGCCAACAACGGCTACAACCGTGCCTATCTCGGCGAGAGCGAGGCCGGCGACCAGTTGCCGATCATGAACGTCTTTCGGCGCGACGGTGACGAGATCCGGCACTTCTGGGGCTCTGAGCTGATGAGCGGCCCCATCGACTCGGACCAGGACCCGCGTCACCTCGACTTAGTGTGGCCGCTGTGGAACGTCCTCGACATGGTCCCCGAGGGCCGTGGGGCGGACTTCGGTTTCCCGGCGCTCAGCTACGACTGATCGTTCGGCGGGGCGACGATGCGCGGATAGACTCGATCGTCGATGTCGCACGAGCACGCCACGATCGCCGAGGAGGAGTACCTCCAGACGATGTTCTGGCTCGAGGAGGCGGGCCTGCCGATCACGGGAGCCAACATCGCCCGTGCGATGCAGCTCTCGCCGCCCACGGTCCACGAGATGATCGGCCGGCTCGAGTCCGACGGCTACGTCAGCCGCGCCGACGACAAGTCCCTCAGCTTCACCGCCGATGGCCGTGACGAGGCGCAGGCGATCGTCCGCCGCCACCGGCTGATCGAGCGCTTCCTCACCGACGTGCTGGGGATCCCCTGGGACGAGGTTCACGAGGAGGCCGAGCGGCTCGAGCACGCGATGTCGCCGGTGCTCGAGGAGCGGATGCTGGCCGCGATCGGCGACGCGACCACCTGCCCCCACGGGCATCCGATCGTGGAGGGCGTTCGAGAGCACGGTGCCCTGCTCGCCGACGTCGAGCCCGGCGCGAGCGTCGCGGTCCTGCGGTTCGAGAACGAGGCCGAGGAGATCCTCCACTACCTGAAGAAGACCGGGCTGCGGCCCGGTCTCGAGGGCGAGGTGGAGTCGAACGGTGACGACGAGGTCGTGGTCAGCTCCGACGAGGGGCGCCACGTGATCTCGCGGAGCGTCGCCGAGACCGTGTCGGTGCGCGCCGACCCGTCACCGCCGCCCCGGCCCCCGTTGCCGGACCAGCTCGTGATCTCGACCGACCGCTACGGCCGCTAGGCCGCGGCTACTCGCGCTCGGGGTCGCCGCAGATCTGCCGCAGCCGGCGGTACAGGTGAGCGTCCTGGGACCGCATCGCGTACTCGCGTCGCCGTACCTGTGCCTCGTGCTCGCGAACCGCCGCCGCCAGCGCGGAGAAGCGGCGCTCCGCGAGGTTGCGCTCCGTCACCGGGTCGAGCTTCCTCGCGCCCTCGATCAGCAATACCGGCGTCATGCCCTGGCTACCTCCTTCCGTCCCACGCGAACCATCTGGGGTGAGCGTAGGGCCGGTGGCTAAACCCGGTGTAACCGGCGGGTAAAAGTTGTCAGGCGGCGTCGAGGTCGAGCTCGCCGCAGATCTGGCGCAGCCGCCTGTAGAGCGTCCGATCCTGGATCCGCAGCTGCCTCTCCGCCCGCCGCACCTCCCTTGTGCTCGCGAACCGCGGCCGCCAGCGCCGAGAACCGGCGCTCGGCGAGATTCCGCTCGCTGACGGGATCGAGCTGCCTGCGCCCTTGAATGAGAAATACGCAAGCACACGCCCGGTAGTGGCGATCGCGATCTGTCCTCGGGCTACGCGGGGGCGCCGGCCCGGACCGACTCGAGCGCCCGCACGAGTCGCTCGACCCCCTCGGCGATCCGGTCCGCCCCGACCGGGGCGAACGAGAGCCGCAGGCTCGACTGACCGCCGTCGAGCATGAAGTCGGGGCCGGCGACGAAGGTCACGTCCTGCTTTCGCGCCGCCTCGAGCATGGCCGGCGTGTCGACGTCGTCGGGCAGGTCGAGCCAGAGGAAGTAGCCGCCCTCGGGAACCACGAACTCGGCCTCCGGGAGCCGCTCGCGCACGGCCTCCACCAGTGCGTCGCGGCGCTCCCTGAGCGCCGCGTTGACCGCCTGGATGTTGCTCTCCAAGCCGCCCGACGTGCAGAGGTCGAGCACGATCGACTCGGCGAGCATGTTCGGCGAGATGTAGTGCTCGCTGGCGCGCTTGGCGAGCGTCGCGATCGCCTCCGCCGGGCCGGCCAGGTACCCGATCCTCACCCCGGGGCTGACCGTCTTCGAGAACGAGGACGCATGGATCACCCGCTCGGAGGAATCGAGCGAGAACATCGACGCCGGCGGCTCGGTGCCGAAGCTGATCAGGCGATAGGGATCGTCCTCGAAGATCGTGAAGCCGTGCTCGGCGGCGAGCTCGACCAGGCGCTCGCGCTTGGCCGCCGAGAGCGTGCATCCGGCCGGGTTGTGGAAGTTCGGGATCAGGTGGGCGAGCTTCACCGGCCCCTCCGCTAGCACCGCCTCGAGGGTCGCGACATCGACGCCGTCGGCCTCGAGCGGCACCGGGACCAGCTCGGCCCCGGTTCGGCCCAGCAGGAGCAGGGTGCGGTCGTAGGAGGGCTGCTCGACGATCACCCGGTCGCCCGGCCCGACGAAGTAGCGGAAGAGCAGCGCCGCCGCCTCCATCGATCCGTTCGTCACCATCACCCGATCGACTTCGATCCCGTGGAGCTCGGACGCGATCCACTCGCAGAGGCCGGGGTGTCCGCGTCCCGTCCCGTAGGAGAGCGCCCGCTCCCAGTCGGACTCGAGCGCTCGCGCGGCCGCCTCCCTCACAGCCTGCGCGGGCAGGATGTCCGCGGACGGCGCGCCGCGCGCGAAGCTGATCAGGTCGCCGGCCATCGCGGGCGAGCGTAGCAACGGCCCAGCCCGGCATGCGAGCGTCGTCTGACGTGCGCTACGCGCACACGAGTCGACACTCGGCCTCGGGCAGCTGCTAGGCGACCGCCTTCATCGCCTCGACGGCCAGCCGCGCGGTCTCGGTCGGGCTGCGGCCGACGCGCACGTCTCTCGCCTCGAGGGCCTCCTTCTTCGCCTCGGCGGTGCCGGAGGAGCCCGAGATGATCGCGCCTGCGTGGCCCATCTGCTTGCCCGGAGGCGCGGTGAAGCCCGCGATGTAGGCGACGACGGGCTTGGTCACGTTCTCGGCGATGTAGTCGGCCGCCCGCTCCTCCGCGTCGCCGCCGATCTCGCCGACCAGCACGATCAGCTCGGTCTCGGGGTCGTCCTCGAAGAGCTCGAGGACGTCGATGAAGTCTGAGCCGACGATCGGGTCGCCGCCGATGCCGACGATCGTCGAGTTGCCCATCCCCGCCTGCTTCAGCTCGTTGCCGATCTGGTAGGTCAGCGTCCCCGACTTGGAGACGACGCCGATCGAGCCCGGCTCGAAGAACTGGGCCGGGATGATCCCCACGTTCGCCTTCCCCGGGGAGAGCACGCCGGGGCAGTTGGGCCCGATCAGCCTCACTCCCGCCTCGCGCGCCTTCCAGTAGGTCGCAAGCATGTCGAAGACGGGGATGCCCTCGGTGATCGCGATCACCGTGTGGACCCCCGCGTCGATCGCCTCGTTGATCGCCGCCGCGGCAAACCGCGCGGGCACGAAGATCATCGAGGTGTTCGCTCCGTGCTCGGAGACGGCCTCGGCGATCGAATCGAGGATCGGGATCCCCTCCACGTCCTGGCCACCCTTGCCGGGCGTGACCCCGGCGACCACCTCAGTGCCGTAGGCGCGGTTGCGAAGGCCGTGGAAGCTCCCCTCCCGGCCCGTGAGCCCGGAGACCACCAGCTTCGTCTCGGTGTCGACGACGATGGACATCAATCTGCGGCGGCTTCGCCGCCTGACACGCCGCTTTCGGCGCTAAAGCGGCTCATGACACACCCGCCAGCTCCACCACCTTCTCCGCGGCGCCGAGCATCGTCTTCTCCTGGTGGAGGTTGGGGAGATCCGCCCCGGCGAGGAGCTCCAGCCCCTCCTCGGAGTTGGTCCCGTCGAGCCGGACGACGAGCGGCGAGGCGATCTCGATCCGCTTCGAGGCCTCGATGATCCCCTTCGCGATCTCGTCGCAGCGGGTGATGCCGCCGAAGATGTTGAACAGGATCGCGCTCACCTTCTCGTCGGAGGTGATCACCTCGAGCGCGTCGACGATCGCCTCCGCCTTCGAGCCGCCGCCCGCGTCGAGAAAGTTCGCGGGGTCGCCGCCGGCCTGAGCGACGACGTCGAGCGTGGACATGCAGAGGCCGGCGCCGTTGGCGAGGATGCCGATGTTGCCGTCGAGCTTCACGTAGGTGAGGCCCTTGCTCTTCGCCATCGCCTCCTGGCGGTCCTCGGCTGACTCGTCGCGAAGCTCCGCCAGCTCCTCGTGCCTGAAGAGGGCGTTGTTGTCGATGGTCACCTTGGCGTCGAGGGCGATCACCCGCCTGTCCCCGGTGACGATCAGGGGATTGACCTCGATCAGGGTGGCGTCCTCGGCCGAGGCGACCTGGTGGAGCTTGACCAGCATCTCCGCGACCTGGTCGGTAACGTCCTCGTCGATCCCGGCGTCGATCGCGATCTGCCGCCCGAGCTCGACGCTGAGCGCATCGCCCGGCTCGAGGTGGCGCTTCACCAGCGACTCGGGATGCTGGGCGGCGACCTCCTCGACGTCCATCCCGCCCATCCGCGAGAGCATCACCAGCAGCTTCTTCTCCGAGCGGTCGAGGATGATCGAGGCGTAGTACTCGGCGGCGATCTCCGATGCCTGCTCGACCCAGAGGTCGTGGACGGTCAAGCCGCGAATGTCCATGCCCAGGATCGCCTCGGCGTGCTGGCGTGCCTCGGCCTCGTCCTTGGCGACCTTGATCCCGCCGGCCTTGCCGCGTTTGCCGATTCGCACCTGGGCCTTGATCACGCACGGGTAGCCGATCTCGCGGGCGGCTGCCACCGCGGCGTCGACGCTGGCCGCGTGCCGGCCGTCCGGAACCGGAACGCCGTGCCGGACGAAGACCTGTTTGCCCTGGTACTCGAGTAGATCCATGGTGGTTACGCGGGCGCCGCGGATCGGCCGCGGGAGCCTATCCGAGATAATGCGCCGCCGCGCGAGGGCCGAATCTCATGCCGCTGCCGAAGCTCAAGGACATCACCTGGGTCACGACCGACTGCTACGGATCCCTGATCGACTGGGAGAGGGGGATAATCGACGCGTTCTCGGCCGAGGCGGCGAAGGACGGCTTCAGCTTCGACGAGGCGAAGTTCATCGACCGGTTCCTCGAGGTTCAGGCGGAGATCATGAGCGGTTCCTACGAGCTCTACGCCGAGGTGCTGCGCCGCGCAGCCGTGAAGGTGGCGAGCGAGCTCGGCTGGGAGCTGGAGCCTTCGCGGGCGCAGTTCCTACCCGACAGCGTCGAGCGGTGGGTGCCCTTCCGTGAGGCCAACGCGGCGATGGACCGGCTCAAGAAGCGCTACCAGCTGGGGATCATCTCCAACATCGACGACAAGCTGCTGGGGATCTCCCGCCGGCATCTGCGCACCGACCTCGATCTCGTGGTCACCGCCCAGCAGGTGCGCAGCTACAAGCCCGACCCGGCGCACTTCAGGGAGTGCTCCCGCCGCATCGGCGGCAAGAGGGGATGGGTCCATATCGGCTCGGGCTACGACGCCGACGTCGCCCCGCCGCTGAAGATGAACGTGCCCGTGATCTGGGTCAACCGTCGGGGAGAGAAGCTGGACGGACGCAAGAAGCCCGACGCGGAGGTCAAGAACCTCCGCGACGCCGCAGCGAAGCTCGGCGCGCGCGGGTAGCGCTGGGCGCGGCGATGGCCGCCGGCGAGGCTCGGGCGTACGACGCGGCGGACGAGGCGATGGTGGCGCGGGCGCGAGAGCGCTTTGCCGCCGAGCGCCGGCGCATCAACCGGCGGCGCCGGCGTGGAGAGCGTCGCGGCGCGCTCCCGAACCTGATCGTCATCGGGGGGCTCAAGTGCGGCACCACGAGCCTTCACCACTACCTCGGGCTCCACCCCGAGGTGGCGATGTCGCGGCCGAAGGAGCTCAACTTCTTCATCGAGGAGCTCAACTGGCCCCTCGGCCCCGACTGGTACGCGAGTCACTTCGACCGCGAGGCGCCCGTGCGCGGCGAGAGCTCTCCCCACTACACGAACCTGCCGCGCTTCGAGGGGGTCCCGGAGCGAATTCGGGCGGTGCTCGGGGACTCCGTGCGACTGATCTACATGGTTCGCGACCCGATCGACCGGATGCTGTCCCACTACATGCACAACGTGGGTGGCGGATACGAGTCGCGAGGGATCGAGGAGGCGCTCGGCGACCCCGAGGGCGCCTACGTCGCGCGCAGCCGCTACGGGATGCAGCTCGAGCCCTACCTGCGGGAGCTCGGCGGCGACAGGCTGGCGATCATCACGCGCGAGGAGCTCAAGGCGCAGCGCGCGGAGACCATGCGCCGGGTCTTCGATTTCCTCCGGGTCGACCCCGGCTTCACCTCGGAGCAGTTCGAGCGCGAGTGGGAGACGGGGAGCGGGAAGGCGAGCGGCGGATTCCGGCTCATGGACCGCGCCGTGCGCCTGCCGGGCTTGCGGGCGCTCGACCGCAACTTCGATCGCCTGCCCGAGTCGCTTCGCTGGCTGGTGGAGCGTGTGGTGCACGACCCGGGCTCGGGCGAGGCGCCGAAGCCCGAGGTCCCGGCGCGGCTCCGCGAGCGCCTCGAGTCGCTGCTCCGCGACGACTTCGCGCACCTCGAGGCCTTCGCCGGTCGCGACTTCGGCTGGTTTGCGCGAGACTGACTTTGCGATGCGGATCGCGGTGGCTGCAGACGAGCGGGTCGGCATCGCCGAGGCCGTGGTCGAGGAGCTGCGCAGGCGCGGGCACGAGCCGATCCCGCACGGGGCGCTCGCCGACGATGAGCGCGACGACTGGGCGTGGGCGAGCGAGGCCGCCGCCCGCGACGTGGCGGAGGGGCGCGCCGACCAGGCCGTCGTCTGCTGCTGGACCGGGACCGGAGCGTCGATTGCGGCCAACAAGGTGTCCGGAATCCGCGCCGCGCTCTGCGCCGACGCGCAGACGGCCTCCGGCGCTCGCAAGTGGAACGACGCGAACGTGCTCGCGCTCAGCCTCCGCGCCACCTCCGAGGCCGAGCTGGGCGAGATCCTCGACGCGTGGTTCGCGGGCGACGCCAGCGACGCCGACGACGACCGGACCAACGTCGAGCACCTGGGCGAGATCGAGGGCGCCTGACGGCGGGGCGGTATAAGCCCTCCATGCAGCGCCTGATCCCGGATCGCGAGGAGATCACGGTCGATGAGCAGCTGGCCGAGCTGCGCCCGTGGGAATGGGCGGGCGAGGAGCGGCCCTACGTGATCACCAACTTCGTCCTCACGCTCGACGGCCGGGCGACCATCGCCGGCCGCGCGGCGCCGATCGGCTCGGACGCGGACACCGCGATGCTCCTCGGCCTCCGCACTCGCGTCGACGCGGTGATGATCGGCGCGGGGACGATGCGCGCCGAGCGCTACGGCCGGCCGGTCGGAGATCCGGCCCGGCGCGAGCGCCGCGAGCGCGAGGGCCTCAGCGACGACCCCCTGATGGTCCTGGTGAGCGGCCGGCTCGACCTGCCGTGGGACGCGCCGCTGTTCACCGAGGGCGGCGGACGCATTCTGATCTGCACCGCCTCGGAGACCGATCCGCCCGAGACGCAGACGGAGGTCCTCGTCGACCGCTCCGAGGGCATGGTCGATCTGGGCGAGGCGCTTCGCCGCCTGCGGGGCGAGCACGGCGTGCGCGCGCTGCTCTGCGAGGGCGGCCCGCACCTTCACGCCCAGCTGATCGATGCGGGGCTGGTCGACGAGCTGTTCGTCACCCACGCGCCGAAGCTCGCCGGGGGGGAGGGGCCCCACCTCGTGGAGGGCCTCTCCGAGTCCGAGCGGCGCCTCGAGCTCGTCTGGTTGCTCCATGAGGAGGCGACCCGGGAGCTGTTTGGCCGCTACCGCCTGGCGTGAGCGCAGCTCAGGCGGCTCGCCACAGCGGCTGGTACGCGGGCTCGGGAATCAGGCCCGCAGCCTCGGAGCGGCGCTCGCCTCGCCGCAGCATCCGCAGGGCGAGGATCGTCGCTCCCAACAAAGCGGTCATCCCTAGCGACAGCTGCACGCTCAGCAAGCCCTCGCGGGTCCAGTAGACGTCCTCGAGCTCGAGCAGCAGGGCCGACTCGTCGAAGGTCAGGCCGATGCCGGCTCCGAAGGGAAAGGCGAGCAACTCCTCGAGCGGCTCGTTCTGGGTCACCAGGCCCCCGCCCCCGGCGACGAACGCGGTCAGGATCCCGGGCACGAAGTGGTGGACGTGCCTGCCACCCAGATGGACGCTGCCGAACGGGTTCCAGCCTCGCCTGATGCTGTAGGTCGAGAGCCGGATCAGCGCGAAGCCCCCGAGGAAGCCGCTCAGGATGTTGAACAGGACGGTCTCCCGCCTGGTCGCCGCACCGTAGCCCTCCAGGGCGACGTTGACCGTGTCCTGCGCCGCCTCGCCGGCGACCGCGATCGCGTGCTCGGCCGTATCCAGGACCCCGTCCGGCGGGGCGACCGCGCGCTGGCGCCGGCGCGCGAGGCGCAGTACCTCGCCGCCGACGACGGTGCCGGCGGTCGCCAGCGCCACGCCGGCGAGCCCGAACGTCAGGCGATCGGCGCGGGCCCTGGCGCGCGCGTTGCCGACGGCCGGGAGCCTGCTTCGGAGCTGGGCCACGGGTGAATCATCGCCGTCCCGGCGGCCGGACGCGATCCCGAGCGGTGAACGCGACTAGAGCCGGACCAGGTTGTCGGCGGTGATCCCGCGGGTGACCCCGCGGAAGTCGACCACCAGCCTGGCGGCCCCGACGACCTGCTCGTAGTCGAGCTCCGGGTGCGCGGTGACGATGCAGGCGACGTCGCACCGGCTGAGCTCCTCCTCGAGGGGCGCCGAGCGAAGCCCGAGCTCGCCGATCTCGGGCAGATGGGGGTCGTGGTAGGAGACCTCGGCGCCGAGCTCTCGCAGTAGCCGCGCCATCTTCAGGGCCGGCGCTTCCCGGAGATCGCCGACCCCGGCCTTGTAGGAGACGCCGAGCAGCAGCACCCTCGAGCCGCGGGCGGGTCGGCCGACGTCGTTCAGCGCCCTGACGATCTTCTCGACGCAGAAATGGGGCTGCTGCTGGTTGACTTTCCCCGCCAGCTCGATGAACTCGGTCGGGAAGTCGTACTCGCGGGCCTTGAAGGCGAGGTAGAACGGGTCGACCGGGAGGCAGTGCCCGCCCATGCCCGGGCCCGGTTCGAAGCGCATGAAGCCGAACGGCTTCGTCCCCGCGGCGTCGACAACCTCCCAGATGTCGATCCCCATTCGGTCCGAGAGGATCGCGAGCTCGTTCACGAGGGCGATGTTCACCGAGCGGAAGATGTTCTCGAGCAGCTTCGATAGCTCGGCGGCCTCGAGCGTGGACACCGGGACGATCTCGTCGCAGATCTCCGAGTAGAGCTCCACGGCGCGCTCCAGGCACGCGTCGGTGAGCCCGCCGACGACCTTCGGCGTGGTGCGGACCGTGTGGTCCGTGCGCCCCGGGTCGATCCGCTCCGGCGAGAACGCGAGGTGGAAGTCGCGCCCCGCCGCGAGCCCCGACTCCTCCAGGATCGGCAGCAGGCGCTCGCGGGTGGACCCGGGGTAGGTGGTCGACTCGAGCACCACCAGCTGCCCCTTGCCGAGCACGCGCGCCAGCGCCTGGCCCGCGTCGGCGATGTAGGAGAGATCCGGCTCGCGGTGGTTCGCGAGCGGGGTCGGGACGCAGATCAGAACGGCGTCGCATCCGGCGAGACGCCCGGCGTCGGTGGTCACCTGCAGCCGATCCGAGATCGCTGCTAGCCGCGCGTCGGAGATGTCCTCGACGTGGCTGCGCCCGTCCGCGAGCCCCTCGACCACCCGGGGGCTGGCGTCGACGCCGACGACATCGTGTCCGACCTCGGCGAATCCGACCGCCAGTGGCAGGCCGACGTAGCCCATCCCGATGATCCCCACGTTCATGGACCGGGAAGTGTAGGCGGGGGCGCTCGCGAGGCTCAGCCGGCGCCCGCGCCGGTAGCGGCGCTTGCGGCCCCCACCCAGGCGGCGATCTCGACGGGATCGTTCGAGAGGACGCGATCGGCGAGGAGGCCGAGAAGCTCCGCGTTGGTGGCCTCGCTGCCAGCCGTGACCGCGCCGACCGGAATCAGGAGCTTGGTCGCGACGAGGGCGCCCGCGAGCGCCGTGTCCCCGGCGTCGGCGAGGAGCACGGCGTCGGGGCGCTCAGCCGCCAGCTCCCGCTCGAGCGCGATCAGGGCCGACGCGAGGGCTGGGACCGTTCCCTGCTCGACGCCCGAGTCGGCGAGCGCCGGCGGGGCGGCCTCGACGCCGTTCGCTTCAAGCTCGGTCGCGAGCCCCGCCGCCGCTGCCCGCGCCCCGATGACCACCGCCCTCATGGTCCTGAAGCTTTATCGATCATCCCGCTCAAGAAAAGGTATGCGAACTGAACCTTCCGACCGACGGTGCCGATACAGTCAAAATGTGATGAAGCGGTTCCTCGCGCCATGGTCGATCGGACTCAACGCCGCTCGGCATCTGGCCTGGTACGTCAGCTACCAGGTCACCGGCGAGGCCAGGCCTCGTCGCTAGCCTCAGGCGTCCTCCGCCCTGATCCGGCCCGACTTGATCGCCGCGACCAGGGCTGCGTGGTCGACCTCGGTCTGGTCCGCGTAGTCGCGGGCGAACTCGGCGGCGGCGGCGTCGAACGCCTCCCCGCGGCCGAGGTACCCCGAGATCGCGTCGGCGTCCCCGGAGCGGGCATGGGCGCGAGCGAGCTCCGCGCCGCATAGCCGCGCGTAGTCCCGCAGGCCGCGGACCGTCATCCGCTCCGGTTCCGCCGACCCCTTCATGTCGCGGAGCTGCCGCACGTAGTAATGGCGCCCGCCCGCGCTCATCCAGCCGAGGAAGATGTCGCTGGCCGCCTGCATCAGATGCTGGCCGCAGACGACGCGCCTCCCCTGGTGTCGATAGGCGCTCCGACCCGCCTAGGGCTCGAGCACGGACGGCTGCGCCTCCTTGATCTGGAGGAAGAGGGGATCGGAGTCGTCGTCTCCCAGCAGCAGCGTCACCCGCGTGTCGGTGCCGACGCTGCCGACGCCCACCACCTTTCGCGCCGAATCGACCAGCTCGTACCGCTCCAGCAGGACCCTGCGGTCCTCCGGCAGCGAGCGAACGTACTCCGCATAGGCCCGGCGCGTGTGCGCGAGCAGCGGCCTTGCGAGCCGCTCGATCAGCGGGGGGCTCTCGATGATCCGGCGGCGCCCGTCGGATACCTCGGTGAGCTTGTCCAGGGCGCCGAGGTTCGTCCGTGCCCTCGCCTTGCGGATCACGCGCTCGACCTCCTTGGCCTGGCGCCTGCGGTCGCGGGCCGCGTCGGGCACCGTCTCGACGTCGACCCGCGCGTACCACTGGGCGGGGGGCTCGAGCTTCGACATCGCCGCCCTCGTGGTGCGGT
>JBKPFS010000171.1:0-15800 GCA_046728935.1 Actinomycetota bacterium | reverse complement strand
GGGCGACTCGACGACGGCCGTATTCGCCTTCTCCTTCAGCCCGGGCTCCGCCTTATCGCAGTAGGCGAACGAGGTGAACTCGACCGGATCGTCGGTGCCGTTGATGAAGTAGCTGATCCAGCCGCGCTTGCCGACCCGCTTGGATCCCAGCGGGAAGACGAACTCATCATCGGCGTCGGTCGCGAACCCACCGGAGACGGCTTCCTGCCCGCGCCGGCACTCGGCCGTTACCGACGACTCGCGGTTATCGCTGGTCGTCGTGGCGGTCTTGACCTTCAGGTGGGGTTGGTCGGGATCGCAGTAGGCGTAGACGGTCGCCCGGTCGTCGTCGATCGTCGCGTTGAGCGCGCGGTGCGACCACTTTCTCTTCGAGGCCCGAGTCGAGTCGTACGGCAGGACAACGTGCCCGCCGAAGAAATCGATCGGGTCGAGGAACCCGCCCGAGACCGCCTCCTGCCCCTTCTTGCACTTGGCAGCCCCTTCGGCCGTCGCCTCCGCCGGAACCGTGAACGTGGTCGACTTCTCCTTCAGTTTTCCGCTCGCGACGGCCCCGCTAACCAGCAGCAGCAGCCCGGCGAGCACGAGTGCGCTCCGTCGCATGTGGCTACTTCCCTTCCTTGGGTTCGCAGTACGCGTACGCGGTTATCTCCGCAGGCTCGCTCATGCCAACGGCGCCGGTCGCCTCCCAGCCGCGCTTCCCGTCGCGCCTGGACGTATGGACGCTCGGGAAGATAAATCCCGACTCGGAGAACTCGGCCTCGAATCCACCTGAGACGACGCGGTGCTTGCGCTTGCACCTCGCCGTCACGGATTCGATATTCGGCGACTCGACGGTGATCGTCTCCGACCGCTCCTTGAGTCGCGGCTCGGACTTGTCGCAATAGACGTACGCCGTCACGTCGAAGAGGACGGCGCTGAGGTTGGAGAAAGCGACCTCCCACTTCCGTTTGCCGATCCGCTTCGAGACGAGGGGCAAGACGAACTCGTCCGTCGCGCTGTTCGCGAAGCCGCCGGAGACCGCCTCCTGACCCCGCCGGCAACGCGCGGTGACCGAGATGTACGTCTCGTCGCTGCTCACCGTCGCGGATTTCGCCTTCAGCCGCGGCGAGTTCGAATCGCAGTACGCGTAGACCGTGGCCTGCTCGTCGTCGGAGCTAAAGGTGTGTGCGCGGTGGCTCCACTCGCGCCTACCGCTTCGAACCAGGTCTAGCGGGAGCGTGAACGGGCCGGTGAAGAAGTTGATCGGGTCGAAGAACCCGCCCGATACGGCCTCCTGTCCCTTCTTGCACTTGGCGGCCCCCTCACCGGTCGAATCAGCTGGGATTGCGAACGTCGTCGACTTCTCCTTCAGCTTCGCGCTCGCCACCGCGCCGCCGGCCAGCAGCAGCAACCCCGCGAGAAGCAGCGCGCTTCGGCGCATGCGGCTACTTCCCTTCCTTGGGTTCGCAGTACGCGTACGCGGTCAGCTCGGGGCTGTCGCTCAGCGGGAGCGCCCTCGCTTCCCAGCCACGTTTCCCGCTCCTGCGCGAGCCTTCCGTGAGGGCAAAAGCGGTATCCGTGAACTCCGTCTCGAAACCGCCCGAGCGAAGCTCTTGCTTGCGCTTGCACTTGGCGACCACGGATTGGACCTCGGGGACAGCTTCCTCCGTGATCGTCTGAGAGCGCTCCTTGAGGCCCGGCTCCGACTTGTCGCAGTAGGCGAACGCTTTGTAGGTGCCGGGACCTCCGATGACGGTCACTGCCCAGCGTCGCTTGCCTTCCCGCTTCGAGCTCGTGACAAGCGCCTCCGTATCGGGCATGTCGAATCCGCCCGAGACCGCCTCCTGACCGCGCCGGCAGCGGGCGACGATCGTGGTCGGCTCCTCCTCCATGTCGCCCAACACGGCGGACGCCGACTTCGTCTTCAGCTTGGGGCCGTGCTTGTCGCAGTAGACGTACGCCGTGGCGCTCGCTCCCTCGTTGCCTCCTGCCCGGTGGCGCCAACCGCGCTTCCCCTCACGCGCAGAGTCGAGCGGAAGCACGAACACGGTCGGGTCATCAGGTTGATCGAAGAACCCACCTGCGACGGCTCGCTGACCCCGCTTGCAGGTCGCGGTCCCCTCCTCGAATGGATCGCCGGCCTCGAAGTCGTCGAATTGGACGGATCTCTCTTTCAGCGCGCCGCCGGCGACCCCGCCGCCACCCACCAGGAGGGCGATCGACGCCGCCGAGAGCAGCGTCGTGGGGGCGACCCCCAAGACGATCCAACTCCTGCCTCCCTGCCTCATGGTCTCCTCCCGTCGTAGTCGCCGCGATCCTAACCGCCGACGTCCGGCGCGCGCAACCCCTCGGTTAGCCTTCCCGCGCCCGTGGATTTCTCACTCACCGACGAGCAGCGACACTTCGTCGAAGCGATCCGCGACTTCTGCCAGCGCGAGTGCGGCACCTCCGAGCAGCGGGAGCGGCTGACCGACGGCTACACGCACGCCCACTCGGCCGAGATCTACTCGAAGATGGCCGAGCTCGGCTGGCTCGGGGTGACGATCGACGAGTCCTACGGCGGCTCCGGCGGCGGCATGGTCGACGCCTGTCTGTTCATGGAGGAGACCTCGCGCGGCCTGGCGCCGATCGGGGGCTACGGGACGACGCTGATCGTCGCCGGCGCCGTCCAGCGCTTTGGCACCGAGGCGCAGAAACAGCAGATCCTCGGCGGGATCGCCCGCGGCTCGGTCGAGGCGATCGCGATGACCGAGCCCGAGTCGGGCTCGGACGTCGGCTCGCTTCAGACCTCCGCCGAGCGCGTCAACGGCGGGTTCGTGATCAACGGGCAGAAGGTCTTCTGCTCGAACGCCCACATCTCCGATCACGTGCTGGTCGTCTGCCGCACCACCAAGGGCGAGTCGAAGCACGAGGGCCTGACGATGATCTTCGTCCCGACAGACAACCCGAGGATGGAGATCAAGCCGATCGACACCATGGGTGGGCGGGAGACCAACTACCTCTACCTCACCGACTGCGAGGCCCCCTCCAAGGCGGTCCTGGGCGAGGTCGACCAGGGCTGGATGCAGCTGATGGCCGGACTGAACGTCGAGCGCCTGATCCTCTCGGCGCTCATGCTCGGCATCGGCGAACGCGCCTTCGACGACGCCCTCGCTTACGTCAAGGAGCGAAAGCAGTTCGGACGCCCGATCGGCTCCTTCCAGGCGCTCCAGCACCGCCTCGCCGACCTCGCCACCGAGCTCGAGGCCGCGAGGCTGATGACCTACTGGTGCGCGTCCAAGGTCGATTCAGAGCCCGACCGGATGCTCCCGCGCGAGGCCTCGATGGTGAAGCTGTTCGTCAGCGAGACCGCGCAGAAGGCGGCGCTCGAGGGGATGCAGATGATGGGCGGCTACGGCTACTCGTCCGAGTACGACATGGAGCGCCTCGTCCGCCAGACCCTGGTCTCGACGATCTACGGCGGCACGTCGGAGATCCAGCGCAACATCATCGCCAAGACGCTGGGGCTGTAGCCGGCTCCCGGCCTAGAGCGAGCCCGCCGGCGCGCAGTACGCGAACGCCTTCAGCGGCGACGGGTCGTTGCCCTCGCCGTAGGCCGAGACCGTCCATCCCCGCTTGCCGGCCCTCTTGGAGACGAACGTGCGTGCGTAGCTCGTGCTCGCGCCGGCGCCCTCGGCCGAGCTCTTGAAGCCGCCGGAGGCCGCCTGCTTGCCGCCCGGGCACTTGGCGGTCACCGAGCCCACCTCACCGTCGGCGACGGTCGTCTTCTTCGATTCGGTGCTCAGCGACGGCGCGCCGCGATAGCAGAAGACCAGGGCGTTGAGGAACTGCTCCTCGGGATCCGCTCCCTGAACGTCGCCGTACCCGGAGACCTTCCACTTGCGCTTTCCGGCGCGCTTGGAGACGAACGGGTAGATCCCGAACTCCGGCGGCGCCGCGCCGGGGAGCGGCTCAGGCGATTCGAAGCCGCCCATTGCGGCCTTCCTCCCTCGCGGGCACTTCGCCGTCACCGACCCGGTATCCCCGGGATCGACGGTGCCCCGCTTCTTCTTCCGGCGCAGATCCAGATCCCTCCTCTTGGAGCAGTAGAGAATCGACGTCAGGGTGCCGTCGCTGTCGCCGAAGTTCGCTGCCGCGACGAGACCGGGGGCGAAGAAGGGGAACAGCTTCGGTCCGGTCGGCCCCGGGACGACCTGCATGGTGAATCCCCCCGAGACCTCCCTCCCGTCCCGCCCGCAATTGGCGCCGGCCCCAGCGGCGCTGCCGGGCGCGACCAAGATCGAGCGCTTCTTCGTGATCAGCTTCCCGTCGGCGATCGCGGCCGTCGCGCTGACCGCGACGCAGGCGGTCAGCAACGAGACTGCGATGCGCTTCGACGTGACGCTCGACCTCCTCCTCGGGGCGATCCTATCCCCAAACACGGTGCAGCCCGCGATGATGCGGGCGAGTTACGCTTCGCGGGGTCTGAGCAAGCAAGGTCAGCGCCCGCGAGGGCGATGAGGCAAATCGTCCAACCACATCGAGGAGGGGACGCCTGTATGAAGTTGTCGCGGGTATTGATCTACGCCGCGGTCGCGATCCTTGTCGTCGGGGCGGTCGGCGCGGGAATCGCGACGGCGCACAAGAAGAAGTTCAAGACGACGGTGACGATCGCCTGGCACGAGAACGCCGGCCTCTACGAGGAGGGTGACACCTTCGACGGTGACGTGGGGTCGAAGAGGAAGAAGTGCCGGAAGGGCCGGACGGTGAAGCTCTTTCGCGTTCAGGACAACCGACTGATCGGCACCGACACGACGAACGGGAGCGGCCATTACGAGGTTGCGGTCGGCGGTGAGGCCGACCCGGGTGACTACTTCGCCAAGGCGAAGAAGAAGGCCATCAAGAACCCAAACCACAAGCACATCTGCAAGAAGGGAAAGTCGCCGACGATCTCGGTGCCGTAGCGCCGAGGAGCGTCCACTGACACGCGCTGGATCGACGGCCGCGCCGAAGCGCGGCCGTCGGCGCTTCGGTCGCCGGCCGGGTATCCATGCCCGGCCTGCAGACCGGACGATCCCACCCGTGGGCGCGCAACGGGGCGCAATCCTCGTGCATTGCCCCTGGACGGCCGCTATTCTTCGGCCACCTCGCGCGTTCGCGCCCGGGGTCGTTTTTTTGTCGGGCCGCCCCATGGCGGCCGCCTAAGAGGAGCAGATGGCTCGCTCAGAAGTGCGAATCGCGGTGACGCTCGCCTGCGAGGAATGCAAGCGGCGTAACTACCAGACCAATAAGTCGCGGCGAAACACGCCCGACCGCGTCGAGCTGCGCAAGTACTGCCGCTGGTGCGGGCGCCACACTCCGCACAAGGAGACCCGCTAGCGAGATGGCGAAGACGCGCGCCCAGCGAAAGGCCGAGCGCCGCCGCCGCGAGCAGCAGCAGGCTCGCCAGGGCGGCGCGCAGGCTGCCGAGTCGCAGGCGCAGCACCGCACGCAGGTGCCTGAGTCCGCCGACGTGCTCGAGGCCGAGCTGGCCGAGCAGGGGGTCGACCTCGAGACGCTGAAGGAGGAGCCGCGCGACGGAGCCCAGGCCGAGGCCCCGGCCGCGCCCGCGCCCTCGCGGGCCGATGTCGGCCGCCCGGGCGCAGCGCCGATCGAGGTCGAAGAGGTCGAAGAGGCGCCGGCCGAGGACAAGATCAGCCGCCGGGCGCGCCGGCGCGCGGAGCGCGAGCGACGCCAGGCCGCGAAGGAGTCAGAGCGCCGCCGCCAGCGCAGGGAGGAGCCGGTCGAGCGCCCGCGCGGGCGGGTCGTCGGCTTCCTGATCTCTTGCTGGGCGGAGCTGAAGCGCGTCCAGTGGCCTGATCGCGAGACCCTGATTCAGGCCTCGGCGATCACCCTCGTCTTCATCGGGATCATGGCGGCGTACCTCGGCGTCCTCGACGCGATCTTCAACTGGCTCGTGAAGCGGATCATCTAGTGGGCTCCCGTAACTGATGTTCCGCTGGTACGTGATCAACACCTACTCTGGGCACGAGAACAAGGTCAAGGCCAACCTCGAGCACCGGGTCGACACCATGGGCGCCCGCCAGCGGGTGCGTCAGGTCGTCGTGCCGACCGAGCAGGTCTCGGAGCTGAAGGACGGCCAGCGCGTCTCGGTCGAGAAGCGGACCATGCCCGGCTACGTGCTGGTCAACATGGAGATGACCGACGACGCCTGGAACCTGGTCAAGAACACCCCCGGCGTCACCGGCTTCGTCGGCTCGCGCAACAAGCCGATCCCGCTCTCCCAGCCCGAGGTCGATCGGCTGATGCACCGCGAGACCGCCGAGCGCCCGCGCACCCGGGCCCAGTTCGACATCGGCGAGACCGTGAAGGTGATCTCGGGCCCGCTGTCGGACTTCTCCGGCGAGATCGCGGAGATCAACGAGGACGCCGCGAAGCTCAAGGTCCTGGTCTCGATCTTCGGCCGGGAGACCCCGGTCGAGGTCGGCTACGACCAGGTGAAGAAGGTTTAGCCATGGCGAAGAAGGTCCTCACCATGATCAAGCTGCAGATCCCGGCGGGCGCCGCCAACCCCGCGCCGCCGGTCGGCCCCGCGCTCGGCCAGCACGGGGTCAACATCATGGAGTTCTGCAAGGCGTTCAACGCCAAGACCGAGGCCGACCGCGGGACGATCATCCCGGTCGAGATCACGGTCTACGAGGACCGCTCGTTCGACTTCATCACCAAGACGCCGCCGGCCGCTGTGCTGATCAAGGAGGCGGCCGGGATCGAGAAGGGCTCGGGCGAGCCGCATGTTGAGAAGGTCGGACGGATCACCGCCGCCCAGGTGCGCCAGATCGCCGAGCGCAAGATGCCCGACCTGAACGCCAACGACCTCGACGCTGCCTCGCGGATCATCGCCGGCACGGCCCGCTCGATGGGGGTCGAGGTCGAGGGCCTGGAGTCCGAGTGATGGCCCGCGGCAAGCGCTACCGGAGCACGCTCGAGAAGGTCGATCGCACCGCGCACTACCTGCCCGCCGAGGCGGTGCGCCTGGTCAAGGAGACCGCGTCGACGAAGTTCGACGAGACGGTCGAGGTGCACGTGCGCCTCGGGGTCAACGTCCGCCACGCCGAGGAGCAGCTGCGCGGCACCCTCGCGCTGCCGAACGGACTCGGCAAGGAGCTCACCGTCGCGGTGTTCGCCGAGGGCGCGGCCGCCAAGGCCGCCACCGACGCCGGCGCCGATCACGTCGGGGGTCAGGACCTCGCCGAGCGGGTCGAGGAGGGCTGGACCGACTTCGACGTTGCGATCTCGACCCCGGACTTGATGGGCCCCGTCGTCTCGAAGCTGGGCCGCATCCTCGGGCCTCAGGGCAAGATGCCGAACCCCAAGGTGGGCACCGTAACCGACGACGTCGCCAAGGCGGTCGAGGAGGCCAAGGCGGGCAAGGTCGAGTACCGCACCGACCGCCAGGGCATCGTCCACCTGACGATCGGCAAGGCCAGCTTCGACGAGCGGGCGCTGCTCGAGAACTACGCGGCGGTGCTCGACGAGATCGTTCGGGCGAAGCCGGCCGCCGCGAAAGGCCGCTACCTGCTCTCGATCACGTTGGCGACGACGATGGGGCCCGGCGTCCGGGTCGACGAGACGCGTACCCGCGCGGGCGAGATCCTCGCTGGGGTCGCGTCCGCGGACGGCGACGAGGGCTCGGGCGACGGCGGCGAGCCGCAGGCCGAGGACGCCGAGGCCGCCGCCGACGCGGCCACCACCAGCGCCTGAGCTCGGCTAGGCGGACTTCCCGGCGGCGGCGAACCCGGCGACCCGCCGCGGCAGCTCCCGCGAGGCGATCACGCGGTCGACGAGCCCGTACTCAACAGCCTCCTCGGCGCTGAAGAACCGATCGCGCTCGATGTCGTCGTGTAGCCGCTCGGTCGGCTGGCCCGTGTGCTTCGCGTAGATCTCCTCCATGCGGCGGCGGAGCTCGAGCACCTCGCGCGCGTGGATCTCGACGTCGGTGGACTGACCCTGGAACCCCGACGTCGGCTGGTGGATGAGGATCCGCGAGTTCGGCAGCGCAGTCCGCTTTCCCTCCGCTCCGCCGGCGAGGATCAGCGAGCCGCCCGACATCGCGATCCCAAAGCAGGTCGTCGCCACGTCCGGGCCGATGAACTGCACCGCGTCGTAGACCGCGAGCGCGGCGCTCAGCGACCCGCCGGGCGAGTTGATGTAGAGGTGGACGTCCTTGTCGGGGTCATCCGACTCGAGATGCATGAGCTGCGCGACGACGACGTTCGCGAGCTCGTCGTCGATCGGCTGGCCGATGAAGATGATGCGCTCGCCCAGCAGGCGGGAGTAGATGTCGAACGAGCGCTCGCCCCGGGTCGTCTGCTCGATGACCATGGGGATCAGCGAGGACTGGGCTCTGCCAACCTGCAACGTCATGGTTGCGCATAGTAACGCAACCACACGGTTGCAGTAGGATGCGAGGCGGCCGAGTCGAGAAGGAGGCGCGCGATGGCAGAGATTCAGGTTGGCGAGCGGATCGAGCGCGAGATCATCGTTCCGGCTAGCCCGGAGGAGACCTGGCGGGCCGTGACCGATGCGGACCAGGTGACGGAGTGGCTCGCCGAGGAAGCGAGCTTCGATCTGCGGCCCGGCGGCGAGCTGGCGGTGCGTTTCGAGGGCGACCTCCGCGAGGGCTTCTTCGAAGAGGTCGAGGAGGAGAGCCGGATCGTCTTCTGGTGGGGCGAGCCGGGCGAGGAGCTCACCCGCGTCGAGATCGATCTGGCCGAGGTCGACGACGGGACCCGGGTCCGCGTGGTCGAGGTCCGTCCGCTGGTCACCGTGGACGCGTTCGGGACCGGAATCGAATCGGACTTCGGCGGCACCGCGCCGCAGATGAGCGCCGCCCTGTCGCTCGTCGCCTGATGGCATCGCCAGCGACGCGGGACGCCGTCTTCGACGCGCTCTCCGATCCGACCCGGCGCCAGGTCCTCTCCTTGATCGGCGAGCGGGGAGAGGCGACGGCGAGCGGCCTCGCCCGCGAGCTGCCGGTGAGCCGCCAGGCCGTCCAGAAGCATCTCGCCAGCCTCGCCGCCGCGGGGCTCGTGGCGGCGACGCGCGAGGGGCGCGAGGTTCGGTACCGGCTCACGCCGGCGCCGATGTCGGAGGCCGTGTCGTGGATGGCCTCGGTGGGGGCGGAGTGGGATACCCGCCTTGCGGCGCTCAAGCGACAGCTCGAGGTGAGTTCCCACAGCTAGGGCGAGAGGGTCCGCCGGGACGAGGCGGGTATCCCTTCCGCATGTCTGTGAGGCTGGAGCTCGAGCGGGGCTGGCGGCTCGAAGCCGACCGCTCGCGACCCGAGGCGGCGCTGGCGGCGGCGGAGCTCGAGGCCGCGCTCGGCGCACCCGGTGCCGATGGCGTCCGCGTCGTGCTGTCGCACGATCACGGGACACGGGACCGGTTTAGGCGACGGGCCGCGCGCTCGAGGGTCGAGCTGCACGGTGAGTCCCCCCGCGGCCTGCTGTTCGGCGTCTATTCGACACTGAAGGAGCTCGGCGAGCGGTGGCCGTGGCCGGGAGAGCACCGCGCGCGCTCGGATCGAGCCACCCTGGCCGACCAGGTCGAGGACGGACCGGCGCTTGCGGGGCGTTGCCTCGTGCTCGGGGAGCGTGCGCTCGTCGATGACGCCGAGGATTGGATCACTTGGGCGGCGCGCAACCGGCTCAACCGCGTGTTCGTGCACGCGAGCACCGCGGCCAGGCCCGCCGGCGCGGCGCCGGAGGCGACCTGGCGCGAGCGCAGGGACGGCGCGGTGGCCCTCGCGCGGGAGCGGGGGATGACGATTGAGCACGGGGGCCACCTGCTGCCCGAGCTGCTGGACTCGGATGATCTTCGCGCGCTCGCGGAGGGCGGCGGGCTCACTGAGGGCGCGCAGCGCGTCGTGGAGGAGCACGTACTCGCCCATCCCGAGGCCGACGTCCTTCACCTCTGGGGGGCGGACGTCCCGACCGGGGCCGGCGGCGGTCGCGACGCCTCGGAGGCCGCGCTTCGCACCGCCAACGCGCTTGCCGAGTTGGCTGACGCCGTTCGCCCCGGCGCGCGGCTGGCGTTCCTCGCCTACCACGAGACCGAGGCGGTGCCGCGAGGCGTCCGCCCGCGCAAGAACGTCTGCCTCGTGTTCGCGCCCCGCGAGCGCTGCTACGACCATGCGCTCGCGGACCCCGACTGCGCCCGCAACTCCCGGTACCGCGAGCTGCTGCTCGCCCAGATCGACCACTTCCGTGCCGCCGGGGCCGCGCCGCCTTGTGTGTTCGAGTACTGGTTCGACGCGATCCTGTTCGCGGGCGGCGTGCCCGATCTAACTCGGACAATGGCGAACGACCTCGCGTTCTATCGCGATGTGGGGGTGCACACGGTGCAGATGCTGATTACGGGCCACGGGCGCACGCCGTCTCCCCATCCGAACCCGCCCGCGTTCGCGCGGCTCGCCTGGAATCCTGCCGCCGAGGCCACCGACGATTAGCTCGCCGCGATGTCGCGACCTACCCCGGAGGACCTGGTCGACGTTGTCCGCGCGGAGGGGATCACGGATCTCCGCCTGCTGGCGGCGATCCGCGATGTGCCCCGCGCGGAGTTCGCCCCGCCCGCGCTGGCCGGGCGCGCGAACGTCGACGAGCCGCTGCCGATCGGACACGGCCAGGTGACGACGCAGCCCTCGCTGGTCGCCCGGATGGTGGAGGCGCTTGCCCTCGGCGGGCGGGACCGGGTGCTCGAGATCGGCACCGGCTCGGGCTGGCAGACCGCGCTCCTGGCGCGGCTCGCCGCGCTCGTGTGGAGCCTCGAGCGCTTCCCGGACCTGGCCGCGGACGCTCGGACCCGCCTGGAGCGGGTCGGAGCGAGGAACGTCGAGGTCGTGGTTGGCGACGGCAGCGAAGGGCTCCCCGAGCACGCGCCGTACGAGGCGATCCTCGTCTCCGCGGCCTACCCCTCGGTTCCGGCCCCGTTCGCTGTGCAGCTCGCCGAAGGGGGGCGGCTCGTGCAGCCACTCGGCCACGGCGGCGCGGACGAGGTGGTGCTCTTCCGGAAGCACGGTGACCGGCTGGTCCGCCAGCGAACGCTCACGCTGGCCCGTTTCGTCCAGCTGTACGGGCGGCACGGGTTCCCGACTCGATAACTTCGACGCATGGCGCTCTCGAACGTCGCCGGGTTCCCTCGCATCGGCCGCGACCGAGAGCTCAAGTTCGCCACCGAGGGCCTGTGGGGCGGGGAGGTTCCCGAGGCGCAGCTGCTCGCGACGGCGAAGCGGATTCGGCTTGCGAACTGGCGTCTGATGCAGGAGGCGGGGATCGATCTCGTTCCGTCCAACGATTTCTCGCTCTATGACCACGTGCTCGACGCGATCGCGCTCGTCGGGGCGGTGCCGCAGCGCTACGGCCACGACGGCGGGGAGGTGGGGCTCGACGCCTACTTCGCGATGGCGCGCGGCCGCCAGGGGAGCGGCGCCGACGCCACGCCGATGGAGATGACGAAGTGGTTCGACACCAACTACCACTACATCGTCCCGGAGCTCGGGCCGTCCACGCGCTTCGCGCTCTCCTCCTCAAAGCCCTTCGACGAGCACGCTGAGGCGATGGAGGAGCTGGGCCTGGACACCGTGCCGGTCCTCGTCGGACCCGTGTCACTGCTGCTCCTCGGCAAGCCTGCCGACGGCGTCCCCGAGGACTTCGATCGCCTGCGGCTGCTCGGTTCCCTGCTCTCGGTCTACGGCGAGGTGATCGAGCGCCTCGCCGAACAGGGAGTCACTTGGGTGCAGCTCGATGAGCCGTGCTTTGTCGGGGATCGCTCCGAGCGCGAGCTCGACGCGCTGCGGCTTGCCTACACCGAGCTCGCGGGTGTTCGGGAGCGCCCGCGGATCCTCGTCAAGACCTACTTCGATCACGCCGGCGACGCCTACGGCGTGCTGCGCGACCTGCCGGTCGATGGGGTCGGGCTCGACCTTCGACGCGGCCCTCGCAACGTCGAGCTGATCGCCGACCAAGGCGGGCTTGACGACCAGTGGCTGTTCGCCGGAGTCGTAGATGGCCGCAATGTGTGGATCAACGAGCTCGAGCACTCGCTCGAGTTGCTCGAGGGCCTGCGCGACCGCTGCGCGGAGCTCGTCGTCTCAACCTCGTGCTCGCTGCTCCACACGCCCCTCGACCTCGACGACGAGCCGGCGGAGGTCCTCGACGACGAGCTGCGTGCCTCGATGGCGTTCGCAAAGCAGAAGCTGGCCGAGGTCGCGACCCTTGCGCGCGGCCTGAACGGCGGCCGCGAGGCGATCGCCTCCGAGCTCGACGCCAACGATCGCGCCCTGGAGGCCCGCCGCGTCTCGCACCGCACCCGCGACGGTGCCGTGCGCGAGCGGGTCGCTGCGCTCGAGCCGGCGGACGCCCAACGTCAGAGCCCGTTCGAAGTACGCCGCCAGGCGCAGGAGGAGCGCCTCGGCCTGCCCCGGTTCCCGACGACGACGATCGGCTCATACCCGCAGACCGCGGACATCCGCCAGGCGCGCGTCGCGCTGCGCGCCGGCGAGATCGGCGAGCGCGAGTACGAGCGGCGTATGAGGGCGGAGATCGAGAGGGTGGTCCGGTTCCAGGACGAGATCGGCCTCGACGTCCTCGTTCACGGCGAACCCGAGCGCAGCGACATGGTGCAGTACTTCGCCGAGCAGCTCGACGGATACGCGTCGACGGAGAACGCATGGGTCCAGTCCTACGGCTCGCGCTATGTGCGCCCGCCAATCCTCTACGGCGACGTCAGCAGGCCGCGGCCAATGACGACGCAGTGGATCGCCTACGCGCAGTCGCTCACCGACAAACCGGTGAAGGGCATGCTGACCGGGCCGGTGACGATGCTCCAATGGTCGTTCGTGCGCGACGACCAGCCCCGCTCCGAGACCTGCAGGCAGCTGGCGCTCGCGATCCGCGACGAGGTGGGCGACCTGGAGGCCGAGGGGATCAGGGTGATCCAGGTCGACGAGCCGGCGATCCGCGAGGGGTTGCCGCTGCGACGAGAGCGCTGGGACGAGTACCTCGACTGGCCCGTCGACAGCTTCCGCCACACCACCGCGGGCGTCCGCGACCAGACCCAGATCCACACCCACATGTGCTACTCGGAGTTCCGCGACATCATGGACCACGTGAGCGCGATGGACGCCGACGTGCTCCTGATCTGGCACGCGCGCTCGCACAGGGAGCTGCTCTCCTACTGGAGGCGCAGGGGCTACGACAAGCACATCGCGCCGGGCGTCTACGACATCCACTCCCCGCGGGTGCCGCCGACGGACGAGATTGCGCGGATGCTGCGCGCCGCCGCCGACGCGCTGCCGAGCGACCGGCTCTGGGTTGCGCCCGACTGCGGGCTCAAGACCCGCGCCTGGTCCGAGGTCGAGCCCGCGCTGCGCAACATGGTCGACGCCGCGCGACACCTCCGCGAGGAGCTCTCGCTCACTCCATCGCAGTGAACTGCCTGGCCGAAAGGGCGAGGGCCAGGCCATCGGCTAACATCGCGCTCCGTACCCGCCGAAGACCGCCGGCGGGGCCCGCGTAGCGGGCCCGAAAGACCGGCGCAGGTAGGACCCGAAGCACGCCTTCCGGCCCGCCTGCGCGCGGGCCTTTCTCGTCGGTCGATCGGCAAGGAACCGAGCGCGATGGACAAGGAACAGAAGGCAGCGGCAGTAGCCGAGCTCAGCGAGCGCCTCCAGGAGGCGAGCTCGATCTTCGCGATCGACTATCGCGGGATCAGCGTCACCGGCGCGGCCGAGCTGCGCGGGAAGCTGTCCGAGGCCGACGCCGCTTTCAAGGTGGTGAAGAACCGGCTCGCCAAGCGTGCGGCGGAGGACGCCGGCACCGAGGGCATGGACGAGTGGCTGGAGGGGCCGACCGCCCTGACCCTGATCAAGGGCGATCCTGTGATCGCCGCGAAGGCCATCGCCACCTTCAGGCGCCAGCACGAGGTGCTCGAGTTCAAGGGCGGCATCATGGACGGCCAGCCGCTCGACGCCGAGGGCTTTCAGGCGATCGCCCGGCTGCCCGCGCTCGAGGTGCTGCACGGCCAGCTCGTCGGCGTCACCGCCAGCCCGTTGACGGGGCTGGTCCGGGGCCTCGCCTCGATGATGTCCGGTCTCGCCGTCGCCCTGGGCCAGATCCAGGAGCAGGGTCTCGTCGAGGGCGAGTCCGAACCCGACGCCCAAACCGAGGACGAGACGCCGGCGGAGGTCGAGGAGGCGCCTGCGGAGGAGGAGGCGGGTGACGCATCGCCGCCTGACGAGCCCGGCGCGCTCGAGGAGACGCCGCCGGAGGACCAACCGCCGGCCGAGGAACCGCCTGCGGAGGAGGGGGCGACGCCCGAGCCGCCGGCGGACACCGAGCCGCCCACGGACGCCGAGGGGGAAGAGATTTCAGAGGAAACCAACGACGAGAACCAGGAGAACGAATAAGTGGCTACCAAGGCCAAGATGAGCACAGACGAGTGGATCGAGGAGCTGAAGGGCATCTCGGTGCTCGAGCTCTCCGAGCGGATCAAGGCGCTCGAGGAGGAGTTCGGGGTCTCGGCGACGGCTGTCGCCGCCGCCGCGCCCGCCGCCGGTGGCCCTGCCGCCGAGGATGGCGCCGGCGAGGAGTCGACCACGGTCGACGTGGTCCTGAACGCCGCCGGCGACAAGAAGATCCAGGTGATCAAGGCGGTTCGCGCCGCCACGGGCCTCGGCCTCAAGGAGGCGAAGGCGCTGGTCGACGGCGCGCCGGGCCCGGTCAAGGAGGGCGTCGAGCGCGACGAGGGCGAGAAGCTCAAGGCCGAGCTTGAGGAGGCCGGCGCCGAGGTCGAGCTAACGTAACCACAGCGGATACGCGAACCGCGGCGCCTTGCAGGCGCCACGCTTGAATTAGCCACAAGCGTTGTGGTATCTTTGTGCGTCGCGCGCCGTTGAGCCCTTCCGACCGAAGCTCAGGCGCGGATTCGCGTCGCGCGAATTCGCCCGTCCAAACCATCTGAGGAGTCGCCCAGTTGGCCACAGCCCATGCTGCCCCTGTTGCCCGTAGATCATTCTCCCGCCTTCCACAGCCGCTTGAAGTACCGCATCTGATCGATATCCAGCGCCGTTCCTTCGAGGAGCTGACGAAACCGAAGGGCGGTCTGCTGCGCGAGACGATCGACGACATCTCGCCGATCGAGGACTACACCGGCAATCTCGCGATCGTCTTCGGCGACTTCAAGTTCGAGGAGCCCACCAACACGATCGCGGAGTGCCGCGAGAAGGACATCACCTACTCGCGTCCGCTGAACGTCACCGTCGCCTTCCAGAACCGGGAGACCGGCGAGATCCGCGAGCAGACGGTGTTCATGGGCGATTTCCCGTGGATGACCGATCGCGGCACCTTCATCATCAACGGCACCGAGCGGGTCGTCGTCACGCAGCTCGTGCGCTCCCCTGGCGCCTACGTGATGGAGCCCAAGGACCGCGAGAAGCAGGTCTTCATCGCCAACCTGATGCCGGCGCGCGGCTCCTGGCTCGAGCTCGAGATCGACAAGAAGGGACGCGTCTACGCGCGGATCGACCGCAAGCGCAAGCTGCCGGTGACGGTGCTGCTGCGCGCGATGGGCTTCGTCACCGACGAAGAGATCCTGAAGCTGTTCGACAACTCGGTCTACATCCGCCACACGATCGAGGCCGACACCGAGCCCACGAAGACCGAAGAGGGCGCGCTGATCGAGCTGTTCAAGAAGCAGCGGCCCGGCGAGCCGCCCAGCGTGGAGGCGGCCAAGGCTCTGCTCAACCAGCTGTTCTTCGATCCCAAGCGCTACGACCTCACCAGGGT
>JBKPFS010000170.1:0-9360 GCA_046728935.1 Actinomycetota bacterium | reverse complement strand
GTCGGATACACCGTCGATGAGGAGAGGAAGCGGTCGAGGATCAACTCCCCGATTCCCTCGTCGTACTCGTACTTGTTGCGACTCCCCTTCGGGATCTCGACGTAGGCGAGCAGCTCCCCGGGATCGGGCGCGGCCATCAGCGCAAGGCTATGGCATACGCTGCGCCCGGATGAGGCCGTTGGCCGCGCTGCTGGCGGCCGTCCTCGTCGCCGCGGCCACGGCCGCTTGCGGCGGGGACGGCGCTGAACCGGGCGCCCCTCGGGAGGCGACGCTGGTGCTCGACTTCCAGCCCAACGCCGTTCACGCGGGGATCTACTCGGCGCTGCGCCGCGGCTATTACCGGGAGGCCGGCATCGCGCTCGACGTCCAGGAGCCCTCGGCCTCCACGGACGCCCCGAAGCTCCTCGAGGCGGAGCGCGCCGACTTCGCGATCCTCGACATCCACGACCTGGGCATCGCGCGCGAGCAGGGCCTCGACGTCGTCGGGATCGAGCCGATCGTCCAGCGGCCGCTGGCGTCGGTGCTGGTGGACGCCGAAGAGGTTCGCCGGCCCGCCGACCTCGAGGGCAAGAGCGCCGGGGTGACCGGGCTCCCCTCCGACGACGCGGTGCTCGACTCCGTGCTCGAGGCGGACGGCGCCGATCCCGACGCCGTGCACCGCGTCACGATCGGCTTCAACGCGGTGGCCTCGCTGGCCGCCGGGCGGGTCGACGCCGCGACCGGGTTCTGGAACGCGGAGTGGGTCGAGCTCAAGCGGCGCGGCATCCCGACGGGAGCGTTTCGCGTGGACGACTACGGCGCCCCCCGCTATCCCGAGTTGGTGCTCACGACCTCGCGCGAGCTGCTCGACGCCGACCCCGGCCTCGTGCGCTCAATGGCCGAGGCGACCGCGCGCGGCTACTCGTTCGCGGTCTCCAATTACCGCACCGGCGAGGGCCAGGGCACGAGCCTCTCGGACCTGCTTGCCGCGACGTCCGGGCTCGATCGAGACGCGCAGCGAAACCAGCTCGACGCCCTGATGAGCTTGCACGCCTTCGAGCCCCCCGGTCGGTTCCAGCGTTCCGAGCTCCGCGCCTGGGCGCGCTGGGACGCCCAGCACGGGATCCTCGACCGGCCGCCCAACGTGGACGAGGCGTTCCCGAGCCTGTAGACCCTCCCCAGACCGGCGGCTCTGACGCGCGCGCCACGGACGGTCCCGAAGCGCCGGGTAAGAGCCGCCGCCCTTGTCAGAGGCTTCGCCTGGCGCGGAACTCGCGCCGGACCGACTCCGGGCGACCCCACATCTGGACGACCTCGGCGCGGCCCTCGCGGACGTCGCGCAGCACGAGCTCGCCCCCGATCCCCTCCTCGTCGAGCAATCGCAGGGTGCCGAGCACGGTCTCCGCGGCGGCGGCGTGCCCGAAGCTGTGGGCCACGTTCACGCGGAAGTGCCAATCCGACCGCGAGAACGGCTGCGCGTTCACCTGCGAGAGCAGCACGGCGGCATCCACGTACTGGCTCTCGTCCTCGAGCCGCAGGTCAAAGACGATGTCGGTCCAGTCGCTCGGCAGCGAGTCGAGGATCGCCTGGAAATCGTCCGCCAGCGCCATCCGCCGGAGCCTACTCCAGGGCCCGTGGGGAAACCGGCGCCGGCTGGGCGTCGGCGCTGCTCAAGCCAGGCGCGCCCGCCGCCGATTTAACCCACATTGGGGGGATTGCGAGTCGCATGCGAGCCCCACGGCCCCGAACATCCGACGCTCCGACCCGGGCCCAACCGCCCGCGTTGATCCCGGTCGCGATTGGCTGCGCGCTGCTCTGGGTGACCGGCGCGGTGGCCGTCTTCGGAAGTCACGGTTGGGCCCTCTTCGTCATTGCCGGGATGGGAGGCGTCGCGGCGCTCTCCCTCCTGGGCGTGGTGCAGCGTCAGCAGCGCCAGCTCCGCGGCCTCGCGGCGACGGATGCGCTCACCGACCTCGCGAATCACCGCGGCTTCCACGAGCTGCTCAGCGCCGAGATCGCGCGCGCGAGGCGTGCGCGGCAGCCGGTCACGCTGATCACGCTCGACCTCGACAACTTCAAGGCGGTAAACGACACCCACGGCCACCCCTACGGCGACGAGGTCCTGCGCGCCGTCGGAAAGCAGCTTCGCCGCGTGATCCGCCCCGACGACCACGCCGCGAGGGTCGGAGGAGAGGAGTTCGCCTTGATCCTTCCCGGACTCCACGGGCAGCGTGCGTTCGAGGTCGCCGAGCGGGCGCGCCACGCGCTCGAGACGGTGCCGGTGCACGGCTTCCAGCTCACCTGCTCCGCCGGCATGGCCACCTACCCGACCGACGCCGACGACGGTCCCAGCCTGTACCAGCTCGCGGACAGCGCCCTCTACTGGGCGAAGCGCGGCGGCAAGCGTCGAACCCGTCGCTTCGACCCGGACCACGGGCCGGAGGAGTGGTCGGACGGCCATCGCGCCGAGCTCGCGGCGCTGCTCGATCATCCGGAGCCGGTGCGAGCGGTGTTCCAGCCGGTGGTCGCGCTCGCCACGGGGCGCCTCGTCGGCTACGAGGCGCTGGCTCGGTTCCCGAGCGCCCCGAACCGCTCCGCCGCCGTCTGGTTCGCCCAGGCCCACGGTTCCGGCCTGGGGCCCGAGCTCGAGGCCGCCGCGATTCGCTCCGCGCTCGAGCCGCTCGGCCGGCCGGTGGGCACCCATCTGGCGCTCAACGTCAGCCCCTCCGCCCTTTCCACAGACGTGGTCCAACGAGCCCTGCCCGAGAACCTCGACGAGCTTGTCATCGAGATCACCGAGCACGAGTTCGTCCCGGACGACAACACGCTCGCCCAACCCGTCGCCGAGCTTCGCGAGCGCGGCGCCCAGGTGGCGATCGACGACGCCGGCGCGGGCCACGCGGGGCTCAAGCAGCTGATGCGGATCCGGCCCGACATCGTGAAGCTCGATCGGGCCCTAACCAGCGCGATCCACGACGATCCCGCGCGGCTGGCCCTGGTGGAGTCGTTCGTCTGGTACGCGCGCGATGTCGGTGCCACGGTCTGTGCAGAGGGGATCGAGAGTCTCGACGACCTCGCCGCCCTCGCCGACCTCGACGTCCAGTGGGGCCAGGGTCACGTGCTCGGACGGCCGGCGCCGCCGTGGGCCGAGGTCTCGCCCGTGGCCTCGGAGGTCTGCCGGGCGGCGCTGGCGGAGGCGTTCCGCGTGGTCCCCAGCGAGGGCCAGGCGCTCGGGGCCAGCGATCGACGGCTCGTGCATCTGACCGCGCGACTTGCCGGAGCGCGATCTCGCGAGGACCTCCAGGGAACGCTGGCGATCATCGCCGCCGAGCTTCGGGCCTCGGAGGTTTGCCTCTCGCAGTGGATCCCCGACGAGGGTGTGGTGCAGACGCTCGCGGAGACCGGCGACGTGGCGGGGCAGACCCGCTTCACCACCGACGGCTACCCGCTCACCGAGCGGGTCCTCACCGGCCATGAGGCGGTGCAGGTGGTCGTCGATGATCCCGAAAGCGATCCCGCCGAGACCGACCTCCTGCTGGCGCTCGGTCAGCGTTCGCTGCTGATGGTCCCGGTCGTCGCCCGCGGCGAGTCGCTCGGCCTGCTCGAGGCGTACAGCACCCTGGAGCGCCCGTGGACGCGCGCCGAGATCAACCGGGCGCGGGTGATCGCGAACCAGTTCGCGTCCGTGATCCAGACCGTGTTCCAACCCGACGGATAAACGGTCGGCGGCCCTTACCCGGCGGGGTGGGGGGACCGGGCACTTCCCATGTCATGGCCGCCGGTCGGCGGCCCTTCATCCGAAGAAGACTTGCTGGAGCAGGAAGACGTTCAGGGCGATGATCAGGCCCCCGAACACGCTTGCGAGCGCGGAGAGCCAGCGCGGGTTCGCCAGCCCGCCCATGATCTCGCGGCGCCTGGCGATCAGCAACAGCGGGATCAGCGCGAAGGGGATGCCGAACGAGAGCACCACCTGGCTCAGCACCAGGGCATCGGTCGGATCGAGACCGATCGCCAGCACGACCAGGGCCGGGGTGAGGGTGATCGCCCGCCGCAGGAAGATCGGGATGCGCCGGCGGATGAAGCCCTGCATCACGACCTGACCCGCCATGGTCCCCACCGACGACGAGGCGAAGCCGGAGGCGAGCAGGGCGACGCCGAAGATCGTCGCCGCGTTGTCGGAGACCGTCTGGCGAAGGCCGTCGAAGGCGCCCTCGATGCTGTCGATGCCGGTCAGGCCGCCCTGGTTGAAGAGCGCGGCGGCCATGATCATCATCGAGAGGTTGACGACGCCCGCGATCGTCATCGCGATCACCACGTCGACCTTCTCGAAGCCGAGGACCTTGCGCCGCTCCTCCTCGTTGCGCCCCACGATCCGTCGCTGGGTGAGCGCCGAGTGCAGGTAGACCACGTGGGGCATCACGGTGGCGCCGATGATCCCCGTGGCGAGCAGGATGCTCTCTGTGTCGCTGAATCCCGGCACCAGCAGATGGCTGGCGACGTCGGCGGCATCGGGGCTCGCGTAGAAGATCTCGAGCCCGAACGAGACCAGCACGACGCCCGCGAGCGTCGCGATCCCGGCTTCGAGGCGCCGAAATCCCAGCTGCTGGAGGCCGAGGATCGCGAACGCGCCGGCCCCCGCGATCAGCCCGGCCGCGAACAGCGGGATGTCGAAGAGCAGGTAGAGGCCGAGCGCCGCGCCCACCACCTCGGCGATGTCGGTCGACATGGCGACGATCTCCGCCTGAATCCAGAGACCGAGGGTGACGGGCCGCGAGAACGTCTCCCGGCAGACCTCCGGCAGGTTCTTCCCGGTCGCGATCCCGAGCTTGGCCGACTGGGTCTGGATCACCATCGCCATCAAGTTCGCCGCGACGACGACCCACAGCAGCAGGTATCCGAACTGGGCGCCGCCCGAGATGTTGGTGGCGAAGTTCCCGGGATCGATGTACGCGACCGCGGCGATGAATGCCGGACCGAGGAACGGCCACACGCGCGAGACGCCGCGCGTCCGCCCGTCGAGGGAGCGCCGGGCCGCATGGGCGACCGCCGCCTCGCCCGGAAGGACGTCCTCGACGTCCGGGTCGCGCCCCGGCGCGCGCCCACCGGCGACGGGCTGCTCGACCGTCGTGTCGAGGGCGCGGTTCACCGTGCTCCCTCCGGCAGGACCCTGATCGCCTGAGCGAGCTCTGCACCCAGCAGGTGCTCGGTCCCCTCCACCTCGACCGCCAGCGGGCCGCCGAACGGCTGCGCGCCGTTGACCCGCAGCACGAGGCCCGGGCGGATGCCACGCTCCGCGAGATAGCGAAGCATCGCCGGGTCGGCGTCGGAGACCCGGGCAAACGTCGCGCTCTCGCCCTCGGAGAGCTCTGCGAGCGAGATCGTCGCGTCCTCCACCAGGTCGAGTTCCGCGCTCGGAATCGGGTCGCCGTGCGGGTCGAGGCTTGGATCGCCAAGCTTCTCGGCGATCCGCTGCTCGAGATCCTCGGAGATGTAATGCTCGAGCACCTCGGCCTCGTCATGAACGCGGTCCCAGGGCATGCCGAGCGAGTCCGCGAGGAACGCCTCCAGCAGGCGGTGATGCCGCATCACCTCGAGCGCGACGCGCTCGCCGGCGGCGGTCAGGGTGACCCCGTGGTAAGGCTCGTAGCGGACGAGGTCGAGTTCGTCGAGACGCTTCAGCATCGCGGTCACGGTCGACGGGGCGACGTCGAGGCGCTCGGCGAGCGTGTTGGTGCCCACCGGGCCCCCGAGCCGGTGCTGGAGCCCGTAGATCGCCTTCGCGTAGTCCTCGACGGCCTCCGTCGCCGGGGTGCTCCGGCGGGTCCTCAGGTCTGCCTTGCTCGATGTCCGTGTATGCGACATGGCAAAATCGGAATTTAGCTTAGTCGAATTCTACCGGGAGGCGGGCTACCTACAATCGCCTGCGTGGAGGCGACGAGCCAGGCACTCGAGCTGGACGCCCAGTACCGGGCGCTCCGCGAGGAGGCCGGATACGTCGATCGCTCCGACCGGGGCATGCTGATCGTGAGCGGCGCGGACGCGGTCGAGTTCCTTCAGGCGCAGCTCACCAACGACATCGAGGCCGTGACTTCGGATCGGGGCTGCTACGCGGCGCTCCTCGATCGCAAGGGCCGGATGCAGGCCGACATGCGGGTCCTTCGCCTGGAATCAACACACCTGCCGCTGTCGCGGCTAAAGCCGCTCACCACCGCAACCGGCGAGATCTGGCTCGACCTCGAGCGCGAGGCGCTCGACGCCGTCGCGCGCCATCTCGGCATGTACCGCGTCGGGCGCGAGGTGGAGGTCGAGGACGTCTCCGGCCGCTGGGCGATCACGGGCGTGATCGGCCCCGCCGCGGCGGAGGTGACCGGGGTCGGGCCGCTTGAGCCCGAGCACGCACAGCGCTACTTCGAGCGCGATCGCCTGGAGGTTCTCGCCGCCGCCACGGATGCGGGGCTGGACCTGATCACCCGCGCCGACCAGGCCGACGCCCTGCGCACGGCGCTCGCGGCCGCCGGCGCCGTCGAGGTGAGCCCGGAGGCCGCGGAGATCCTCCGCGTCGAGTCCGGCCGCCCGCGCTTCGGACACGAGATGGGCACCAGCACCATCCCGGAGGAGGCGGGGATCAACGACCGGGCGGTGAGCTTCACCAAGGGCTGCTACATCGGCCAGGAGACAGTCGCGCGTCTGCACTACAAGGGCAAGCCGAACCGCCACCTTCGCGGCCTGCGGCTCTCCGCGCCGGCGAGCGCCGGCGATCCGGTTCGGCTGAGTGACCGCGAGATCGGCAAGCTGGGCACCACGGTGATCTCACCGGCCCATGGCCCGATCGCGCTCGCCATCCTGCGTCGCGAGGCCGAGCCCGGCTCCGAGGTCACTGTCGGCGACGCCAACGTCGCCGAGGTTGTCGAGCTCCCGTTCTGAGCCGTAGAACCGGCACCTCGGCTCCGATCGTTCGGTTAGCCTAGCCCCGTCATGACCGCGAGGAGGAGGGTCGTCGCGCAGCTCGGCGCGCTCGCCACGGTGGCGCTTGGGCTCGGAGGATGTGGCGGGAACGACGACTTCGAGAACGAGCCGCGGCCACCAGCCCCGATCGAGGTGTCGGCCTCGATCAAGGACCGTGAGGTCGCGGTCAGCCCATCCGCGGTCGGCGCCGGGCTGGTGAACTTCACGATCGCCAACCAATCGACCGATCCCGCGACGCTCACCCTCGAGGGGCCGACGGACAACGCCAGCAACGAGATCGCGCCCGGCACGGTCGCCAGCCTGAAGGCGAACCTGGAGCAGGGCACCTACGAGGTCACGGCCGGCCAGGATTCACGCGCCCGCTCGGACCAGCTCAAGGTCGGTCCGGAGAGGCCGAGCTCCCAGAACGATCTGCTGCTGCCGTAGGCGCTAACCCACTTCGGGCTCGGCGGCCTCGACCAGCGACTCGATCCGGGCCAGGCACCGCTCGACATCGCCGATCATCTCGTCGAGCTCCTCCCTCGCGCGGTCGGCGCTGTTGGTGACACCGGTCAGGGACTTGCGGATCCGGTTAGCCGCCTTGAGGCGCGCGCCTGCCTCCTCGGCAGCGTCGCGGACGCCGGCGGCGTCGACCGCGAGCCCATGGGCATTGGCGGCGAGCACCCGCGCCCGCACGTACCGGTATACGAGCCGCAGCGCGAGCGGATCCGGATCCTCCCGGTCGAGCACGGCGATCATCTTGTTGCCCTGGTACTCCGTCAGCTCCTCGAGGCCCGAGGAAACCTTGTCCTCTCCGGCGACGACAAGCACGGCGTAGGCCGCATCGCGCTCCGCCATCGCCGCGTTCAGCTCGATCCAGGCGTCGTTCTTGGACAGGCGGCTGTTCTTGGCCTCGTAGACGACGGTCGCCAGCCCCGAGCCTGTGGCAGCGGCGATCTCGACGACCGTGTCGCCCTTCTTCCCGCCGGCCTCCGAAGTCGCGTCGCCGACGTGGTGGGCCGCGTCGCCCTGACCGTCCGCCAAGCTCTCGAGCTCGGCGTGCACCAGCTCCTCGAAGCTCCGGCCCTTCGCCGTGCCTCGCTCGGCCTCCTCGGCGACGCGGCGATCCGCGTCTTCGCGCTCCTTCAGCTCGACGAGCTCGCGCTGTAGGGCCTCCAGGCGCTTGCGGTTCGCCTCGCCCTCCGCCTGCTGTCGAGCGTCGAGCGCCTTGAACGCCCGCACCATCGCCCCCTTGAAGTCATGCAGCGGGTTCGCCCCCTCCTCGGCTGAGAACAACCGCACCAGTGCGGTCCGCTGCTCCTCGAGGGCCTTGCCGACCAGCCGATCGATCTCCTGCTGAACCGAGCCCTCGCGCGAGCCGTCGAAGGTCTGTGAGATCCGCTCGGTGAGTTGCTCGTCGCCGGCCTCGAGCGCCTTGGTGAGCCGCTCGCGGAGCGCGCCGGCGTGGCGCTCGAACTCCGCCCGGACGTAGTCGACGTTGGCCGCCGTCTCCTCGCTGTCGAGGACCCTGGCGCCGATCTCGATCGCCTTCGTCACCGTCTCGGGCGCCGGTTGACCGGCCTCGGCGCGCTCGCGCACCACGCGCGCCGCTCGTTCGTCGGCGACCGTGAGCCTCTCGATCACGAGCCGGCTGTCGATCGCGCGGACGGCGGCGTCGGCGCCGCCGTCGTCAATCGGGAGCTGTGGGTTCTGTGACGCTTCCATCGGGACCCACGAAAGTAGTCGGGGCATCCGACGGAAAGCTGACGGTAGGATGCGGCGCGCTGTGGCCGTGGACGTGAAGGACGTCTCGAAGCTCGACGTCGAGCCGGGCACCCTGCCCGGGACGATGGCTGCGTGGGTGATCCGACCCGAGCGCGAGGGCGAGCCCAAGGACGCCTTCCAGATCGAGGAGATCGAGCTTCCCGAGCCCGGCGCCTTCGAGGTCATCGTGCGGGTGATGGCCGCGGGCGTCAACTTCAACAACGTGTGGGCGGCCCTGGGCAAGCCCGTGTCGGTGTTCGACTACGGCGACCATCCGCAGTGGGGCCATCACATCGGCGGCTCCGACGCCTCCGGGATCGTCTGGAAGGTCGGCGAGGGCGTGACCAAGTGGGCGCCTGGCGACGAGGTCGTGATCCACTGCAACCAGGCCTCCTACGAGGACGTCGAGGTCCACGGCCTCGACCCGCTCGCGGCGCCGAGCCAGATGATCTGGGGCTACGAGACCACCTGGGGGTCGTTCGCGCAGTTCACCAAAGTGCAGGCGCAGCAGCTGCTGCCGAAGCCGCCGACTCTCTCCTGGGTCGAGTCCTCGGCCTACGGCCTCACCTACTTCACGGCCTACCGGATGCTGATCGACAAGTGCAAGCTCCAGGCCGGGCACAACGTCTTGATCTGGGGCGCCGCGGGGGGCCTCGGCGTCTTCGCCACCCA
>JBKPFS010000169.1:0-5460 GCA_046728935.1 Actinomycetota bacterium | reverse complement strand
GCGCGAGGTCCAGGTCGCGGCGTTGCAGGCGGCGGCCGAGGGGGCCCGAGGCGGCGGCGGGCGGCTCGTCGTGATCGAGGGAACTGCCGGTATCGGCAAGACCCGCCTGCTCGGCGAGGCGCGCCTGATTGCCCGCTCGGCTGGAATGCGGGTGCTGGCAGCGCGCGGTGGCGAGCTTGAGGGCGAGTTCGCGTACGGGATCGTCCGGCAGCTGTTCGAGCCGCTGCTCGCGTCGGTGTCCCCGGATCTCCACGCAGAGCTGCTGTCCGGGCCTGCAGCGCTAGTAGAGCCGCTGTTCGGAGCCTCGTCGCTGGCCGGTTCTCGCGAGGCGCCCGCGGAGGGCTCGTTCGCGGTCCTGCACGGCCTGTATTGGCTGGCCGCGAACGCGGCGTTTCAGCGGCCAACGCTGGCCGCGATCGACGACCTGCATTGGGCGGACACGCCGTCGCTGCGGTGGCTGCTGTACCTGATTCGACGGCTGGACGGGGTTCCGTTCCTGGTGGTTGCGGCGAGTCGACGCCCGGAGGGAGAAGGCCACGATCCGACCCTGGTTGCCCAGCTGATCGCGGACCCGGAGGCGACCACGATCCGCCCGGAACCGCTGGGGCGGGCCTCGATAGGGGTGCTGGCGCGGGAGGTGCACGGGCTGGCGCCGGACGACGCGTTCTGCGGTGCGGTCGAGGCAGCGACCGGCGGGAATCCACTGTTCGTCGGGGCGATGCTCGACGCGGTCGCCCGGGAGGGGACCAGCCCTACCGGCGAGCACGCGGAGGGCCTGGTGGAGATGGGGGCGCACGGCATCTCACGCGCCGTCGGGCTTCGCCTTGCCCGGCTTAAGCCGGAGGCGAATACCCTGCTGCGCGCCGCGTCGATCCTCGGCGACGGGGTCGAGCTGCGCCATGCGGCCGCTCTCGCCGGGGTGGACACCGGCGAGCTCGGTCCGGCTGCCGCGGCACTTGTCCGATTGGATCTGCTGCGTCGGGAGGATCCGCTGGAGTTCTTCCACCCCGTCGTGCGCAGCGCCGTCTACGAAACGCTGGATGTGGTGGAACGAAGTGCCGCGCACCGGCTGGCCGCGGACCTGCTGCTCGACGCCGGCGCCCCACCGGAGAGCGCGGCCGGGCACCTGCTGCGGGTGGCCCCACAGGCCGACCCGTTCGTGGTCTCGACGCTGCGGCAGGCGGCGCAGCACTCGCTCGCCCGGGGCGCCGCCGACGCCGCGGCAACCTATCTCGCTCGCGCGCTGGCCGAGCGGACCGACCCGAGCGTGCGGGCTGAAGTGCTGGTCGAGCTCGGTCTGGCGGAGCGGCGGACAAACGGCCCGGCCGCCGCCGACCACCTACAGGCCGGTCTCAAGCTCCTCACCGACCCGGCGCGGCGCGGTCAGGTCGCGCTCGAGCTGGGCCGCGCGCTGTGGTTCACCGATCGGATCGCGGACGCCCTCGCGGTCGTCGAGCAAGCGCTCGACGAGGTCGACCGCGAGCGCGATCCGGACCTGTACGAAATGCTCCTGGCGGAGCTGATTAATTCGGCCTGGTGGCACCCGCAGACCTATCCCATCGCCGAAGCAACGATCGGCCAGCTCAACCTTGATGCGCTACACGGCGGCTTCGGCAGCGAGATCCTGCTCGCCACGAGGGCGCATCACGAGCTTCGGCTGGGGCTGAACCGCGAACTTGCTATCGAGCTCGCCCGGCGCGCGCTCGCGCCGGGGAACCTGCTGGCCAGCGGCTCCATCGGGTTCCATTACGCGGTGACGGT
This sequence comes from Actinomycetota bacterium, assembly GCA_046728935.1. GTDB lineage: Bacteria > Actinomycetota > Thermoleophilia > Solirubrobacterales > 70-9 > DATAFO01. Next base: position 3,699 of record JBKPFS010000169.1, on the reverse strand, counting down.
GCTACCCCGGGCGGGGTTGCTCGACGAAGCAGTGACCATCCTCGACCAGGCGGTCGATCAGGCCCGCCGACGCGGGGACATCTTCAACGTTGCATACCTGGTGATGTGGCGCGGCATGTGGCAGACGCAACGCGGCGATCTTCGCGCGGCGGTCGCCGATCTGCGGGAGGCGATCGATCTCGCCGTCACGCACGGCCTGCGGGTGGCCTGGCCGTACAACATCGGGTTCTTGGCGCAGGCGCTGCTGGAACAGGGCGAGGTGGACGAGGCGGCGCGCGTTATCGACCAGGGCGACTTCCCGGAGCAGCCACCGGCCGACCAGGTCCACCTTGTCTGGCTCCGGCTCTACCGCGGCCGGCTGCGCATCCAGACCGGCAGCCCCGAGCGGGGAGTCGCGGAGCTGCTCCAGGTTGGCCAGACGGTTCGGCTGGTCGCGTTCGACAATCCCAGCAGCGTGCCGTGGCGCAGCTGCGCCGCCGACGGCCTTCGCCTGCTCGGCCGGGCGGACCAGGCCCGGGCGCTCGCCGCCGACGAGCTCGCGCTCGCCCGCCGTTGGGTCGACCCGCAGGCTATCGGCGTCGCGCTGCGCGTGCTAGGTCTGATCGATGGTGGCGAGGCCGGCATCGGGCGGCTACGGGAGGCGATCGAGGTGCTCGCCGGCTCACAAGCGCGGCTCGAGCACGCCCGCGCCCTGGTCGACCTCGGCGCCGCGCTGCGCCGTGCGAACCAGCGCACCGAGGCCCGGCAGCCGCTCCGGGACGGCGTCGACCTGGCCGGACGCATCGGCGCGTTCGGGCTGGCCAGGCGGGCCAACGACGAGCTCGCCGCCACCGGTGCCAGGCGCCGAAAAGTCTTCCACACCGGGCTGGACGCGCTCACCGCCAGCGAGCGGCGGGTGGCGCAGCTGGCCGCCGAGGGAATGAGCAACAAGGAGATCGCGCAGACGCTCTTCGTCACCATTAAAACCGTCGAGCTGCACCTCAGCCAGGCCTACCGCAAGCTCGACATCAGCTCCCGCGCCCAGCTCAACAAGGCCCTCCTGATTCCCGCACCGAGCCCCCCGGCCACGGCGTAGCACGCTCGCTCCCAGGGCGGCCGCGGACAAACACTAGGGGCGAGGTCAGGGTCACCTCCAGCGCGACCCGGCACCTCCGGGACGCAGACTCGTGCCACGTCCACGATCGGTCGAAACCGGTGGGCCAAGGAATGACCCAGCTTGTCGACCGTTGCCGTTTCGGCGCGACGCCGGATCGCGCGGCGATGACTGAAACGACCTCAAGGATGATGATGAACGCATTGCCTGACAGCACGGAATCGTCGGCACCGGTCGGGCGCCCGGCGCCCGCGCCCGCCGTTGATTCGCGCCGCTGGTGGGCGCTGGCGCTGCTCTGCGGCGCCTTCTTGATGGTGATCCTCGACGCGTCGATCGTGATCGTGGCGCTGCCCTCGATCGGAGCCGACCTCGGCTTCTCGGAGCAGGGCCTGCAGTGGGTGATCAGCGCCTACGCCCTCACCTTCGGCGGCCTGCTCTTGCTCGGTGGGCGGGCGGCCGACCTGCTCGGGCGCCGGCGGGTGTTCATGGTCGGGGTCGTCTTCTTCACCGCCGCGTCGCTGCTGTGCGCGCTCGCCTGGTCGGACGACGCGTTGATCGCGGCCCGCGCGGTCCAGGGCGTCGGCGCCGCGATCATGACACCAACCGCTCTCTCGATCATCTCCACGACCTTCCCGGAGGGCTCCGAGCGGAACAAGGCGCTCGGGATTTGGGGCGGGCTCGGCGGCATCGGCGCCAGCGCGGGGTGGCTGATCGGTGGACCGCTCGTCGACGGCCCCGGCTGGGAGTGGATCTTCTTCATCAACATCCCGCTCGGGCTGGCCGGGCTCGCGCTGTCGCCCGTGCTGCTGCGGGAGAGTCGGGCCGCGCTGACCCAGCGAAGCTACGACCCGGCCGGGGCGCTGACGATCACGGGCGCGCTCGGGCTGCTCGTCTACGCGGTCGTCGAGGCGCCGGACGTCGGCTGGGGCGACGCGCGCACGATCCTCCTGTTCGCCGGCTCGGCCCTGCTGCTGGCCGCCTTCGCGCTGATCGAGTCGCGCCACCGCGCGCCGCTGGTGCCGCTTCGCCTCTTCCGCTCGCGGACGCTCGTCGGGGCCAACCTCGTGATGCTGCTGTTCGGCACCGTCGCGTTCGGGGTGCCGTTCATCCTCACGCTCTACGCGCAGCAGGTGCTCGGCTACTCGGCCGTCAGGTTCGGGCTCGGCACCGTCGTCCTGGCGGTGATGGTGGCCGTCGGGTCGATCGTCGGCCAGGCGCTGGTGCTGCGGGTCGGCTTCCGCCCGGTCGCGGCCGCCGGTGGAACGCTGATGGGCGGTGGTTCCGCGCTGCTGACGCAGGTCTCGGTCGGCGGCAGCTACTTCGGCGACATCTTTCTCGGGCTGGTCATCGCCGGCGCCGGCATCGGTCTGACCTTCGTCACCGCCACGGTCGCGGCGCTCGCGGGCGTCGCCGAGCACGAATCGGGACTCGCCTCCGGCCTGAGCAACACCGCCTTGCAGATCGGCGCCGCGCTCGGCGTCGCCATCACCACGACGGTCGCCGTCTCCCGCTCCGAGGACTACCGGGCGGCCAACGACGGCGCGAACCCGCTCGCCGTGCTGACCGAGGGCTACCAGTCCGCCTTCGTGGCCTGCGCCGTGCTGGCCGGGATCGGCGCGGCGCTGGCACTCCTGCTCCCCGGCCGGCCCCGGAAAGCAGCGCACGAGCTGCCGCAACCGGTCCCGGCGACCAGCGCCGGGCACTGAGGGGACGAGCACCAATGCCGAGGAACATCGAGGAGACGGCGTGTTTTTCGACCCGATCACGGGGCTCGTATCCCCAAACACCGACGCCCAGGCTCACCTGGGCACTCGATCACTAGGTGACGTCTCCGCCGAGCCGGGCGAGCCGTTCAACGTCATCGGCGGTCGGGTCTCACCTCCCACACCCGCGAGGTCTTCGGCGGCTTCGCCGATACCGTCGCCTCTGCGAGACGATCAAGCATGCGCTCGGCGCACCCGGCATCCAGTCGCTCGGCAAGCCCCGGCAAGCAGGGAATCTGGCCGCGCCCGAGGCGCGACGGTGACAGCGGCGGCTAGGTCCGAGGCGCTGTCGTGATCGTCCGCTGGGGCCTCGCTGAGCTGCCTGGCGTCCTGGACGAGTTGTCGATCTCGCGCCCGCTGCTGATCAGCACCGAACGCTGGCGCCACCTTCAGCTACCTGTGCACGAGCGCTTCCATGACGTGCGGGCGCATGCCGAGATCGCGGGCATCAAAGCTGCGCGCGAGGCGGCCGGCGGCGCGGACGGACTGATCGCGCTCGGCGGCGGCTCGGCGATCGACACCGCGAAGGCCGTCTCGAGCCAGACCGGACTGCCGGTCGTCTCGATCCCCACCACCTACTCAGGCGCCGAGTGGACGAGCGGCTACGGGATGCGCGATCTGTCGATCCCCAGGAAGCTCGGAGGCGGGGGCGGGCGGACGGTCGCGATCGTCTATGAACCGGAGCTGACGCTCGACCTACCCGGGCGCGAGAGCGCTGGCACGGCGATGAACGCGCTCGCGCACTGCGCCGAGGCGCTGTACACCACTGGCCGCGCTGCGGAGACGGACGCGGAAGCGCTGGCGGGCGCGCCGCTAATCTCGCGCTGGCTGCCAGTCGTGGTC
>JBKPFS010000168.1:0-26006 GCA_046728935.1 Actinomycetota bacterium | reverse complement strand
GTCCACATCGGCGGACGCGCAGGAGGCGGTCGCGGCCGCCGCGGCTGCCGCGCCGGAGTGGAGCCGACGCCCCGCGATCGAGCGGGCCGCGGCGCTCACCGCGGCGGCCGAGGTCCTGCGCGGGCGCCGGCTCGAGCTCGCTGCGCTCGAGGTGCGGGAGTGCGCCAAGCCCTGGCCCGAGGCCGACGCAGACGTCTGCGAGGCGATCGACTTCCTGGAGTACTACGCGCGCGAGGCGGTCCGCCTGGAGCGCGGGGCCGAGCTGCTCCAGGCGCCCGGCGAGCGGAACACGATGCGCTACGTGGCCCGCGGCGTGGCCGCGGTGATCTCGCCCTGGAACTTCCCCCTCGCGATCCCCACCGGGATGACCGCGGCGGCGCTGGCGGCCGGAAACGCCGCCGTCCTGAAGCCGGCCGAGCAGTCGCCCGCGACCGCGCTCGCCCTGGTGGAGGCGCTTCGCGAGGGCGGCGTCCCGGCGGGCGCGATCGCGCTCCTGCCGGGCCACGGCGACGTTGGCCGGGCGCTGGTCGAGGACCCGCGGGTCCAGACGATCGCCTTCACCGGCTCGAGCGCGGTGGGGCTCGAGATCCTGCGCCGCGCCGCCGACACTGGTCCGGCGCAGGCCCACGTGAAGCGGGTCGTCGCCGAGATGGGTGGCAAGAACTGCGTCATCGTCGACGCCGACGCGGATCTCGACGAGGCCGTGCCGGCGATCGAGCGCTCGGCGTTCGTCTACGCCGGACAGAAGTGCTCGGCGGCGGCGCGGGTGCTCGCACACGAGGGCATCGCCGAGTCGCTGGGCGGGCGCCTCGCCGGCGCCGTCGAGCTGCTGCGCGTGGGACAGGCCTCCGAGCTCGAGACCGACGTGCCGCCCGTGATCGAGCGCGAGGCCCAGGAGCGCGTGCGCGGCTACGCCGAGCGCGCGGCCGCCGAGGGGCGCGTGCTGGCGACCGCCCCCGCGCCGGGTGGCCCCGGCTGGTTCTGCGCGCCGACCCTGGTCGCCGACGTGGACCCCGCCTCACCGGTGCTGCGGGAGGAGGTCTTCGGCCCGCTGCTGACGCTCGAGTCCGTCGCGTCCGTGGAGGAGGCGTGCGAGCGGGTCGAGGCCCTGCCCTTCGCCCTCACCGGTGGGTTGTTCTCGCGCAATCCGGCGACCGTCGCCGAGGTGGCGAGCCGCACCCCGGTCGGGAACCTCTACGTCAACCGCCACATCACCGGGGCGATGGTGGGACGGCAGCCGTTCGGCGGCAACCGGCTCTCGGGTGCGGGGTCGAAGGCCGGCGGCCCCGACTACCTGCTCCAGTTCGTGGAGCCGAGGGTGGTGACGGAGAACACCACGCGCCACGGCGTGGTGGTCGAGTAGCGGTTCCGCCGAACCGCAATGCGCGGCCTGCTAGGCGAGGTCCGACGCGCAGCCCTCGCACCCGCTCGCGGCGTGCAGCCGCCCGCCGCACACCGGGCACTCGGCGCGACCCGACTCGACGAGGTCGTCCCAGCGCTCGAGGATCAGGTCCTCGAGCGTCCGGCCGCCGGCCGCGAACAGCCGGATCGACTCGCCCGTCTCCGGGGCGACGGTCTCGTGCGGCGCTGCGGCGATCGCGGACACGTCAGACCTTCCTGAAGACGCCGACGACCTTGCCGAGCAGCCTGGCGTCGCGCGTGCGAATCGGCTTGTAGGCCTTGTTGGCGGGCTCGAGCCGAATGCGGTCCTTCTCGCGGAAGAACCGCTTCACCGTCGCCTCGTCCTCGATCAGGGCGACGACGATCTCGCCGTTGGTGGCATCGTCCGCCGGCCGGACGACGACGTAGTCGGCGGCGAGGATGCCCGCGTCCTTCATCGAGTCTCCGCTCACCCGAAGGATGTAGTCGCCGGTCTGGCCCCCGATCATCTCGGGGACGTCGAGGTAGTCCTCGATGTACTCCTCGGCCAGCACCGGCTGGCCGGCGGCAACTTGGCCGACCAGGGGCACCCCGGGGCTGATCGCCTTGCGGGTGCGCTCCTTCAGCAGCTCGATCGCCCGTGGCTTGGTGGGGTCGCGGCGCAGCAGGCCGATCTTCTCCAGGTTGGCGAGGTGGGCGTGCACCGTCGACGACGAGTGCAGCCCGACCGCCTTGCCGATCTCCCGCACGGTCGGCGGATAGCCCTGCTTGGAGGCGTACTTGCGGATGTAGTCGAAGATCTCCTTCTGCCGCGTGGTCAGGTCCACTGTTCCGCCGCTCCTCACTTACCGCCGCTCCGCGGCCGGGTCGCCCTTATTGCCAGAACACATGTTCGTATAGTAGACCCGCTCGCGGACGGAAGCAACCGCCCTCAGCTCTGGCTCTAGAATCGTCTCCCCACGCGGCTGTGGCGGAACTGGTAGACGCGCAAGGTTGAGGGCCTTGTGGCCCGCAAGGGCCGTGGAGGTTCGACTCCTCTCAGCCGCATTACGGGCAGCTTGATTGGGCGGGCTCCGTTGTCTCTCGGCGGGTTTGCCCGCGGATTTCGGGGACTTAGATCCGGCCGAACAGCGCGTCGGTGATCGACAGATCGAGATCCTGGCCCTGGTTGTAGACGTAGAAGATGATCAGGGCGCCGCCCAGGAGCGCGGTGTTCTTGAAGAACATCGCGATCTGCAGCTGCTGCATCTCGGGATCCTCGACCTTCCAGAAGGCGTGCATGATGGGCGTGATGCCGACGAGGAACCCAACTACCAGCAGGGCGCCCAGGTCGGCCCAGATGCCGAAGGCAATCATCAGGCCACCGGCGATGATCGCGATCCCGCTGAGCGGCACGAGAAGGTCGGGGCTCGGCGCGCCGAGCGAGCGTGCGTACTCGCGACCCTGCTTCCCGCCCTCGCCGAGATGGGCCATGAATCCCGAGCTGACGAACACGAGTGCGAAGAGCACCCTTCCGATCAGGAACAAAACGTCCACGTGGTCTCCTCTCGAAGCTCGGAACGGAGCTGCGGCGCCGATTATTGCAGCCGCAACTATCTACAGCAGGAGGGACGACTCTCAGTGCCACCTCACCGATCGCGACTGAAGCATTTCCTGACCTCTATAGGTCCGAAAATGCTGCAGCGAGGGGCGGCCACGACGCCCAAGCGCTCGAAGCCGCCGGGCTGCGGTCCTAGACTGGATCGAGCCTGTGATGGATCGCGGGCTACATCGGATCGACGGTCGCACCGTCGCTATGGCGGGCCTCGAGGTCGTCGCTGCGGTGGCCGCCGCGACGGGGATGGTGGCGCTGCTCGACGGGGTGGCGCCGGTCACGGGCCTCGGGGTCCTCTACCTGCTCGCGGTCCTGTTCATCGCCATCCGCCGCGGTCTGATCGCCGCGCTCGGCACCGCGGTGCTGAGCGTCCTGGCGCTCAACTTCTTCTTCATCGAGCCTCGCTACCGCCTCACGATCGACCAGGAGGAGGACTGGGTGGCGCTCGGGGTGTTCCTGATCGCGGCCCTCGTCGTCGGCCGGCTCGCCGCCACGGCCCGTCGCGAGGCGGCCGAGGCGGGGACCAGGGCGACCCTGGCGAGCGCCCGCGAACGCGAGGCGACGATCCTCGCCGAGGCCGCGTCGGCCCTGCTCGCCGACCATGACCTCGAGGCCGAGCTGGCGGAGATCGGCGCCAGCCTCGGGGCGTCCACGGACGGCGCGGTGCGACTGGAGCTCCGCGCTGCGCCGGCGAAGCGCGAGGGGGAGGTGGCGGTGCAGCTCCCGGCGGGAGGCGGTCCCGGTTGGCTCTACGGAGATCCCAACGCGGGGTGGGACCGCACGAGCCTGGAGCGGCTCGGGGAGGCGCTGGCGAGCCTGATCGACCTCGCGCGCGAGCGCCGGCGCGTCGCGAGCCGAGCCGCCGAGGCCGAGGCTGCACGGCGCGCCGACGTCGCCAAGACCTCGCTGCTGCACGCCGTCTCGCACGACCTGCGCTCCCCGCTGACCGCGATCACCACCGCCGCCAGCGCGCTGCGGACGGCCGGGCTCGGCTCCGAGGATCGCGAGGCCCTCCTGGCGGCGATCGAGGGCGAGTCGCAGCGGCTCGCCCGCCTGGTCGACGACCTGCTGGACCTCTCGCGGATCCAGGCCGGCGCGCTCAACCCGCGTCCGGACTGGTGCGACCTCCACGACGCGATCGGTCGCGCGGTCGCCCAGGTCACGGCCCGGCACGGGGAGCGAGCGATCGAGATCGATTTGCCGCCCGACCTCCCCCTCGTAAGAGCGGACGCCGCCCAGCTCGAGCGCGTGTTCTCGAACCTGATCGAAAACGCCGTCAAGTTCTCGCCCCGTGAGACGCCGGTGCGGATCAGCGGTGGCGCCGGCGCCGGCAAGGTGGCCGTGCGGGTCACCGACCGCGGGGTGGGAATCCCGAGCGCGCAGCGGGCCCGGATCTTCGAGCCCTTCGTTACGGGCGAGGACGCGGGGCAGGGCTCCGGCCTCGGGCTCGCGATCTGCCGCGGGCTGGTCGAGGCGAACGGCGGGGAGCTGGGCCTGCAGCCCGACATCGGCCAGGGCACCACGTTCGTGGTCTCGTTTCCGCTCATCGCCCAGCCGAGCGCAGTGCCGCGGTGAGCTCCGGCGGCCAGCGGATCCTCGTCGTCGACGACGAGCCGCAGATCGTCCGCGCGCTGAAGGTGATCCTTCGCAGCGCCGGGTACGAGACCGACTCGGCGGAGTCGAAGGAAGAGGCCCTCAACAGGGTCTCGACGCGTCCCCCCGACGCGATGGTGCTCGACCTCGTGCTTCCCGACGGAAGCGGCGTCGACGTCTGCCTCGACGTGCGCCGCTGGAGCGAGCTGCCGATCATCGTCCTCTCCGCCGTGGGCGACGAGCGCGAGAAGGTGAGGGCACTCGACGCCGGCGCCGACGACTACGTGACGAAGCCGTTCGGGACCGACGAGCTGCTGGCCCGCCTGCGCGCCGCTCTCCGCCGCACCACGGAGGCATCGGACGAGCCGATCATCCGCCTCGGCGAGCTGGAGATCGATCTCGCCGCCCACCGCGTCACGCGGGCCGGCCAGGAGGTGCACCTGACGCCGATCGAGTTCGACATCCTGCGGACCCTGGCCCGCGACCAGGGAAAGCTCGTCACCCACCGCGCCCTGCTGCGCGAGGTCTGGGGCCCGGCGTACGAGACCGAGACCCACTACCTCCGGGTCCACGTGGCCCACATCCGCGCCAAGATCGAGGCCGACTCCTCGCAGCCCCGCTACCTGATCACCGAGCCCGGGATCGGATATCGCCTGCGCGACGTGGCGCAGGCGGGCGCGGCGTAGAGATTTCGCTAAGACTGCCCCGGACCGCCTGAATCCGGGTCGGGCCGCGTTACCCTCGCCTCAGGGCGAGCCGGGAAGCCTGGTCGGCGATCGATTCGTCGACCCCAAGGAGGTTTCCGGTGGCGTCCATCCACTCGCTAGTCCTGCGACTGCGGGTGATGCTGTCCCGCCCGCGGCTCGACCACGATCTCGCGCTGGGCGCCGACCCCTTCGCGCGGCCGGCGCTGGCGCTGCGCGCTACCCAGCTCCTTCGCCCCAAGTGTCGTCGCTGGCTTGCGTCCGCCCTGGAGCGCCTGGTCGCCGAGGTCGAGCGCGGCGAGCCGACGTTCTCCGCCGCCGTCCCGTTCCACCACGACCAGGTCCAGCGTGCCCGCGGAACGCTGCTCGCGCTGGCGCAGGTGCTGCGAGGCGCCGAGCCCGTCAGCGCCCGCGGGGTCGCGATGACCTGGGAGCTGCTGAGCGATCCCGAGTCGCCCCTCTACGCGGCGACAGACCCCGACGCCCTACACGAGCGGGCGGAAGACGCCCGGGAGGAGCTCGTGAATGTCTGAGGGCGGCGCCACCTCGGTTGCGGTCCGGGCGCCGCTCGTGCGGGGCGGCAAGGCGCTGCTGTTCTTCGCCTTCGCCTTCGCGGTCATGGCGGACCCGGTGTCGTCCGTCGCCTACGCGATCGAGGCGGCGCTTCGCGCCCTGGACGGGCACCTCAACCTGCTGCTTCCGACGATGGCCCTGGTGATCGGGCTGATCGCCCTGGTCACCCTCAACTACTGGCAACTCGTGCGCGCCTTTCCCCAGGGCGGCGGGTCGCCCGAGGCGGCCGGGAGGGCGTTCGGGGTGGGCTGGTCGTTCCTGCCGATCGGCGCGCTCGTGGTGGACTTCGCGCTCACGATCGCGATCTCGATCGCGGCCGGCGGCAGCGCCCTGATCGCCTACGTGCCGGCCCTGGCGCCCGCTCGCATCCCGCTCGCGATGGGCCTGCTCCTGCTGGTGGCGGGGCTGACCTGGTTCGGGCACGGGGGCCGGGTGATCTTCGCGGTCATGACCTGCCTCTTCATCGTCGCGTCGATCCCGGTGCTCGCCTTCGGCTGGGTCGACCCGCACCTGGCGCACGGCGAGGCCCCCCTCACCGGCTCGGCCAGCCCGGCGCTGGTCGCCGTCATCCTCGCCTTCCCCGTCGCGATGGCGCTGGCGACGGGGACCGAGGCGCCGGCGACGTCGATCGCGCAGCTCGGGCAGCTCCGCGACCGCGGACGGCGACGGTTCGGCCAGGGCACGCTGGCGCTCACGATCGTGATCGTCAGCGGCCTGACCATGGGCCTGACGGCGCTCGCGGTCCATCTGAACGTGGGCATCCCGCCCGAGGATCAGACCCAGATCTCACAGTTGGCCAAGGCGGCGACCGGCGACGGGGCGCTGTTCGGCTTCTTCCAGCTCTCCAGCGGGCTGCTGCTGCTGGCCGCCGCCGCATCGTCGTTCCAGGCGGGGCCCGGCCTGCTGAAGGCGCTTGCCCGGCTCGGCCCGGGCGGCGAGGAGGGCCTCCTCCCCCGGACGCTCGCGCGCACCAACGAGCACCACACCCCGGTCGCCGCGGTGGTCGTCTACGCGCTGATCTCCGCCGCGATCATCCTCGCGGCCGGCGGTCACGAGCAGGAGCTGGTCCTGGTGTACGCAGTCGCGGTCTTCGTCAGCTTCCTCGCCGGCCTGCTGGCGATGGCGCGCTTCTCCCACCGGCAGGGGCGAACCCTGCTGACCATCACCAACCTCGCGGGCGCGGTCGGCGTGGTCTTCACCCTGCTCGTCAACCTCGAGCGCGGCTACCCGCTGCTGGCGCTCGCCGGCACGGTGCTCGTCGCCGGGGTCATCTACTGGCGCTGGAATCGCGCCGGCCGCCCCCGGGGGATCGAGTCGGTCGAGCGCCGGGCCGAGGCCGAGGAGTGATGCGCCGAGCCTTGGCTTAGCGAAATCTCTACGCGCACGCCGCCGACTTAGCGGTCGCTTAGCGCACCCGGTTCCAGCATTGAGTCATGGCGCAGCTGAAGGAACGCGGCCTGCGCCGAAGCGTCGGCGTCCCGGGCCTGTTCGCCACCGCCTACGGCAACGTTGGCTCGTCGATCTACTACGCGCTCGGGCTCGTCGCCGCCCACGCCCTCGGCCTCACCCCGCTCGTGTTCATCTTCGCCGGCGGGCTCTTCGCGCTCACGGCGAAGACCTATGCCGAGGGCGCGTCGATGTTCCCGGAGGCCGGCGGCTCCTCGTCGTTCGCCCGCCACGCCTTCAACGAGGTCGTCTCCTTCTTCGCCGGCTGGGGCCTGTCGCTCGACTACATCATCACCGTCGCGATCAGCGCCTTCTTCGTCCCCCACTACCTGGGGGTCTTCTTCCCCGCCCTCGGCCACGGCCCGGGGGACGTGATCGGCGGGGCGACGGTGATCGGGATCCTCGCGCTGCTGAACATCCGCGGGATCGGCGAGTCGACGAAGCTCAACATCTTCCTCGCCGTGACCGATCTGCTGACCCAGATCGGGCTCGTGGTGCTCGGCGGGGTGCTGCTCCTCGACCCGGCGCTGCTCGTGAACCAGGTCCACCTCGGGGTGGCCCCCACCTACACCGAGCTCCTGTTCGCGGTCTCGGTCTCGATGATCGCCTACACCGGGATCGAGACGGTCTCCAACATGTCCGAGGAGGCGCGCGACCCGGGCCGCGACGTACCGAGGACCGTCAACTACGTGCTCTTCGCGGTGCTCGGGATCTTCGCCGGGATCTCCATCGTCTCGATGTCGGCGCTGCCGGTCACGCAGGACGCCGCTGGGCACTACTCGACCGCGCTCGGCACCACCTACAAGGACGACCCCGTGCTGGGGATCGTCTCCGCGCTCGGGCTCGGCGGCTCCCTCGACACGATCGCCCGTTACTACATCGGCGTCCTCGCGGCGACGATCCTGATCATCGCCACGAACGCCGGCCTGATCGGCATCTCGAGGCTCTCGTGGTCGCTCGCCGAGCACCGCCAGCTGCCGAGCATCTTCTCCCGCCTCCACCGCAGCTACCGGACTCCGTGGTTCACGATCACCTTCTTCTCGTTCGCCGCGATCGTCCTCCTGATCCCGGGCGAGACCGACTTCCTCGGCAACCTCTACGCGTTCGGGGCGATGCTCTCGTTCACCGTCGCCCACGTCTCCATCATCGCCCTGCGCCTGCGCGACCCGCACCGCTACCGGCCCTACCGCGCGCCCTGGAACGTGCGCTTCCGCGGCCGGCCGGTGCCGATGACGGCGGTGTTGGGCGCGCTCGGGACCGGCATCGCCTTCGCCTCCGTGGTGGTGCTCCACGACGAGGCCCGCTACGTCGGGACCGGCTGGATGATCGCCGGGATGGCGGGCTACCTCCTCTACCGGCGCCGCCAGGGCCTCGACCCCCGGCGCCAGTACCGGATCGAGCGTCCGGCGCGCCCGATCGGCTTCCTCGAGCCGACCTACCGCTCCGCGCTGGTGCCGATCTTCGGCACCGAGGTCAGCACCCAGGCGATGCATCGGGCGGCCGCGCTGGTGGGCCCCGACTCCGAGGTCGAGGCCCTGTACGTGCTCAAGGTCCCGCGGACGCTCGAGCTCGAGGGTGGACTGGAGGACGAGGAGGCCAAGTGCGCGAACGTGCTCGAGGTCGCGCGCCTCCAGGCGCGGGCGCGAGGGCTCAAGGTACGGGTGAAACTGGTCCGCTCGCGGAACCCCGGAGCGGCGATCGTCGAGGAGGCGATCGAGCGGCACTCGGATCTGATCTACCTCTCGACCGAGCACGCGCCGAGCAACGAGCGCGTGCTCGGTCCGACCACCCGCTACGTGCTCGCAAAGCGTCCGTGCAAGGTGATTGTCGAGGGCGGCAACGCGCCCTCCGAGGACGGGCGGCCGGTGCCCGACATGGCGGAGCCCGTTCCGGTCGGTCCCGTTACTGGCTGGTCTCCCACCCGAATGGGACGTTGACGGTGATAGTCACCGTCAACGCGACGTTCGTGCTCGGCGCCGGCTACCCCGGCCCCACCGTCGTCAGCCACGCGGCCTGAAGCGACGGGACCTCGCGCCCGGAGTCGATTCCGCGCACCGAGCGCTCGAGCCCCAGCCACTTGCCGCCCCCCTGCGACAGCACGGTGAGCAAGGGATCGTTCTGGGCGCTGCGAGCGAGACCGGTCGTGAGCGGCGCTGCCGCCTGCGCGTCGCCGTCGCTCAGCAGCTCGAGGCGATCGGCCCCGTCGGGGATGGTCTCGAACTCGAGCTGGTCGAGCGCCGGGCCGAGTTCGCGGGCGATCCCCCACCAGTCCGTGTTGCGGGCCAGGAGCAGCCGCCCGCCGCCCCGCTCGCGGAGCTCGAACGCGCCCGTGCCGCTGCCGATCCCAGGCTCCAGGAGGTCGGGCCGCCGACCGCCTCCACGCAGCGCCCGCGGAGACACGATCCCCAGGCTCGGCGACGCGAGACGGCGGTCGAAGGCCGGGTCGGGAGCGGGAAGGATGAAGCGCACCAGGTCCGGGCGCGGGGCGTCGAAGAGCATCCCCGAGGGCAGGCCGGTCGCCTGGGGCACGCTCTGCCAGCGCTCGACGTTGGCGAGCACCGCGGTGGCGTTGAACGGCATCCCGTCCTGGAAGCGGACCCCACGGCGGAGGCCAACGCGCCAGATCGTGTCGTCGCTCGAGGGGCGCGCGCTGAGGGCGAGGCCCGGCTGGCGGCGGGTGTCCTCGAAGGGCCCGCCGAGCTGCTCGACCAGCGGCTCGTGGATCTGTCGCGTGACCAGCTGCTCGCCCCAATCGTCCGCGAGCAGCGGGTCGAGGGTCTCAGGCTCACGGTCGAGCGCCCACGTGAGCGTGCCCCCCTCGCCCGGCTCGCCTGCGGCGCCCGCCGCGGGCGCCTCGTCGTCGCCCCCGCACCCGGCGAGCGCGACCAGCGCCACGACCAGGACGGCTAGCGGGCGCCTCGCGCTCAGAGCTTCAGCAGGGCGACCGTGTTGAGGACGAAGAGGATGGCGAAGAAGATCGTCCAGCGGTCGAGGTTTCGCTCCACCAGCGAGCCGCCGCCGAACGAGCCGCCGCCCGAGCCGACGCCGAACGCCCCCGAGAGCCCCGAGTCCTTCCCCGAGTGCAGGAGCACGAGGAAGATCAGGATCACCGAGATCAGGACCTGGACGACCTCGAGCACCGATTCCACGGCTGCGGAGTGTAGAGCTTGACTTGCCGCCCGCGGGGCAGATAGGGTGCGCGCGGTCACCACTCGGAAGGGTTCTGAAGAATGAAACGTGCAGGGATCCTCGGGCTCGCGGTCGCGCTGATGCTCGGCATGGCGATCACGGCAAGCCACGCCGCGAATACCAAGAAGATCGCCACCGAGGCCGAGGTCGAGGGGATCCGCTTCCCCACGGACACCGAGATCGAGTTCTTCGGCGATGTCCACTCGCTGAAGAGCAAGTGTGAGAAGGGGCGCGACGTGACACTCGTCTACAACGGCCCCAACAAGGCCGACCACTTCGTCGGCACGGACACCACGGACGAGACCGGCGATTGGGAGGTCAGGCACGGTGAGTCCGGGCTCGCGGCGGGGAACTACGCCGTCGAGGTCGCCAAGAAGACGTTCAAGAAGCACGGCAGGAAGTTCGTCTGCAAGGCGACGACGTCGCCCAACAAGGAGATAGGCGACTGACGTGGCGGCGATGCGACGCGTAGCGCTGATCGGGCTGGCGACGGCACTCATCTTCGGACTCGGCATTGGCGTGACTCAGGCCGCGAAGGCGAAGAAGCTCGCGACCAAGATCGAGATCGAGGGCTTCGAGTTTCCCGGCGGCCCCGTGCTCAGGTTCTTTGGCGATGTTCATTCGCCGAAGAACAAGTGCGAGCGCAACCGGGAGGTCACGCTCCGCAACACCGGCCCGCCGAAGGGGAGCAGCGAGGAGGTGGAAACCGTCACGACTGACCACACCGGCGACTGGGAGGTCGATGTCGGGTTCGAGGATCTCACCGCCGGTCCTTACATCGCGAACGTCGCCCGGAAGAAGATCAAGAAGGGCGACAAGAAGATCGTCTGCAAGGCCGCCACGTCAGAGCCGTTCGAGCTGGAGGACACCTAGGTGGCGCCTCCCCGGCACCTCGAACGTCGTCTCGATTAGGGATAGTCATGCGCAAGGCAGTCGTGATCGCCCTCGCCGTCACGCTCACGCTGGGGCTCGGAGTCGGCACCGCTGACGCAGCGAAGGCGAAGAGGGTCAGTTCCGAGGTCGACATCGACGGATATAACTCGCCGCCGCCGACCTACGAGTTCCGGTTCGTTGGGAACGTGTACTCGAAGAAGGCGAAGTGCGTTCCGAACCGCTCGGTGAGCCTCTTCCTCGTCAACGGTGGTGCGCACGAGCTCGTCGGTTCCGGAACCACGGACGAGACAGGCGACTGGGCGATCAAGCCCGAGAATCTCTTGGCCGGCGGTGAATATCGGGCCGAGGTCGAGAAGCGGAAGCGTAAGAAGGGCGACAAGAAGCTCATCTGCAAGGCCGACGTCTCCCCTGTGTTCTTCATCGGAACCTAGGCAGCGCGAGGCAACACAGGCTCTCCCAAGGGACTTCATGCGAACGGCAGTACTCGTAGCGTTGGCGGGAGCGTTGGCGGTCGGTCTGGTGGCCGCCCCAGCGCAGGCCAAGGTCAGGAAGGTCAAGGTCGAGACCGAGGTCATGATCGACTATCAGAGCGGGGACTTCTTCGGGGAGGTAATCGCGAACAAGCCGAAGTGCGAGCGGAAGCGCACGGTCGAGGTGACGTACCTCGGGCTTCCACTCGGGTCGAGCGATCCCACCTCGGTCGGTACCACAACGACCGAACCGGAGGGGAGCTGGAGGCTGGCCGTGGGCCCGCCGAGGGCTACTACGAGGCCACCGCCAAGAAGCGCAAGATCAAGAAGCGGCGTCACGGCAAACTGCGGAAGGTCATCGTCTGCAAGCCGGGGACCTCATCAGTCCTCGCCGTCTTTTAGGTCCTAGCCGCCGAGGCGATCGAGCTCCCTCAGGACCTCGATCGCCTCGCGGCGCAGCTCTGCGTCCTGGCGGCGCCAGTCCTCAGTCGTGAGCTTTCCCTGCTCGCGGTCGAGCTCGGCGTCGCGGATCTGGCGGTAGAGCGCCTCCTTGCGGGCCTCTAGGTCAGCGCGGCGCGGGTCCTCTTCGTGACCGGCCGCGCCGATCTCTCGCGCCGCGCGGCGAAGCGGCGCGCCGACGAACCAGGCGATTGCGACGAGGATGATGGCGGCGAGCACGTACTCCATGTGGCGAAGGCTAGGCCGGGCCGACTGGATTGGGTCCGCCACCGGCGGGCTTGCGCGCCGTTCGCCCAAGGGTTAGGGTCGCCGGGAGTGTCGGGGAAGACGAAATCCGTCGCGATGCTGGCGCTGGCGATCGTGCTGTCGCTCGGGCTCGCGGTGTCCGCGGGCTACGGCGCCAAGGTGAAGCGGGTGGCCTCGGAGGTCGAGGTCGACGGCTGGCGCTACGACAGCGACGACTTCGATTTCGTCGCCGTCGGGGACGTCCACTCCAACAAGTCCAAATGCGAGAAGGGACGCACGGTGACCGTCATCCGCAACGACGGCCCGTTCGATGAGCTGCCGCCCGAAGGCGAGGGCGACGCGGTCGGCGAGGTGAAGACCGACGCTACGGGCGACTGGGAGTTCACGATCGAGACGAACGGGGGCGACACCCCGAACTTCATGACCGCCACGGTCGCCCGTAAGAAGGTGACGACTCGGGGCGGGAAGAAGCTGATCTGCAAGGCGGACAAGGCCCCACCCCTGCTCAGCGATTGAGATGACCAGGCGGACACAGATCGTCGCCGTTTCGCTTCTCGTCGCCGTCGGGATTGCAGCGCCCGCAACCGAGGCGGCGAAGAGCAAGCGATTCGCATCGGAGGTCGAGGTGTCCGGAGCGAACTTTGGCAATGAGCCGCCCTTTGAGCAGAGGGTTGTCGGCGACGTCCATTCGAAGAAGCCCAAGTGCGAACGCAACCGCGAGGTGAGCCTCTACATCACCCCCTCGGGTGGTGAGCGCGAGCTGGTCGGCACGGCGACGACGGATCGCACTGGTGACTGGGAGGTGCTCACCAACTCGGCCTTCAGCGGCGATGCCTCCTTCGACGCCACCGTCACTCGCCTAAAGCTCAGCCGGCCCGGCAAGGACATCGTCTGCAAGGCGGACGAGTCGCCGCCCTTGGTGATCGCCCCGGTCGTCTAGCTAGGCCCGCCCGAGCTCGCGCGCGAGCCTGGCCGCGTAGACGTCGGAGACGCGGCGGCGCCGCGCCGCCGGCTGGGGCCAGACGGCGATCAGCCCGCCGCTGACCGCGATCGCCCCGCCGATCCAGATCCAGATCACAAACGGGTTCACGTTCACGCGCAGGTCGATCGGCAGCCCGCTGCTGACGTAGAGCGCCGAGAGCCGCTCGATCGCCGTCCCTTGGCGGTCGGCGAATGTCTGCATCGCCTCGATCTGCTCCGGGGTCGGCCCCGCGGGACCGACGGTGGGCAGCGAGCGCTCGAGCCGTTCGTCGACGGCGTCGATCACCGGGTCGAAGGGCTCGAGGTCGGGCCGCATCGCGGTCCACAGATCGCCGCCCGGCCCCTCCTTGCGACCGACCTCGCTCGTCGCCTCGCCCTCGAAGAAACCGCGCACCGGCCCGGACTCGGAGGCCGTGTTCGCGGAGTAGTAGTTGCGCTGGGGCTCCAGGGTCGCGAACTGGGCGCCGTTGCGATCGACGTCGAGCACGGCGCCGAAGGTGAGCCGCTGCTCCTTGCGGTCGATCGCGGCCGTCGGCCTCGTGTAGGTGACCCGGTAGTCGTCGACCGTGGCCGAGTCCCCGGGCCGCAGATGAACGTCGCGGCTGGTCTGGAAGCTCGACGAGGCGGCGACGGCGATGAACAGGATCCCGACGCCGGCATGCACGATGTAGCCGCCGTAGCGACGCCGGTTCCGCGCCACGGTCGCGACCAGCGCCGCCGGCCATGGGCTGCCGGCGAGCGCCCGCCGTGCGCCGGCGCCGCGGATGAACTCCTGCGCGAGCGCGGCGAGCGCGAAGAAGGCGAAGCCGAACAGCGCCAGCGCCAGCGGCTTCGAGCCGGCGTCGGCGATGGTCGCGACGAGCAGTGTCGCGGCGGTCGCGGCCGCGAGCGGCCAGCGAACGAGGCGCCACAGCGCTCCGGAGCTCACCCGGCGCCAGGCGAGCAACGGCCCGATGCCGGTGAACAACACCAGCACGATCGCGAGCGGCGCCGTGTAGCGGTCGAACCAGGGCGCCCCCAGCGTCGAGCGCTCGCCCGTCAGGGCCTCCGAGATCAAGGGGAAGAAGGTGCCCCAGAAGATCACCGCGCAGAGGCCGAGCAGGAGCAGGTGGTTGACCAGGAACACTCCCTCGCGCGAGGCCAGCGACTCGATCCGGCGCTCGGAGCGCAGATCGTCGAGGCGGGAGACGATCAGGGCCGCCGAGCCGACCACGACGACGGCGATCAGGCCGAGCAGCGGCGGCCCGACGTCCGAGGCGCCGAAGGCGTGGATCGACTCGAGGATCCCCGAGCGCACGAGGAACGTCCCCAGCAGCGCAAGGCTGAACGCGGCGACGATCAGCGAGACGTTCCAGACCTTCAACATCCCCCGCCGCTCCTGGACCATGATCGAGTGCAGGAACGCGGTGCCCACGAGCCACGGCATCAGCGAGGCGTTCTCGACCGCGTCCCAGCCCCAGTAGCCGCCCCAACCGAGCTCGGCATACGACCAGCGGGCGCCAAGCAGGACGCCGATCGAGAGGAAGATCCAGGCGAGGAGGGCGAACCGGCGCGTCGAGCGGATCCAGCTGGCGTCGATCCGCCGGGTCACCAGGGCGCCGATCGCGAACGCGAACGGGATCGAGAAGAGGACGTAGCCGGAGTAGAGCATCGGTGGGTGGATCGCCATCGCCGGGTGGCGGAGCAGCGGGTTGAGGCCCGCGCCCTCGGCCGGCGCGGGATCGAGGCGCGCGAACGGATTCGCGTCGTGTCCGAAGAGCATCAGGGTGGTGAAGAACAGCCCGACCCCGGCCAGCACCGCGGTCGCCCAGGGGACGATCTCGCGGTGGCGGCGGCGCGTCGCGTAGAGCACCACGCTGGCGGCGATCGACAGCACCCAGGCCCAGAGCAAGAGGGACCCGCCCTGGCTCGACCACATCGCGGTCAGCTTGTAGCCCGCCGGCGTGGTGGTCGAGGAGTGGTCGGCGACGAGCCGGACGGAGAAGTCCGAGCGCGCGAATGCCGCCTCGAGCACGACGACGCAGACGGTCAGCAGGCCGCAGAGCGCGTAGATCGCCCGCCGCGACGAGTCCACCCAGCGGTGGTCGCCGCGCGTCCCGATCAGCGCCGCGACGAGCGCGTAGGCACAGGCGAGGGCGGCCGCTACCAGACAGGCGGCCCCGAGCTCGATCACTGGATCACGACGTGTTCTGGATCGTCCTCGGCCTCGTCGGCGAACTTCGACGGGCACTTCGTGACCAGGCTGTCGCGGTCGGCGAGGAAGGTGCCGTCGGAGACGGTGCCGGTGACGATCACCTCGCGGCCCTCGCGGAAGGGATCCGGCACCTGCCCCTCGTAGCGGACGGGGATCTTGGCGGAGGGGTCGTCGCGGTCGGCGATGTCGAAGCGAAGCTCGCTTCCGTGACGCTGGACCGACCCCTCGACGACGGTCCCGCTGAGGTCGTAGTTGCCCCCCGAGACCCCGATCAGATCGGAGGGCTGCTTCGCCTCGCTCGAGGCGCTGAACGACGTGTAGACCAGGGCGGCGGCGAGCAGGACCGCGGCGCCCAGCGCCACGACCAGCCGGATCTTGCGCTTGCGGGCGGGATCCATTCGACGCCCGATTATCGCAAGGGCCCGGGCACGGGCCTAGGTGCGCTCACGACCCCGCGCCGGCGCGCTCCAGTCGCTCCGCGAGCCGGTTCATCCCCCGCTCGCGGGCGGCCTTGGCGGCGCGCTTCCAGTCGGTCGCTCGGTCCTTGGGCCGCTTCACGCCCGCGTCACGGAGCGTCGCGATGTCCTTGAAAGCACGCAGCTCCTCGCGGGCGCCGTGGAGGGCGGTGCGAAGCGCGGGCCGCTTCTCCCGGATCGCGTTCTCGATCACCGCCTCCAGGGAGCCATGGCGGCGAAGCAGCTCCGCCGCGGTCTTCTCCCCCACTCCCTTGGCGCCAGGAATCCCGTCCGACGGATCGCCGCGCAGGGCGATGAAGTCGGGGACGAGCTCGGGTGGGACGCCGTAGCGCTTCCGCACCGCGTCGGGCTTCATCAGCTCGGCGCCACGGACGCCCGTGCGCACGTAGAGCACGCCGACCCCCTCGCCCGCGCACTGGAACATGTCGCGGTCGCCGGTCAGCAGCAGGGCTTCGCCACCGGCCTTCGCCTCGAGCTTCGCGTAGGAGCCGAGCACGTCGTCCGCCTCCAGCGAGGGATGGTGCGTGACGGTCCAGCCGAAGGCGCCGAAGAACTCGTCGCTGTCGGCGAACTGCGGCACCAGCTCCTCGGGCACTTCCGGGCGGTCCGCGTGATAGCGCGGATAGAGCTCGACCCGGTAGTCGGCGGCGTCCGGGCCGAAGCAGAGGACGACCGCGCGCGGACCGTACTCCTCCACCTCGCGCAGGATCAGGTTGGTCGTGCCGAGCAGGGCGTTGACGGAGGCTCCGTCGGGGGCCTTGATCGACTTCGGAAGCGCGTAGAAGGCGCGAAACAGCATCGACGGGGCGTCGACGGCAAGCAGCGGGGCGGTCATGGGCCCCACCGTAGCGGCCTTAGAATGCCGCGCCGTGGCCGAGGACCCCGTGCTCGTGATCACCGGCGCCTCGAGCGGGATCGGCGCGGCTACCGCCCGCGCCACCGCCGAGGCGGGCTACCGCCTGGTGCTCGGGGCCCGCAGGGAGGATGCGCTGCGGGAGCTGGCCGATGAGCTCGGCGGATCCGACCGCGCGCTCGCGGTGCGCTGCGACGTCACCGAGCCCGATGACACCGAGCGGCTCGCCCGCGCAGCCGTCGACGGCTTCGGGCGGATCGACGCGGTGTTCGCCAACGCCGGGTTCGGCGCCACCCGGGGCTTTCTCGAGGAGACGCCCGACCACTGGCGCTCGATGGTGCTCACCAACGTGCTCGGGGTGGCGCTCACCATCCGCGCCACTCTCCCCCATCTGCTCCAGCGCGGCAGCGGCCACTACCTGATCACGGGCTCCGTGGCGGGCCGCCGCGCCCTACCCGGCTCGCTCTACTCCTCCACCAAGTGGGCGGTGACCGCGATGGGCGAGTCGCTTCGACAGGAGCTTCGCCAGATGCACGACAACCAGCGCATCCGCGTGACCCTGATCGAACCGGGGATGGTCGACACGCCCTTCTTCGACAACCGGCCCGCCCCCGAGCGTGCGCTCCAGGCGGACGACATCGCCCGGGCGGTGATCTACGCGCTCGGCCAGCCCGAGCACGTGGACGTCAACGAGCTCCTGATCAGGCCGTCCGCGCAGGCGAACTGACCGGCGCAGCCTCGGGCACCGTCGCGCGCTCGCCGAGGACGACGCGGGCGCCGCGCCCGGGCCGCACGGAGATGTTGCGGCGCGTGGGAAGCTCGACGCCCTCGCCCCCGACCGGCAGCAGCTGGCGGCGGCTGAGCACCGTGCGGAGCACGATCTGCATCTCGAGCATCGCGAAGCTCGCGCCGATGCAGCGCCGACGCCCGCCGCCGAAGGGAAGCCAGGTATAGGTCCCGGGGGACTCGTCGAGGAAGCGCTCGGGCCGGAACTCGTAGGGGTCGGGGTAGATCTCCGGGTCGTGGTGGACGAGGTAGGCGTTGGGGACCAGGCACGCCCCCGGCGGATAGGTCCGGCCGCCCAGCTCGAACGGCTGCTTGACCAGTCGGGGCTCGACGTTCGGCAGCACCGGCCGGCGGCGGAGCGACTCCTGGATCGTCGCGGTGAGGTAGGCCTCACCGTTCGAGTCGAGCTCCGAGACCAGCCGCTCCAGCACCCGCGGCTCTCGCGCCAGGCGCATGAACCCCCACGCCAGCGAGGAGGCCGTCGTCTCGTGGCCGGCGACGAGCATCGTCATCAGCTCGTCGCGGAGCTCCTGCGCGGACATCGGCGAGCCGTCCCCGTGGCGGGCCTCCAGCAACATGGACAGCACGTCGTCGCGATCCTCGTCTCCGGCGCGCCGCTCCTCGATCAGCTCGAACAGCCGCTCGTCGATCTCGGCCTGAAGGCGCCAGAAGTTGGCGATCGGCCGGGTGAGCGAGAGCAGCTTCGCGAGCCGGCTCTCAGGGTCGATCGGCACCAGGCTGATCGGGCGATCGCCGAAGGCCAGCATCTCGGCGAGCCGCGAGCGCAGCGCGTCGAGCCGCTCCCCCGGGTCGAGGCCGAAGACGGTCCGCAGGATGATCTCCAGGGTGAGGCGCCCCATCTCGGGCTGGAGCTCGACCGCGCGCCCGGCGGGCCAGCGCTCGAGCTCGCGCTCTGCGACCTCGGCCATCAGCCCACTGAGGCGCGCCATCTTCTCCCCGTGGAAGGCGGGCAGGAGCAGCTTTCGCTGCTCCATGTGGGCCGCCTCGTCGAGCAGGATGACCGAATTGCGGCCCACCAGCGGCTCGAGCACCTTCGCCCCCTCGCCGGGGTGGAGCACCTCGGGCGGCGCGGCGA
Organism: Actinomycetota bacterium; assembly: GCA_046728935.1. GTDB lineage: Bacteria > Actinomycetota > Thermoleophilia > Solirubrobacterales > 70-9 > DATAFO01. The sequence goes on along the minus strand of JBKPFS010000168.1, from coordinate 7,072 downwards.
ACACCTGCTTGATCTCCGCGGGGTCGGAGAGGATCACGAACGGCGGCGCGGCCGGGAAGCGGACGGTGAAGCGCTTGCCGTAGCGCGCCCGGTAGCGCTCCAGGGAGGCGAGCGGGCGCGTCCACATCCCGATGCCCTGGATCAGACTCGGGTACCGGGGCCCGGGGGGAAGGCCGATTCTCATCGCCACCTCGTCTCGCTCACACAGTGCTCCGCGATCCTTGCCCGAAGTGTGACGATGCGCACACAGCGACCAGCGGCTATTTCGGCTGCAGCAAGGCGGCGAAGTCGGCGCCGGCGTCGACCCAGCCGGCGAGGTCCTCGTCGGTCTCAAGTGCCTCGGGGCCGACGAGGATCCACCCCTTCATCGGCCGGCCGGTGATGTCGAAGACACGCACGTGCGGCTCGGCGAGCGCCCGCTCGGACTCGTTCGGATCGAGGCGGACGATCAGCTCCTCGCCGTGCACCCCGCAGGCCATGTTGCCCCCGATCATGAAGCCGATCCCGCCGAACATCTTGCGCTCGCTCAGCCCCTCGCGGACGGAGAGGACCGTCCGAACGCGGTCGGCGAGCGCCTCGTCGTAGGCCATGACCCGCGGAACCTACTCCCCCCGGCGCACGCGCTCAATGTACCGCGGCTTGACGGCGTTGCCCGCGCGCATGAGCTCGAGCATGGCGGCGAGCTGCTCGGCGGTGGCGCGATTGAACACGGCCAGCCACTCCTCCGTCATCGGCCCGTAGACCTTCGCGGCCTCCCGCTCGAGCTTCGCGGTTACCTCGACGGTCACCCGCCGGCGGTCCTCGTCGTCTCGGACCCGGCGCGCGTAGCCGGCGCGCTCGAGCCGATCGATCACGGCGGTCACGGCACCGGTGGTGAGGCCCGCCTCCCTCGCGAGCTCCCCGGCGGTGACGCCGCCGCTGCGCTCAATGATGTCGATGCAGTTGAGGTCCGTTCGATTGACCCCCAGCCGCTCCGCGGTGGCGTCGTCGAACGCGTTGTCCTGGATGCCGCTGATTCTGAACTGCTCCATGAGCTGCTCGATCAGTTTGGCCTTGGTCTGTCGCGTCTCGATGGTGGTCGTATCCTCTCTCGACATCAAAGATGCTTAGTTGCTAAGATACTTGTGTCTTAAGAAGAGTCTACACCCCAGCGGAGGCAAGTCCACATGCAAGCGATAGAGGCAAGCGACCTGACCAAGACCTATCCGGGCGACGTTCGCGCGCTCGACGGCCTCTCGTTCTCGGTCGAGGAGGGAACCGTGTTCGGCCTCCTGGGCCCCAACGGCGCCGGCAAGTCGACCACCGTGAAGATCCTGACCACGCTCTCGCGCCCGGACTCGGGCGCGGCCAGCGTCGGCGGCTTCGGCGTGCTCGACGAGGCCGCAAGGGTGCGCCAGGCGATCGGCGTCGTCTCCCAGGAGGGCGGCCTGGACATCCAGGCGACCGCGCGCGAGAACCTGAGGCTCCAGGGCCAGGTCCACGGGCTGGGCGGCACCGAGCTGGAGCGGCGGATCGACTCGCTGCTCGAGCAGTTCGGGCTCGCCGACGCGGCTGATCGACTGGTCCGCACCTTCTCGGGCGGGATGCATCGCCGGCTCGATGTCGCCATGGCGCTCGTCCATGACCCGAAGGTGCTCTTCCTGGACGAGCCGACGACCGGCCTCGATCCCGAGGTGCGGGCGGAGATGTGGGAGGAGATCTCGCGCCTCACCGGCGAGGGGCTCACCGTGCTGCTGACGACCCACTACCTGGAGGAGGCCGACAGGCTGGCCGCCAGGCTGGCGATCGTCGACCGCGGCAGGGTCGTCGCCGAGGGCACGCCCGACGAGCTGAAGCGCGAGCTGCGCGGCGACGCGATCCACGTCGAGCTCGAGGGCTGGACCGACGGCGCCGTGGGTCACGCGCTCGAGCAGGTCGAGGCCGTGCGGGAGGTCGTGGTCAACGGCAGCGCCCTCCACGCCCGCGCCGACGACGGCGCGCGGGCCGTCCCGGCGGTGCTGGCGGCGCTCGAGGCGCGCGGCGTCCCGGTCGCCTCGGTGACCGTGGCCCGTCCGTCGCTCGACGACGTCTACCTGCGCCACGCCGGGCGCACGTTCAGTTCCGCTGAGGCCGAAAGCGAAACCCAAGCAGAGACCAAGGAGGAATCCCGATGATGCGCGCACTCGCCGACACGAGGCACATGACCGTCCGGCACGTGATGGAGCTGCTGCGCCAGCCGTGGTGGATCTTCGTCAACCTGGTCCAGCCGGTGATCTGGCTGCTGCTCTTCGGGGCGCTGTTCCAGACCGTCACCGACATTCCCGGCTTCGGCTCGGAGGACTACATCCAGTTCCTCGCGCCGGGGGTGGTGATGATGACCGCGTTCTTCACCTCGGGCTGGAGCGGGATGCCGATGATCGAGGACCTGGAGCGCGGCGTCGTCGACCGCTTCCTGGTCTCGCCGGTGCGGCGCACGTCCCTGATCACCGGCCGGCTGGTGCAGGCCGCGCTTCAGATCGTGCTCCAGACGGTGATCATCGTCGGCCTTGCGATCGCCACCGGGGCGGACTTCTCAAACGGCGTCGGCGGGGTCGTGGTGCTGATGGGCATCGCGATCCTGCTCGGCGGGTCGTTCGGCGCCCTCTCCAACGGGCTCGCCCTGCTGTCGCGCCGCGAGGAGACGCTGATCGCCCTGATGCAGTTCCTGATGCTGCCGCTCTCGTTCGTCTCGGTGACCTTCATGCAGAAGGACCTGATGCCGGACTGGATGCAAACCGCGTCGGGGTTCAACCCCGTGAACTGGGCGGTCGAGGCCGGCCGCGAGGCGCTCACGGCGTCGCCCGACTGGGGCCTGATCGGCTCGCGCGCGGCCTTCCTGGCCGCCTTCCTCGCCGCGACGCTGTTCTTCGCGGTGCAGGCGTTCCGGACCTACCAGCGGTCCGTCTGAGCGGTTAGGCGAGCGCGCTCCAGCGGGTGCAGGCCTCGGCCGACGCCTCGAGCGCCGGGCCGAACGCCGCGCCCGCTCGCGCGGCATCCCAGCGCCTCCCCCAGGCAGAGGATCATCGGCGCAATCTAGTCCGGACTAAACCCAAGTAATCGAGACACCCTCGACTTCCATCGCGAGCCTTTGAAGTCGGACGCCCCGGCCAGCTGGCCGGGGCGTCCGCGCGCCTTCTCAGGATCCGTCGTCGACCAAGAAAACCGACCTCGAAGGAGGCGCGGATGACGCATGATGACGTGCTCTTCGGCTACCGCCTGCGGCTGTTCACGCTGGCCGAGGAGCTGGGCTCGGTGAGCGAGGCCTGCCGCCAGATGGGGGTCGCTCGCTCGACCTACTACGTCTGGAAGCGAAAGCTCGAGCGCTACGGCCTCGACGGCCTCAGAGTGAGAGAGCGCCGGGCGCCGCGGATGCCGAACCAGATCGGCCCCCACCTGGAGTTTCGGATCCTCGCCTTCGCCCTCGGCCATCCGGGCTTCGGCCCGCGGCGGATCTCCGCCGAACTCGTTCGTCCGAGGTGGGGCGGGGTCGAGGTCTCCGAGCACGGCGTCTGGCGGGTCCTTCGGCGCTTCAACCTCAACACCCGCTCCAAGCGCCACGCGCTCATCGCCCGCCACGCCGACCCCTACGAGCGCAAGCCCGAGATGGAGCCGAAAGAGCTGCACATCGACGCATCCGAGCCCGGCGAGAAGGTGCAGATGGACTGCTTTTACGTCGGTCGCCTGGCTGGCTCCAAGGGCGTCGTCTGGCAATACACGGCGATCGACGTCGCCTCCGCCTACGTCTGGGCGTTCCTTCGCTCCGAAGAGCGAAACCCCTCGGCGCGGCGCACGGCCGAGCTCTGCCACCTGGTCGCCGCCGAGCTTCGGGCCGCCGGCTGGAGGCTTCGGGAGGTGACCTCAGACAATGGCTCGGAGTTCCGCGCGAAGCTGTTCGGAGACGCGGTCGAGGGCGAGGGTGCCATCCACAGGCGGATCAAGGCCGGGCGCCCGAACTCAAACGGCTGCGCCGAGCGCGCCCAGCTGACGATCCTCGAGGAGTGCTGGCGGCCAGCGTTCAGTCGCTCGCTGGCGCCGAAGATCACAGCGCTTGAGCGCGACCTCGACGAGTACCTCGCCTACTACAACACCGATCGTGCCCACACCGGCCGCCTGACCAAGGGCCGGGTGCCGGCGGATATCGTCTTCGGCGCCCGCAAGACGGGAACGGTGAGATGAGCCCGAGCTGTCTTCACATCTCGGGGTTAGGACGATCTAGTCGCCGGCGCCGGTCGGTCCGGCGACTACAGCCTCACCGACGCCGCCTGTGGGCCGCTCTCAGTCGGGATCCTTGAGACGCGCCGCGACCCGCCACCGGACCGCGAAGTCGCGGTAGGTGACCCCCTCCTCCAGCTCCTCGGGCAGATTCTCGCGCTCGGACGCAGACTCGGCGTCGGCCGGCGAATCGGCATACGCGACGACGTCGACCTTCGGCTTCCGCTCGAAGCGCAGCTCGTCGGCCCGGACCGCCGCGCTGATCTCGACATCCGGCTCTCGCTCCGTCACGCTTCGTGCGCCTTCCGGACGTCGTTCACAGTGACGCGGCCGTCGCTGCCCGTGCCCTCGAGGTCGGCGACATCGATGCCGAGCTCGTCAGCTAGACGGACGGCTGCCTCGGTGGCGTTGTGTTTCTCGGCGCGCCGGTGCTCGCGACGCTCGCCCAGCTCGCGCACCTTCCGCGTCGCGGCAAGGCCGAGGTCCTTTGCCTCGTCCGAGGCGGCATGCCCGATCTCGCGGGCCACCATCTTCGCGACCTGCTTGGCCACTGCCCCGGGCCTGCCCGCCTGTCCCTGGCCATCTGGCTGCGGCTGCGCGTTGCCGCCGGGTTGCCCAAGCGCCTGTCCGGCGCCCTCACCAGGGCCGCCGAGCGCTTGTCCGCCCTGACCGCCCTCGCCGGCGCCCTGGCCGAGGCCGCCGAACGCCTGTCCCGCGCCCTGGCCGGCCTGCCCGACGGTCTGGCCCACGCCGCCGACAAGCTGATCGAGGTTACCCGCGGCCTGGCCGGCGCCCTGGCCGACGTCGCCGACGGCCTGCCCGGCGCCCTGCCCCACATCCCCGACGGCTTGGCCGGCGCCCTGCCCCACGTCGCCGACGGCCTGGCCCGCGCCCTGGCCGACGTCGCCGACGGCTTGGCCGGCGCCCTGGCCGACGTCGCCGACGGCCTGGCCAGCACCCTCGCCGACGTCGCCGACGGCCTGACCGGCGCCCTTCCCGACGTCCTTCAGCGCCCCCTCGGCGCCCTTCCCGACGTCCTTGGCGGCGTCGCCCGTCTCGTCCACCGCCTCGCCCGCGCCCTGGCCGATCTCGGAGACGGCCCGACTGAGTCCGTCGACGAGCTCGGGGTTGCGATCCAGGCTTGTCATGAGGCGGTCGACGAGGGCGGCGACGTGCTCGAGGTGTGCCTTCATGACCAGCTCGGCCTCGACACCCTTGATATCGAGCTTGACCCTGCTGAGGTGGACGTCGACGCCGACGGTGAGCTTGACCAGGTTGAGCACCTGCGCCTTGACGGCGACGTGAGCGTCGAGGTCGTCGAGCTCGAAGTGGATTAGGTCGACCTTGAGCTCAGGGACATCCAGCAGGACATCCGGCGGGCCCGCGCGATCCTGCTCCTCACGCCGAACGTACTGCCGATACTCGCGATCCGCATCGGTGTCCTGGCGCATCGCCTCGAGCGCGGGCCGCTTGTCGCCGCCGCTTTGGGCGCTGCCCTTCCCGTTGCGGGACGACGCGTTTTGGCCGCGACGCCCGCCCGAGCGCTGCGATTTCGTCGTCTTCTGAGCCATCAGCAATTCCTCATCCGCGGCTCTGGCGAGCGCCACCCTGCTGGCCGCCCGGCCCAAGACTCGCGAGCCCCTGCTGGGCGCCCTGACCGAGGCCCTCGACGCCCTCCTGGGCACCCTGACCGACGCCTGCGACGCCCTGTTGGGCGCCCTGGCCGAGGCCTTCCACCCCCTGCTCGGCGCCCTGGCCCAGGCCTTGCACGCCCTGCTGGGCGCCCTGGCCCAGGCCTTCGACGCCCTGCTGGGCGCCCTGGCCGAGGCCTTCCACCCCCTGCTCGGCGCCCCGGCCTATCCCCGCAACCCCCCTTCCGGCGCCCCGGCCTACGTCCTGCACGGCGCTCTCGGCTCCCTTCCCGGCGCTCTTCAGCACGTCGCCGGTGTCCCCCAGCAGACCGTGGGCTCCAGTGCCGACATCGCCGAGGGCCTCGCCGACGCTCTGAAGCAGCTTCGGGTTGCGGTCGAGGGTCGTGAGGACGCGCCCGAGGATCCTGGTGACGTTCTCCAGACGGACCTCCAGGAGGGCCTGCGTCTCGACGCCCTGAATGTCGAGCTCGACCTTGCCGAGTCGCGCTGCGACGCCGGCGTTGAGCTGGACGAAGTGGCCGGCTTCGGCGAGCACGGCGAGGTGGGCCCTTAGGTCATCCAGCTCGAACTTGATCTCGTCGACCTTGACGACAGGCGCATTGACGTAGACGTCGACCGCCTCCTCGATCTCCTCCGGATCAACGATCGAGTAGTCCGGGAAGTCCTGATTTGCGCGCTTGCTCTTGCTCGAGCTCTTCGAGCTGTTGGACGTCTGCGACCGCTTCGAACGCTTCGCGCTCGACGAGGCTCGGCCGTCGCTGCGGCCGGACCGCGAGCTGCGGTTAGAGCGCGTCGACCCACGGCTCGAACGCGAGCCCGCGCTCTTGGAGCGCGAACTTCGGGATTTCGTCCCGGACTTCCCGGACCGGGGCCCGGAACTCCCTCTTGCCATGCCTTCTCCTTCCCTGGACCGCTCGCTACGGGGCTCTTCGTCTTATACCCCGGCCTGGGGCTTCAAACGCTCGCTCGCGTGGGCCCCTCGCTAGTCCCTGTTCACCTCCTCGCGGACGTGACGCACCTCCGCCGTCAGCTGGCCGACCCGTTGCCCGGTCTTCGCGAGCTCCTTCGCCACGGTGCCGAGCGCCTTGGCGGTGTCGCCGCTGCGGCGGGTGCCGGGGATCGACACGCCGAGCACCTTGCGCCGGCGACCGTCCCGCGTCAGCGCGATCCCGCCGGCGAGCCCTGCGACC
>JBKPFS010000167.1:0-17833 GCA_046728935.1 Actinomycetota bacterium | reverse complement strand
CTGCCTGCTCGCGCACCTCGTCCAGCACGACCCGACCGCCGATCTCGACCATGCCGTCGCCGGCGGGTCGCGCGAAGATCAGCGAGCCCCCGCCCTGGCGGATCTCGATCGGATGCCCAAGCTGGGCGCAGAGGCGCAGCGCCGCCGAGCCCGTGGCCTCGTCCTCGCCCACTCCCAGCTGGGCGACGAAGACGCGCTCGCGGATCCAGCCCTCGTCCTCGTTGAGCCACGCCCAGACGCCGACGTTCTCATGCCCCTCCGGCGGCCCTTCGAGCGCCTCGACCTCCTTCGGGGAATCCACCTGGACGAAGTCGAACTCGGGACCCCACTCCGGCCGAGCGGCGACGAAGCAGATCTCGCGCTCGAACGTCACCGGCGTCTCGCCGGCGCGGGGCCGCAGCACGGATGGCTCGGCGCCCTCCTCCCTCAGCAGCCACGCGGTCCCCACCAGCGGATGGCCGGCCAGGGGCACCTCGATCTCGGCGCTGAAGATCCGGATCTCCGCTCGGTCGCGATCGTCGACGAACACCGTCTCGGCGAATCCGAGCTCGTGAGCGGTCGCCTGCCGCCGCTCTTCCTGCACCTCCCCGCCGTCGAGGAAGACCCCCAGCGGATTGCCGCCCGAGTCGTCCTCCGCGCAGAACACCCGCAGGACGTGAAGTCGCGCCATCGCCCCGTCCAATACCCCCTCGGCCGCTGGCTAGTGCCGGAAGTGGCGGCGACCGGTGAACACCATCGCCACGCCGGCCTCGTCGCAGGCCGCCACGACCTCGGCGTCGCGCTTCGACCCGCCCGGCTGGATCACCGCCGTCGCTCCCGCGTCGATCGCGAGCTGCGGCCCGTCCGCGAAGGGGAAGAACGCGTCCGACGCGACCACGGAGCCGGCGAGGAGCTCCTCCGCCTCGTCGCCCCGCGCCTCGCGCGCCTTGTCGATCGCGATCCGCACCGAGTCGACCCGGCTCATCTGGCCCGCCCCGATCCCCAGCGTCGCCCCGTCCTTGGCGATCACGATCGCGTTGGAGCGCACGTGGCGGCAGACCTTCCACGCGAACAGCAGGTCGTCCCACTGCTCCTCGCTCGGCTTCGCCTCCGTGGGTACGGTCATCGACCCGCGCGTCTCGTCCACGCGATCCGGGTCCTGGACCAGCAGCCCGCCGCGGACCCGCTTCACATCCCGCTCGCGCGGCTCGTAGCCCCGCTCCTCGGTGTTCTCGAGGATTCGGATCGCCTCTTTCTGCGTCAGGACCTCGATCGCGTGCTCATCGAAGTCCGGCGCCAGCAGCACCTCGATGAACTGCTCGTGAAGCCGCTTCGCCAGGGCGCCATCCACCGGACGGTTGAACACGATCACGCCCCCGAACGCCGACAGCGGATCGCACGCGAACGCCCGCTCGTACGCCTCGCCCACGTCGTCGGCGATCGCCGCCCCGCAGGGGTTGTTGTGCTTCACGATCACGCACGCCGGACGTGAGAACTCATCGAGCAGCCGCCGCGCCGAATCGAGGTCGAGGACGTTGTTGAACGACAGCGACCGCCCGTGCTTCTTCGCGACGCGCGAAAGCACGTGCGAGCGCGCCCCGACCTCGATGTAGAGGGCTGCGCTCTGGTGCGGGTTCTCGCCGTAGGCGAGATCCAGGAACTTCTCGTGCGGCATCACCCAGTGGCTGGGATACGTCTCGTAGCGCAGGCCGAACCAGCGCGAGATCGCGGCGTCGTAGCGGGCGGTGTGGGCGAACGCCTCGCTCGCCAGCCAGTGCCGCGTCTCGGCGGAGATCTGACCTCCCGACTCCTCGAGCTCGGCGAGCACCGCGTCGTAGGACTCCGGCTTCACGATCACGACCACGAAGCGATGGTTCTTCGCCGCCGCGCGGATCATCGTCGGCCCTCCGACGTCGATGTTCTCGATCGCCTCCGCCTCGCTCACGTCCGCCCGGGCAACCGCGCGCTCGAACGGATACAGGTTCACGCACACGAGATCGATCGGCTCGATCCCCTCCTCCTCGAGGGTCGCCGCGTGCTGCGGATCGTCGCGGACCGCCAGCAGCGCCGCATGAAGCCGGGGGTGGAGCGTCTTGACCCTCCCGTCGAGGATCTCCGGCGAGCCCGTGAACTCGGCGACGTCCGTGACCTCCAGTCCCGCATCGCGCATCGTGGCCGCGGTGCCGCCGGTCGACAGGATCTCGATCCCGAGCGCCGCCAGGCCCCGCGCGAACTCCACCACTCCCGTCTTGTCCGAGACGGAGATCAGCGCCCGCTTGATGCGAACCGGCGTGCCGCCGGGCGGGGACCCGCCCTCCGCCTGCTCGTCGATTGCCGTCTCGGCGCTCATCGCGGCGAGTCTATTGCCGGATCTCGACGAGGCGCGTCCCCGGCTTGATCGATACCCGTCCGGCGGCGATCAGCCGGATCGCCTCCGGCAGCAGCGCGTGCTCGGCGGCGTGGATCGCTTCCTCGAGCGTCTCCCACTGCCGATCGGCCGGGACCGGCACCGGACGTTGGAGGATGATCGGGCCCGAGTCCACCCTCTCGTCCACGAAATGCACCGTGACGCCGGTGATCCGCACCCCATGCTCGAGCGCCTGTGCGACGGCGTCGAGCCCGGGAAACGAGGGCAGCAGCGCCGGGTGCACGTTGATGATCCGATTCTCGAAACGGCGCACGAAGCCCGGCGTGAGCAGCTCCATGTAACCGGCCAGCACGATGAGCTCGACCCCGTGCTCGGCAAGCCAGTCGCCCATCGCCCGATCGCGTGCCTCGCGGTCCGGATACTCGTCCGCGGGGAAGACCGCGCTCTCGACACCGGCCCGCTCGGCCCGCTGAAGCGCGACCGCATCGGGCTTGTTCGACCCGACGCACGCGACCTCGAACCCGTCGCGCCCGTGCAGCTGATCGAGGATCGCCTGCAGGTTGGTCCCGGTCCCCGACGCGAGAACGGCGAGCCTGAAGCTCAACGGCGGCCGGTGCTCACCGGAATGGTGGCGATCTCCTCCAGGGCGAACTTGCCGTTGCCGTCGCCGCCGTCGCCGAGCGGGTAGGAGCCCGTGAAGCAGGCATCGCAGTGCACCTCGCGCGGCGTGCCCACCGCCTCGTAGACCCCCTCGAGGGACAGGTAGGCGAGCGAATCCGCGTCCAGCTCACGCGCGATCTCCTCCACGGAGCGGTCGTGGGCGATCATCTCCTCCCGCGTCGACATGTCGACGCCGTAGTGGCAGGGGTGGCGGATCGGCGGCGCCGAGATCCTCAGGTGGACCTCCTTCGCCCCGGCGTCGCGCAGCATGCCCACGATCTGCCGCGTGGTGTTCCCCCGCACGATCGAGTCGTCGACGACGACGATCCTCTTGCCCGCGACGATCTCGGGTAGCGGATTGAACTTCATCCTCAGCCCGTGCTTTCGCAGCTCCTGCCCGGGTTGGATGAAAGTGCGGGCGACGTAGCGGTTCTTGATCAGCCCGTCGTCCTTGGGCAGCCCCGAGGCCCGGGCGAAGCCGGTCGCCGCCGGGTTGCCGGAGTCGGGAACCGAGATCACGAGGTCCGCGTCCACCGGCGCCTCGCGCGCCAGGATCTCGCCCATCCGCCCGCGGACCTCCTGCAACACGCGGCCCTCGAGCCGCGAGTCCGGGCGCGAGAAGTAGATGTGCTCGAAGACACAGTGCGCCGGCCGCTCGCTGGGCACCACCTGGCGCGTCTCGATGCCGCGGTCGGTGAGCGCGATCAGCTCACCCGGCTGCACCTCGCGCAGCAACTCGCCGCCGATGATGTCGAAGGCGCAGCTCTCGGAGGCGACGCAGTAGCGATCGCCGAGCTTGCCGAGCGACAGCGGCCGTACCCCGTGCGGATCGCGGAATGCGACGACCGCCCGCTTCGTCATCACCACGGTGGAGTAAGCGCCCTCCAGCCGCGGCATCACCGCCGCGACCGCGTTCTCGATCGGCCGCTCCTCCTCAACCGACAGGAGCGCCGCGATGATCTCCGAATCCGAGCTGCCGCGGAAGGAGATACCGCGCTCGCGCAGCTCGTTGTGGAGCTCGACCGCGTTGGTGAGGTTCCCGTTGTGAGCGAGCGCCACCTCGCGCCCGTCGTCTCGCCACACCGGCTGCGAGTTCTCCCACGAGCCGCCGCCCGTGGTCGAGTAGCGAACGTGGCCGATGGCCATGTCGCCGTCGAGCGCGCGCAGCTTCTCCTCGTCGAATACCTGCGACACGAGGCCCGTGTCGCGCAGGGTGGTGATGTGGCCGCCCTCGCAGGTTGCGATGCCGGCCGACTCCTGGCCGCGGTGCTGGAGCGCATAGAGCGCGAAGTAGGCGAGCCGGGCGACGTCCCGCCCGGGTGCGTATATGCCAAACACCCCGCACTCATCACGCGGGCCATCGCGGTCCGGAATCGGCCGCTCGGTGTGGCTCATCGGAGGAATCGAACCCTGGGCTGTTCGGGAAGCAGGATCTCCCTGCTGGGCTCGTCTACATGAACAGGCTAGCAACGGGGCCGGATTGGCCACCGCGAAACGCCCCGCAAATAGCGTCCTTGTCGCCTATTCGCAGAGGGGTCGGCCGGCCTTGGGCGTCGATCCGGGCGCGCCGGCGCAATTGCGCAGCACCTCGAGGCGCGCGGCGAGCGCCTCCTCCTCTTCGGAGGGCTCGCTGCCCGGCTGGGCCGGGAACAGGTTGTCGAGCTGGAAGGGGTCGTCGACGAGGTCGTAGTGCTCACGCTCGTCGGCCTGCGTACAGCCGCCGTCCGGGAGCCGGATTTCGCTGTGCTCGACGTAGGAGTCGGTCGGGGTGACGATCCCGTCGTACACGCAGACCGGGAGGTTGCCGCGGCCGTGGTACTCGACTGCGAGCGCCCGGTCGGCCGGGAAGCTCTTATCGTCGCCTCGCAGGAGCGGCGCGAACGAGGTGCCGTCGATGAGCCGGCAGCCGCGCCCGTGCTTGAAGCGGCAGGGCCGGGCGTTAGCGAGGTCGAGGATCGTCGGGGCGATATCGATGTTCGCCACCGGCAGCGCGACCTTGGTCGCACCCCGCTCCTTCCCGCGGAAGCGCCTCGGCGCCCGGACGATCAGCGGCACCCGGTACGCCTCCTCGTAAGGGACGACCTTGGGCTCGAACTGGCCGCCCTGGTCCGACGCCAGACGCGAGGCAAGGCGATGCTCGCCGAAGAAGAAGCCGTTGTCGTTGAGGAAGATGATCACAGTGTTCTTCAGCGCTCCAACCCTGCGGAGCGTCTTCACGATCTTCTTCACGCCGCGATCCACGCCCTCGAGCGACTCGAGCACGCACCGGTAGCGGGTCGTCAGCTTGTCGATCGACTCCTCGGTCAGCGAGGGGACCTCCTGCATGAACGACGGCTTGTCGGAGACATCCGCCTCGTCGAAGGACGGCGGCTGCGGCAGGGGCGTGCCCTCGAAGTCGCCCTGGTCGCCGGGCAGCGGCACCGCCGTGCTCCCCTGACAGCGCCCGCTGCCGCCGCTGCCGACGTGCGGCGCGTGGTAGTCGGCCTGGAGGTAGAGCGGCTGGTCCTCGGTGCGGCGGTGGCGGAAGTGGTGGCGGATCAGCCGCACCGAGAAGCGGGTCACGATCCGCGTCTGGTGGTCGCGCGGGTCGTGACCCAGCTCGACCTGCTTGCCGTTGATCGACAGCGGATAGTCGTAGTAGCGGTCCTTGCCGATCTCCGTGATCCAGTCGGACCAGCCTGGGGCTGGCTTGCGGCCCCGGTTGTAGTGGTTCATGAACTTGCCCAGGTGGGCCGTGCGGTAGCCCTTTCGCGCGAGCCACACCGGCAGCGTGTTCTGCTTCTTGCGCAGCCGGGGGTAGAAGTTCGTGAACACGCCGTGGTTGTGCGCGTAGTCCCCCGTCAGCAGGCTGGCTCGAGAGGGACAGCAGAGGGGCGTGGTCGTCATCGCCTTGGTGAAGTCGACCCCGTGCGCGACGAGCCGCTTGAACACGTTCGGCATCACCTTCGAGTTGAAGCTCGAGATCGGCTGGTCGTCGGTCTGGATGACCACGAAGCTCGGCCGTCCGGGCCTCTTGGCCGCATCCGCCGCCGGACCGAGGGCGAGCACGCAGGCGAGCGCGGCCGCGCAAACGGCGGCACGGCGACTTACACGGACCAGTCCCCTGCCAGTCACGATCGCGTCAGGTTAGAGAAGCGACCAGGCGAACGCCTCGTGTCAATTGAGGCGACTCACACCGGGCGCTCGCCGAGGCGGTCGCCGAGCGAGCGCCATGCCCTCTCCGCTTCCGCGACGGACACCGACAGCTCGGCCTCCGCCGCCGAGATCTCCAGGCGCTCGCCCCGGGCCTCGCCGATTCTCAAGAAGTCCACCCCCGCTTCGGCGGCCTCCCGCAACAGCGCATCGAGCGCCTCGCCCGACCCGGCGAGGACGAACCCGCCCGGGCCCTCGCCGAACAGAGCGCTCTCGCCGTTGCACCCACGCGCCTCGATCAGGGGGTCGAGATCACAGGTGGCGCCGATCCCACCCGCGATCGCCGCCTCGGCGAGTGCGCAGGCCGGCCCCCCGTCGCTGATGTCGTGGGCGGCCCGCACGAGTCCCCTCCGGACCGCCCCGCGCACGAGCTCGATCGCCGCCCGCACGCTCTCGATCGGAAGCGAGGGCAAGCCCGGGCTGAGGTCTCCCCGGTGCTTGGCCAGCTCGGAGCCCGCCAGCGAGGGCGAGAACGGTCCGACGAGCGCGAGCGCATCCCCGTCCGCGAGAGCGATCCCTGCCGCCCGCTCGACGTCGGGCAGCTCGCCCACCATCCCCACCACCGGGGTCGGGTAGATCGGTCCCTGCTCGGTCTCGTTGTAGAGCGAGACGTTGCCGCCGACCACGGGAACGCCGAGCGCCTCGCACGCGTCGGCGAGGCCTTGGACGGAGCGATCGAGCTGCCATGCGACGTGCGGCTTCTCCGGATTGCCGAAGTTGAGGCAGTTCGTGAGCCCCAGGGGCTCGGCGCCGACGCAGGCGAGGTTCTGAGCGCACTCGAGCACCGCCTCGACCGTGCCCGCGTACGGATCGCAGGCAACTCGGCGACCGTTACCGTCGATCGCCACGGCAATCGACGCGCCGGCCTCCTCTAGCATCAGCACGGCGGCGTCGGCGCTCTCGGGCCGACGCACCGTGTGCGAGAGGACGATCGAGTCGTACTGCTCGAACGCCCAGCGTTTGCTCGCAACGGTTGGCGTGGCCAGCAAACGCAACAAAGTGCCCGCCGCCTCCTCCGCTCCCGCCTCGAAATAACTGCCCGCCGGCTGCTCCGCTCTCGCAACAACACCTTGCCCTCGCCTTAGGCTCGGGCTTTCCCCTTGTGCTCCCGCGTCCGCGCCGGCGGGGTCCGAGGGGGGACGAGGTTGGGGATAAATCCAGTCTCTTGGTTCCTCCGGCTCCAGGTCGTACAGCGGGCACTCGTCCACCAGCGCCCGCACGGGAACGTCGCCGACGACCTCGGCGCCGCTCAGCACCCTGATCCGTCCGGTGTCGGTGACCTCCCCGATCGCCGCGGCGCCGGTCTCCCACCGCTCGCAGGTGGCGATCACCTCGTCGGCGTGTCGAGGCTCGACCACCGCCAGCATCCGCTCCTGGGACTCGGAGACCATGATCTCGAACGGCTCCATTCCAGGCTCGCGAAGGGGCACGCGATCGACGTCGACGTCGATCCCGACTCCGCCCTTCGACGCCATCTCGCCGGTGGATGAGCTGAGCCCGGCCGCGCCGAGGTCCTGAAGCGCGACCAGGAGCCCGCGCTCTACCAGCTCGAGGCAACACTCGAGCAGCTTCGACTCCTCGAACGGGTCGCCGATCTGCACCGAGGGTCGCATCTGATCCCCCTCCGCGAGCTCCGCGGAGGCCAGGACCGAGGCGCCGCCGATCCCGTCCCGCCCGGTTGAGGCGCCCATGAGGACCACCGCGTTGCCAACGCCCGCGGCCGCCGAGCGGATCGTGTGGTCGGAGCGGGCGATGCCGACGCACATCGCGTTGACGAGGCAGTTGTGCTCGTAGGGCGCCTCGAAGTAGATCTCGCCGCCAACCGTGGGCACGCCGATCGAGTTGCCGTAGTGGCCGATCCCGGCGACCACACGGTCGAGCAGGTAGCGCGAGCGCTCCGAGTCGAGCTCACCGAAGCGCAGCGAGTCGAGGACCGCGATCGGCCGGGCCCCGAGGGCGAAGATGTCGCGGAGGATGCCGCCGACGCCGGTTGCGGCGCCCTGGAACGGCTCGATCGCGCTCGGATGGTTGTGCGACTCGACCTTGAAGGCCACCGCCCAGCCGTCGCCAACCGCCACCGCGCCCGCGTTCTCGCCCGGGCCCATCAGCACCCGCTCTCCCTTGGTCGGCAGTCGCCGGAGCAGCTTGCGCGAGTGCTTGTAGGCGCAGTGCTCCGACCACAGAAGCGAGAACATCGCCAGCTCGACGTCGTTGGGGTCTCGCCCGAGCAGCTCTGTGATCCGCTCGTACTCGGCGTCGGTCAACCCAAGCTCGCGGTGCTTGGCGCTATCGGCCAAGACGGTCAACGATGGGCCTGGGAGCGACCGGTCACGGAGGTGGGAGTATCGCGCGTCGGAGTGTCGACATGACAGACTCAGGGCCGGTGAGGTCAGGGACTACGCAGGGGCCTCGGCGGATCGCAGCCGGGGCGATCGGAGTCATGGCGCTCGTGGCGGCAACCGCCGGGCTCGCGGTGGCGGGCGGCCTGCCGCCGCCCCCGGTGCTGCCGTTTCCCCCGGACGGGAATCCCGGCGGCGGCGGCATGGACAAGGTCCGCTTCGCCACAACCGGCAATCAGTCGGAGCTGGTGGAGAGCATTCCCATCACCCGGACTCCGGGGGACGACGAGGAGCTGGCGATGAGCATCGACCCCGATCGGTTGCCGACGTTCGATGCGGGCGATTCGCTCGATGTGCAGGCCGAGGTGCAGCCTTCGAGCACCTGCGTCGTACCCGAGAGCCGTTGCGTCGGCCGGCGCTACCGGATCAACCCGTTCATCCGCACGCGCCTCGTGCTCGCCGACGCCGCCGATCCCGATGCGGCCGCGATCGAGCTCGCCAAGCCCCGGGTCGTTCACTGCGTCCAGCGGCGCCCCAACCGCAACCACCACTGCGCGATCGTCTTCCGCGACGCCGACCTCGACATCCCGGACCCGAACGCCCTCCCGTGCCCGCCGGACGCGTGCTACATCAACCTGCTCGTTGGCGCGGACCATCCCAAGGCCAAGCCGGGCAACCGCATCGTCCTCGGAGGCGACCGGCCCGGCGGCAGCGTGGCGCAGGACAAGGGAAGGATCTCCGCCGTGATCGTTCGAGCGAACGCGCCCGACCCCACCTTTGCGGTTGACGGGGCGATTCGCGCCGGCGGGCTGCGCCTCCACCCTCGTCCGGGCGGCAGTCGCAAGCGGGTCGTCCACTCGATCGAGGTTCCCGAACTCCATGACGGCGAGGTGCTCGAGGCGACGGCCACCTTCCGCGCGAAAATCCCCAGCGGGCGCAAGGGCTCGGGCGGCCAGCGGCGGCGCAAGCGGCACGCCTTCAACGTCTTCATCGGCACTGACCTGATCTTTGCCGACTCGCCCACGGCGATCGAGCCCACCCACGTCGCGCGGACCGCGGGCCTTCGGGGCGAGCTCGCCGAGGGCAACGGCTTCAACTGCACCCAGCGCCCCAGCGGCTACCGCAGCCCCTGCTTCGTCGAGAAGGCGGGCGCGATCAGGGTCCGAAACGACGTCTCCGCGCCGCTCTACATCAACCTGGTGTCGCGCGCCAAGCCGAAGCTGAAGATCGCCCGCAAGCGGGACAAGGTGAAGCTGCGGGCCGAGGCCGGACTACGGGCGGTGAGGTTCTCGCCGCAGTGAGGCGCCGTGTGGCGTTGGCGGGTCTCGCGGCGCTCGGACCGGTGCTCTCGCCGGCCTCACCGGCCGGCTGGGACTCATGGAAGCCCTCGCGCGTGGCCGGCGCGACCACCGGCAACGCCTCCGAGCTGCGCGAGACGATCCCGATCTCGCGCCGGCCGGGAGCGAAGGACCGCGTCGTGATGTCGCTTGGCCCCAGGGCTTTGCCGGACCTGAACGAGGGCAGCGAGCTGCGGGCGTCGGCGGAGGTGCAGATCTCTGTCACGTGCGCCGTGATCGGCAAGCGGCGCTGCGTCGGCAGCCCCTACGGCTACAGCCCCCGGATCTCGGGCTGGCTGGTCCTCGCCGATCGCCGCCGGCGCTCGAGCGGCCCCAGGACGCTGCGACTGCCCGGGGAGGACTCGATGCGGTGCGGACAGCACAGGCCGAACCGCAATCACCACTGCGTGCTCGTGATCGAGAGCTCCGCCAGGACGATCCCCGATCTCGACGATCTCCCCTGCGAGCCCGCGCGATGCTTCCTCAACATGGTCGTCGGCGCCGACCATCCCAACGCCCAGCCGGGCGACGTGATGACGGTGGGCGCGGACCGGGCGAACGGCACGGTGCGCCAGGACAAGGCGCGCCTGAACGCGCTGGTCACCACCGGGAAGGTGGACCGGGAGGCCGTCTCCAGCCACGCGCTCGTCCATCGCCGGATCCCGATCGCTCTCGAGGGCGATCTCGGCCGGCGAGTTGTCTACTCGGTCCCGCTGCCGCGCCTCGAGGCCGGCAGCGTGGCAACCGCGGTCGCCCGCCAGCGGACGGGCATCGCCGGCCTGCGCTACAACGTCTTTGTCGGCTCCCGGCTGGTCATCGCCACGGATCCCAACGATCGCGCCAGCCATGGGATCGCCCGCAAGCTCCCGGCTCCCGGCGAGAACAACGGCTTCAACTGCACTCACGGGCCGAGTGCCTACAGCGATCCCTGCGTCACGCGTAAGGTCGGGTTCTTCGTGGTGCGCCGGGAGGTCCTCGATGCCGCCGGCAAGCCGGTTCACCTCTACCTGAACCTCGTGCTCGGGGCGCTCGCCAAGCTCGAGCGCGCCCGCTCGGGCGACCGCGCGCGGGCGTTGCCCGGCGGCGGGATCGAGGCCCGCGTCTACTCCGAGAGGCTCTGAGCGGCGGCCGGGGCTGCGCGCCCGACTGATGACGAGAGCTCGTATCCGAGCTCGACCAGCAGCGCTCCCGCGATGCGCTCGTACTCGGCGATCTCCTCGGCGCTCATCCGCTCGCGCCACATCCCGACCCGGTCGGACCGCGGCGGCTCCTTGGCGAGCCTGTGGCTCTCCATCCGCGTCGCGGCCCGCTGGTCGGGGCGACCTCGGCGGGGCAGGTCGCGCGCCTTCTCCCGCAGCCGCTGCTCCGCCCGCTCGTGGTAGTCGAGCATCCGCGGGTCGAAGTCCAGCTCGACGAACTCGCAGATCCGTCGCAGGACGCCCTCCGTGTCGGCGACCAGGTCCTCGAAGCGAACCTCCGTGTAGTGACGAACGCGCCGGGCCTGGTGGCGGGCCTTGGTGATCCTCTCCACCCAGAGCTGGGCCGACTCCGCGACGGTCGCCGGGCCCCAGTTCATCCGCAGGTGCGAGAGCGAGACGTCGCGGCCGTCGCGGATCAGGTGGACGAAGCGGGCCTCGGGCAGCACCCGCTGGATGCGCAGCATCTCGCGCACGTAGCCGGGCGTCTTGTCGCCGTACCGCCGCTTGCCCCGCTGCCCGGCATAGAGGAGGTAGAAGGCGCGGATCGCGTCCGCCGCGGTCACTGGCCGCAACGCCCTGAGACGCTCCCTGAGCGCCTCCGCGTCGAGGTGAAAATCGCCCCAGCGCTTGTGCCCAGTGATCAGGTCGGCGAGCTCGTCGGCGCTCACGCGGCCGCGCTCGCAGCGCTTGATCAGCTTCGGCAGGAAATGCGTCTCCCCCGGGATCGCCAGCTCGGGATGGGCGTCGAGCATCAGCCGGATCAGCGTGGTTCCGGATCGGGTGACGCCGCAGACGAACGGCGCCGGCGCGGGCACGTCGCTGCGCCCCCGAAGGCGGCGCCGGGCGAACACGATTCTCAAGCGGTTGCGGACGGTCATCGCCCGGTCACGCTAGCCGCTCGATCAGCTCACCCATCGCGCGGACGGTCTGCTCCCAGCGGCGCTCGGTGTCGCGCACGCGGCGCGCCCCCTCGGCGAGTCGGGCCCGCTCGCCGTCGTCGGCGAGCCGCTCGATCGCCGTCGCCAGCTCGTCGACGTCCGGCGTCACCGCCTCGATGCCCGAGCGCGTCCGGCCATCCGGGCGAGAGCGGACGAGCAGGCCGTTGACGCCGTCGTGGATCGCCTCGTTCATCGGCGGCGCGTCGTTGGTGATCGCCGGCATGCCGAAGGCGATCGCCTCATAAAGCGGCAGGCCCAACCCCTCCCAGCGGGCGGGGGAAAGGCAGACGTCGCAGGCGGCGAAGCGACGCAGGTGCTCGGCCGTCGGCTGATCGGCCACCGCGAGCTCGATGCGCGGGTCCTCGCGCGCCGCCGCCTCGGCTGCCCCGACCGCCCTGCGCTCAACCTGCGCCTTGACCAGCAGCCGCAGCCGCTCGTCGCGCGTGCGCGAGAACGCCTCGAGCACCGGTTTGAGCGGCTTGCGATGGCCCAGGAATCCGCCCGGGAAGATGAACCAGACGGGCGCCCCTGCCTCGGGCGATTCGTCGCGCGCCATCGCCAGGAGCTCGGGGTGACAGCCCCAGGGCACATAGGGACTCTCGACTCCCAGCTCCCGGTAGCGCTCCTGCTCCGCGCGGGTGAAGGAATAGACGACGTCGTATGCCTCGCGCGCGCCCGCGACGTGCTCGGGGGCGAAGTGCTCCCAGACGAAGCGCCCGACCGTCCGCACGCCACGGGTGCGAAGCGCCGCGATCTCCTCGAACTGGTAGTTCTGGTCGCAGAGGATCGCCTCGATCCCGTTCTCGTCCACCCAGCCCTGGTACTCGTCGCCGGTGATCTCGTAGGCGGCGGACTCCGTGACCCGCGGCTGGTCCCAGACGTCGTCGCGGTCGAGCGCGCCGGGACGCGGGCCGCGCTCCTTCTTCGGCCGCGCGAGCACGAAGGTCTCGTGGCCGAGCTCGTCGAGCGCCGAGCGGAGCTGGCGCCCGACGACCGGCTGGCCGCGGTTGAACCACTTGCTGACCAGGCCCACCCTCAGGGCGCCACCCCGCTCAGCTCGTAGCCCAGCTCCCTCAGCATCTCGCCCGCCGTCGCCTCGAACTCGGCGATCTCCTGCGCGCTCATGTCTTCGCGCCAGGCGCCGATCCGCCCCGGGTCCGGCGGGTCGGTGGCCCGGGCGTGCGCCTCGAGCCTCCACTCGGCCGTCTTCCCGCCCAGGGGGTTCGCGATCTCGGCGAGCCGCTCCGCGGCGTGCTCGTGATAGCTCAGCATCGCGGGGTCGAAGTCGAGCTCGATGAACTCGCACACCCGGCGCAGCACCGGCTCGGGGTCGGTGACCAGGTCCTCGTAGCGCTGCTCGAGATAGTGGTCGACCTTCCGCGCCCGGCGGCGGGTGGAGCGGATCCGAGCCCGCCAGCGCTTCGCGTGCTTTGCGACCGATGCGGGATCGGCGGCGCGCCGGCGCCGCGACAGCGCGACGTCGCGCCCGTCGCGGATCAGGTGGATGAAGCGCGCCTCCGGCAGGGCTCGGGCGATGCGCGGCATCCGCTGCGCGTGACCCGGCGTCTTGTCGCCCCACCGCGGCTTTCCGATCCGCTCGGCGTAGGCCTCGTACAGGATCCGCATCGCTTTGGTCGGGTCGAGCGGCTCGGCGGCGCGAAGCCGCGCTCGCATCAGCTCCTCATCGAGGTGGAAGTCGGGCCAGCGCGTGCTCGCGAGCAGCGGAGCCATCGCGTCGTCCGCGCTCGCCGCGCCGTTCCGGGTGGCGCGTATCAGCTCCGGCATGAACTTCGTCTCGGGCGGGATCGTCAGTTCCGGATGCGCGTCCAGCATCAGGCGGAGGAGCGTGGTGCCCGATCGCATGACGCCGACGATGAACGGTGCCGGCGGACGCCCGGTGGCCGCCATCAGCCAACCCCCGTCAGCAGCTCGCCGAAGCCAGCCACCGTTCGGGACCAGGCCCGCTCGCTCTCACGAATGCGACGAGCGCCCTCCGCGAGCCGGGCGCGCTCGGCATCGTCCGCGAGGCGTTCGATCGCCGCCGCGAGCTGATCGGTGTCGGGGTCGAAGGCGGGGATCCCGGATCGTGCCTCGCCCCAGGGCACCGAGTCGACCAGGACCCCGTTCACCCCCTCGCGGACGACCTCGTTCATCGGCGGCGCGTCGTTGGTGATCGCAGGCATGCCGAAGGCGATCGCCTCATACAGCGGCAGGCCGAGACCCTCCCACCGCGACGGCGAGAGGCAGACGTCGCAGCTCGCGAACTGCCGCAGGTGCTCGTCGGTCGGCCGGTCGGAGAGCTCCACCTCGATCCGTGGATCACGCTGGGCGGCTTCGGCGAGGCGGTCCACCTTGCGCTCCACCTGGCCGCGGACGAGCAGCCGCAGGCGCCGGTCGGCCACCCGTGAGAAGGCCTCGATGATCTCGGCGAAGGGCTTTCGCTTGCCCATGAAGCTGCCGGGGACATAGAAGCGGACCAAACCCCGTCCCTCATCAGACCCCGCCGTCCCCGCAGCCGGCTTCGCCGGCTGACCGGTCGCCTCCGGCTCCCTGGCAGCCGAGGAGGCGGCGGGCAGGTATTCCAGGAGTTCCGGGTGGCAGCCCCAGGGCACGTAGGGACTCTCGATCCCGAGCTCGCGGTAGCGCTCCTGCTCGGCGCGGGTGAGCGAATAGACGACGTCGTAGGCCTCGCGCGCGCCGGCGACGTGCTCGGGGGCGAAGTGCTCCCAGACGAAGCGTCCGATCGTCCGCACGCCGCGCTCGCGCAGCCGGGCGAGCTCGGCGAACTGGTAGTTGTTGTCGGTCAGGACGGCGTCGAGCCGGTTCTCCTCCGCCCAGCCCTCGTACTCGGCCAGGGGAACGTCGGCGCCCGAGGCCTGCGTCACCCCGGGCTGCGCCCAGACGGAGTCGCCCCGATCGACCTGCTCCCGAGGGCCCTTGCCGGGCCGCGCCAGCACGAAGGTCTCGTGGCCCAGCTCGTCCAGCGCCGAGCGCAGCTGTCGCGAGACGACCCCCTGGCCGCTCGCGAACCACTTGCTGACGAGGCCGATCCTCACGCCTGGAGGGCCGCGGTGGCCTCCTGCACCGCGCGCTCCCCCACCGGATAGCCGAGCTCGGCCAGGAGGTCGCCCGCGACCTCCTCGAAGGCCGTGCGGTCGTCGGGGCTCATCTGCTTCCGCCAGCGCGCGACCCGATCGGCGCTCGGCGGCTTGGTGGTCATCGCGTGGGTCGCCATCCGGCGCTCGACCGTGAGCTCCTGAGCGCGCCCGGTGGCGGGCAGGGCCCGCGCCATCTCCTTCAGCCGCTCGCCCGAGCGCTCGTGGTACTCGAGCATCGCTGGGTCGTAGTCGAGCTCGATGAAGTCGCACACGCGCCGGAGCACCGGCTCGGTGTCGATGATCAGGTCCTCGTAGCGGAGCTCCATGTAGTGATCGAGCTTCGGCGAGTCGTCACGCGCCTTCGCGATCTTCTTCTTCCAGCGGGCCGCGATGTCGGCCGCGGTCAGATCGCGCACCGTCCGATCGAGGACCGAGAGGGCGACGTCGCGACCGTCGCGGATCACGTGCACGAAGCACGCCTCCGGCAGCGCCCGCTGGATCAGCTTCATCTTCTGGACATAGGTGGGCGTCTTCTCGCCCCAGCGCGGCTTCGCCTCGCGCTCGCAGTAGGCCTCGTAGAAGGTGCGGACGGCGGGGCCGGGCCGGAGCTTCGGCAGCGCGCGCAGGCGCCGGAGCATCTCCTCGTCCGAGAAGCCGAAGTCGTTCCACTCGCGCGCTGACTTCATCGCCGCCAGCGCGTCCTCGGGCGTGGCGCCCGGCTCTCGGGTCGCCTTGATCAGGGCCGGCACGAAGTGCGTCTCGGGCGGGATCGTGAGCTCGGGGTGGGCGTCGAGCATCATCCGCAGCAGGGTCGTGCCGGAGCGGTTCATCCCGACCACGAACGGCACCGGGTCTCGGCGCGCGTCGCGGCGCAGGGCGCTTGGGATCGGGAGTCTCATTCGGGTGCGGCGGCCGGCCTCGGTGAGCGGGAAAGGGTCTCATAGCCGAGCTCGGCGAGGAGCTCGCCGGCGCTGGCTTCGAACTCCGCTTGGTCGGCGGGGCTCATCTCCTGCTTCCAGCGCGCGATCCGCTCGGAGGTCGGGGGCTTCGTCGCCATCTCGTGCGCCGCGACGCGCTCGCCCGCCGGGCGCGCGGGACGCCCGGCCACGGCCGGGAGCTCGCCCGCCATCTCCTGAAGCCGGTCCTCGGCATGGCGGTGGTAATCGAGCATGGCAGGGTCGTAGTCCAGCTCGATCAGGTCGCAGGCGCGGCGCAGGGCGGGCTCCGGGTCGGTGACCAGGTCCTCGTAGCGCAGCTCCAGGTAGCCGTCGAGGTCGGCGGCGTCCTCACGCGCCTTGGCGACACGCGTCACCCAGCGGCGCGCCAGGTCCGCGGGCGGGAGCGGTTCCCGCACGCCGCGCTCGACGATCCGGGCGTTGTGGGAGAGGCCGGCGTCCCGCCCATCGCGGATCAGATGTATGAACCGCGCCTCGGGCAGGGTGCGCTGGATCTTCTTCATCCTGCGAACGTAGTCCGGGGTCTTGTCCCCCCACCGGGGCTTTCCCTGCTTCTCGGCGTAGAGGCGGTAGAAGGCGCGGAGCGCGTCGGGGGTGTTGAAGCGGGGGATCGCGCGCAGGCGGGCGAGCAGCTCGTCCGGGTCGAGCCCGAAGTCGTCCCAGCGCCGGTGCCGGCCCTCGACGATCCACCTGGCGGCCCGCTCGGGGGTGAAGCGAAGGCTTCCCGACGCCTGGATCAATGTGGGCACGAAGTGGGTCTCCGGCGGGATCGTCAGCTCGGGGTGGGCGTCGAGCATCAGGCGGAGCAGGGTGGTGCCCGAGCGGCCCAGGCCGACCACGAACGGCGCCGGCGGTCCCGGTGGTGCCGCGCCCCGGCGGCGGCGACGGCGCATGAAGTGGATGCTGTAGGCCACGCGGCTCATCTAGTGGGGCCTCTCACACTGGGCTGCGGAGCGGGGCTCGGGGGCCCGCTCAGGATGCCAGGCTCGCGACCCTGGAGCGGGCCAGGGACTCGAAGATGCGCAGGCCGTCCGCCGAGCCGGTGAGCGTGTCAACCGCGTGCTCGGGGTGTGGCATCAGGCCCATCACGTTGCC
The DNA here is from genome assembly GCA_046728935.1 of Actinomycetota bacterium. GTDB lineage: Bacteria > Actinomycetota > Thermoleophilia > Solirubrobacterales > 70-9 > DATAFO01. Next base: position 672 of record JBKPFS010000167.1, on the reverse strand, counting down.
CGCCTCGTCGCAGACCCCGGCGATGTCTCGCGCCGAGCCGTTCGGGTTGTGAGCCGGCGCGTAGCGCAATACGACCTGGCCGGACGCCTCGAGCCGGTCGAGCTCGTCCTCCGGTGCGAAGTAGCGGCCGCTCATGTGCTTGATTGGGATCGAGAGGCGGTCGCCGGGCTCGCAGGCGCTGGTGAAGTCCGTGTCCGCGTTCACCACCTCGAGCTCGACCTGGCGGCAGACGAAGCGCAGGCCGGCGTTCGGCAGCAGCGCCCCGGGGAGCATGCCGGCCTCGCAGAGAACCTGGAACCCGTTGCAGATCCCGAGCACCGGGCCGCCACCTCCGGCGAACTCCCGCACGGCCTCCATCGACGGGGCGAACCGGGCGATCGCCCCCGCGCGCAGGTAATCACCGTAGGAGAAGCCGCCGGGGACGATCACCGCGTCGACATCGCCGAGATCGCGATCGCCGTGCCACAGGAGGCGCGCGTCACCGACCCGCCGGCAGGCCGCGAGCGCGTCGCGCTCGTCGCACGACCCGGGGAACTGCAAAACGCCAAACCTCATCCTGGCTCAGACCCTGCCGCCCCCGGACGCGAAGCGGAGGAGGCGGCAGGCATTGGTTGGATTTCGATCTCGAAATCCTCAATCAAAGGGTTGGCGAGCAGCTTCTCGCAGAGCTCC
>JBKPFS010000166.1:0-27017 GCA_046728935.1 Actinomycetota bacterium | reverse complement strand
CCTCGGGGTCGATCAGCTCCCGCTTGTCGGCGGCGTTGACCGCGGCCTCGAGCTCACCGGGGCGCACACCCGGAGCCTCGGCGCTGGACGTGGGCAGGCAGGGACCCGTCCACTCGTCTCCCTTCGGGCGCGATCTCCCAGAGTGCGGCTGCGCTTCGATGACTGAGGACGGCCTCCGGGCCACAACTGAGCACGGCCGCCATCCAGCGTCCATAGCGGCTGAGCTGGGGGCGGCCCACGGCATAGACGCCGCGCCGCACTCGATGAAGCCGACCGATCTCGATCCTGTGCTGGATCGCCCGCCGGCTCAAGCCCCGGTCGATGAGCTGCTGGCGTGTGACGACGCCGTGCTGGCGGCGCACCAGCTCCCAGATGCGCCGCCGCGGCGGCTTCTGAAGACCTGTGGCCCCCATGGTGTGCACGAGGCTCCAGAAGTGCCGGACTCGCCCCCTACCCGCCCCGCAGGGCGTCCGCTGAGCCGGGCCCCGAGTAGGATCTCGCCGACGTGGGGGTTGAGGAGAAGGTCACCTACTGCCGCATCTGCGAGCCGCTCTGCGGGCTGGTGGCGACGGTCGAGGACGGCAAGGTGGTGAAGCTGCGGCGGCCCGTCGGAGCGCCCGACCCTGCCGGCGCGGCACCCTGATCGCCGCGGTCATCTTCGACCTCGACGGAGTCCTCCTCGACTCCGAGGGAGCATGGGATTCGGCGCGGCGAGCCCTCGTTCGCGAGCGCGGAGGCGCGTGGAGGGAATCGGCGACGCGCGAGATGATGGGCATGAGCTCGCTCGAGTGGTCGCGGTATCTGGCCGACGAGCTCGGCGCCGACCTAGCTCCCGACGAGATCTCCGAGCAGGTGGTCCGGAAATTGCTCGCCATCTACCGGGACGAGCTGCCCCTGCTCCCGGGCGCGACTGAGGCCGTCACGCGGCTGGCGGCCCGCTGGCCCCTGGCGCTGGCCACCTCCTCTAATCGGGAGGTGATCGATCTCGTGCTCGATCGCTCCGGGCTCGAACGCTACTTCAAGGCCGCGGTCTCGTCGGAGGAGGTGCCTCGTGGAAAGCCGGCTCCGGACGTCTACCTCGAGGCCGCCGCGCGTCTCGCTGCGGCCCCAGACGGCTGCGTTGCGATCGAGGACTCCGAGAACGGCATTCGCTCCGCGCACGCGGCCGGCATGCGCGTGGTCGCCGTTCCCAATCGCGAGTTCCCGCCCGCGCCCGAGGCGCTCGGCCTCGCCGACCGCGTGCTGGAGTCCCTCGACTCCCTCACGGTCGATCTCGTCGAGGGGCTGGTTGCGTAGCGGGCTCGGGCAAGCGCACGCGAGGTAAGCGCGGCGGGCGCCGCCGCGCCGGCGCTCGGCCGGGGGGCTGCGAGGGCGCCTCGCGCTCGGGCGCGGCGGGAACCTCCCGCTCCGTGGGCTCGCCCGCCTCGATCGTCAGCGCCTCGCCATGGTGGGAGACCTCGAGCGGGGGCCCGCTGAGCAGCTCATAGCGAGCCCGGTCGTGGTCCACCTCGACCTTGATCCGTCGGCCCCTGTACGTGACGCGGAACGCAAGCCGCCCGAGGGCGCTGGGAAGCCGCGGCGCGAAGCTCAGCGAGCCGCTGAGATCGCGCATGCCGCCGAAGCCGCAGACGGCCGCAATCCAGGCGCCGGCCAGCGCGGCGAGGTGGACCCCGTCGCGGGTGTTGTGATGGATGTCGCCGAGGTCCAGGAGGGCCGCCTCGGCGAAGTAGTCGTAGGCCAGCTCGAGGTGGCCCACCTCCGCGGCGACGACCGCTTGGACGCAGGCCGAAAGAGATGAGTCGCGGACCGTGAGGCCCTCGTAATAGGCGAAGTCGCGGGCCTTCTCCTCGGCGGAGAACGCATCGCCCCGCCGAAACAGCGCCATCACTAGGTCAGCCTGCTTGACGACCTGCTTTCGATAGAGGTCGAAGTACGGGAAGTGGAGCAGCAGCGGGTACTGCTCGGGCGTCGTGTGGGCGAAGTCCCAGACGGCGTGCTCGGTGAACTGCTCCGCCTGAGGGTGAACCTGGAGCTGCTCGTCGTAGGGGATGAGCATCGCGGCCGCGGCGTCGCGCCACGCGGCGGCCTCCTCGCGGCTGATGCCGAGCCCGCGTGCGCGGTCGGGGTGGCGCTCCAGCGCCTCGGCGGCCGCCCACAGGTTCCGCTGCGCCATCAGGTTCGTGTACACGTTGTTGTCGGCGAGCGCGCTGTACTCGTCGGGCCCGGTCACGCCGTCGATGCGGAAGTTGCCGTGCCTATCGTGGTGGCCCAGGGAGCGCCAGAGCCGGGCGGTTTCGACCAAGAGCTCGAGGCCGACGTCGCGCTCGAACATCTCATCGCCCGTGGCCTGCTGGTAGCGGATCACGGCGTCCGCGATCCCGGCGTTGATGTGTAAGCCCGCCGTGCCGGCCGGCCAGTACCCGGAGCACTCCTGGCCCCGGATCGTCCGCCACGGGAAGGTGGCGCCGTCGAGGCCGAGGACCTCCGCGCGGGCCCGGGCGAGGTCGAGGGTGGCCTGGCGCCAGCACAGGGCGTCGCGGGCGGCATCCGGCGCCGTGTAGGTGAGCACGGGGAGCACGAACGCCTCGGTGTCCCAGAACGTGTGGCCGTCGTATCCCGAACCGGTGAGGCCCTTGGCGGGGATCGCCCGCAGCTCCGCGCGCGCGCCCGACTGGAGGGTGTGAAAGAGAGCGAAGCGGACCGCCTGCTGCAGCTCGGCGTCTCCCTCGAGTTCGACGTCGGCTCGATCCCAGAAGTCGTCTAGGTAGGCGCGCTGGTCGTCGGCGAGCCCCTGCCACCCGCTGCGCCGGGCGCTCGCCAGCGCCGCCTCGACCTGATCGCGTACGGACGGCAGCGACCGCTGGCTCGACCACCCGTAGGCGAGCAGCTTCACGAGCCGCAGCCGTTGCCCCGGCTCGAGCTCGGTGGCGATCGTCATCCGGCCGAGGTCGGGCGTGCTCTCGGTCTCGGTTGCCGTCCCCTCCGGCGCGTCCTCGAGCGCGTGGTCCATCCCGGCGGCCATCAGCAGGTCGCTCTGCGCCGTGCTATGACAGAGCACCACGCAGTCCGCGTGGTGGGAGAACGCCTCCGACCGAAGCGCCGAGCCGACGCCCGCCCAGGCGCGCGGGTCCTCCACCATCGCCTGGGGCAGCGGCTCGTTGGCGACCAGCTCGGACTGAACCACGAAGCGGGCCGCCTCCTCCAGCGGCTCCACCTCGTAGAGGATCGCCGCCACCGCACGGTGCACGAAGGAGACCAGGCGCGTCGATGAGATGCGCACCGCCTGCCCCGCGGGCGAGATCCACTCCGCCTCGCGACGCAGCACCCCGGCGCGGAAGTCGAGCGTGCGCACGTGCGTTCGGAGCGTCCCGTAGCGGACGTCGAACGGCTCGTCGTCGACGAGCAGGCGGATGACCTTGCCGTTGGTGACGTTCACCACCGCCTGTCCGGCCTCCGGATAGCCGTAGCCGCCCTCGGGGTAGGGAAGCGGCCGCGTCTCGTAGAAGCTGTTCAGGTAGGTGCCCGGGAGGCCGTGCGGCTCCCCCTCCTCGAGGTTCGCGCGCAGCCCGATGTGCCCGTTGGCGAGCGCGAGGATCGACTCGGAGTGGGCGAGGATCGAGAGGTCGAGCTGGGTCTCACGCAACGCCCACGGCTCGCACGAGTAACAGGGGTGCGTGATCACGCGCTCTCCAGGAGCTCGGCGAGGTCGTTGACCACGATCGTTGCGCCGTTTTCGCGCAGGCCGTCGGCGTGCCCGACGCGGTCGATGCCGACGACGCAGGCGAAGCCGCCCGCGCGACCGGCGGCGACGCCGGCGAGCGCGTCCTCGAACACGGCGGAGGACTCGGGGCCGAGCCCGAGCGCCCGCGCCCCGGCGAGGAAGGTGTCGGGGGCCGGCTTGCCCTCGAGGCCGTCCCGCTCGGCCACGACGCCGTCGATGCGGGCCTCGAAGAAGTCCTCGATCCCGGCTGCGATCAGGACGTCGCGACAGTTGGTGCTGGAGGAGACGACCGCGCGGCGCACGCCGGCGTCGCGCGCCGCCTCGAGGTAGCGGACGGAGCCCGGGTAGGCCTCGACGCCCTGTTCGCGGATCAGCCGCAGGACGATCTCGTTCTTGCGGTTGCCGAGCCCGCGCACGGTCTCGGCGCCCGGGGGATCGGCGTCCGAGCCCTCCGGGAGCTCGATGCCCCGCGAGGCGAGAAACGAACGGACTCCGTCGTAGCGAGGCTTTCCGTCGACGTGCTCGCCGTAGTCGGCAGCGGGGTCGAACGGCACGAACTCGCCTCCCTCCCGCTCCGCGCGCTCCCGAAGGTAATCGTCGAACATCCGCTTCCATGCCGCGGCGTGGACCGTCGCGGTCTCGGTGAGGACGCCGTCGAGGTCGAAGAGGCAGGCCCGCACGCCGGTCGGTAGGCCGAGCACGACTCGCGAGGTTAGTGCCCGCCGCGAGCCGGGCGGCCGGCGCGCCTCACAACGGCAACGGCTCCTCCAGAGTCGCCAGGACGTGGTCCGCGCCGGCGGCATGCAGCTCGGCGGCCGAGAACTCGCCGGTCGCCACCGCGGCGATAGGGATCCCGGCCGCGTGGGCTGCCGCGATGTCGACGGGCGTGTCGCCGACGGCGAGGCAGCGATGTCGGTCGAGCTTGCCGCCCGACACGAGGTCGGCCCGCTCGAGGGCCACGCGCGCCACGTCGACGCGCTCGGGCGCGTCGGATCCGTAGCCGCCGAAGCTGAAGAAGTGATTCAGGTTCGCACGGGCGAGCTTGATGTGGGCGGCCGCCTCCACGTTGCCGGTGATCAGGCCGCACAGCCGGCCCTCGTCGGCCAAGCGCCCGAGCAGGTCCTCGACGCCCGGCATCACGCGGTAGCTGGGGGAGCTCTCGACCTCCTCGGGCAGATAGCGAAGCCGGAGCGCCATCAGTCGCGCCATCTCCTCTCCGGTGGGCTCCCGCCCAATCGCCCCGCGGAAGCTGGTCAGGCCGACCACGGGATCGGTCACGCCCTTGCCGGTGTAGTCGCCGACGTCGACCTCGACGCCGTGGAGCTCGGCGAACGCGCGGCGCCAGGCGCGATCACTCGCCCCCCCGGTGGAGATCAGCGTGCCGTCGATGTCGAAGAGGCCGGCAGCGACCCCATCGTTATCAGCCACGGCGGCGGGCGGCGCGGTAGCGCCGAATCAGGGCGTTGGTGGAGGCGTCGTGCTCGAGCGACGGCTCCGCCTCGCTCTGGAGCTCCGGGACGATCCGCTTGGCAAGGGCCTTTCCCAGCTCGACCCCCCACTGGTCGAAGGAGTCGATGCCCCAGATCGTCCCCTGGGTGAAGACGCTGTGCTCATAGAGGGCGACAAGGTTGCCGAGCGCCTCCGGGGTGAGTCGCTGCGCGAGGATGACGTTTGTGGGGCGGTTGCCCTCGAACACGCGGTGCGGGACGAGCTCCTCGCGCGTCCCCTCCGCGCGGACCTGGTCGGCGGTGCGCCCGAAGGCGAGCGCCTCGGCCTGAGCGAACACGTTTGCGATCAGCAGGTCGTGATGGTCGCCGATCGGGTTCAGCGGCTCGCAGAAGCCGATCAGGTCGCAGGGGACGAGCTTCGTCCCCTGGTGGATCAGCTGGTAGAAGGAGTGCTGGCCGTTGGTCCCGGGCTCGCCCCACCAGATCCCGCCCGTCTGGAAGTCCACCCGGCGGCCGTCGAGGGTGACGCTCTTTCCGTTCGACTCCATGGTCAGCTGCTGGAGGTAGGCGGGGAAGCGCTTCAGGTACTGCTCGTAGGGGAGCACCGCGACCGTCTCGGCGCCGAAGGCGGTCCCATACCAGACCGCCAGCAGGCCCATCAGCGCCGGCAGGCTGCGCTCGAGCGGGGCCTCGCGGAAATGCTCATCGATCGCGTGGAAGCCGGCCAGCAGCTCCGCGAAGCGCTCGGGGCCGATCGCGATCATCGTCGACAGTCCGATCGCGGAGTCCATCGAGTAGCGGCCGCCGACCCAGTCCCAGAACTCGAACATGTTCTTCGTGTCGATGCCGAACTCCGCCACGCCCGCGGCGTTGGTCGAGACGGCGACGAAATGGCGCGCGATCGCCTCGCGCTCGCCGCCCAGCCCCCCGAGCGCCCACTCGCGGGCCGTGTGGGCGTTGGTCATCGTCTCGAGGGTGGTGAACGTCTTCGAGCAGACGATGAACAGGGTCTCTGCGGGATCGAGGTCGCGTGTCGCCTCGGCGAAGTCGGTGCCGTCGACGTTGGAGACGAAGCGAAACTCGAGCTCGCGCCGCGAGTAGTGGCGCAGCGCCTCGTACGCCATCGCCGGCCCGAGGTCCGAGCCGCCGATGCCGATGTTGACGACGCTTCGGATCGGGTTCCCCGTGTGCCCGCGCCACTCACCGTCCCTGACCTGGGCGGCAAAGGCGCTCATCCGGTCGAGCACCTTATGCACCTGCGCGACGACGTCGACGCCGTCGACGATCAGCGAGCGCCCGCGCGGCATCCGCAGCGCGACGTGCAGCGCCGGGCGAGCCTCGGAGACGTTGATCCGCTCGCCGCGGAACATCGCCTCGCGGCGCTCGGCCAGACCCGATTTCGAGGCCAGGCGAATGAGCAGCGCGATCGTCTCGTCCGTGATCCGGTTCTTCGAATAGTCGAGGTAGAGGCCGCCGGCCTCGGCGGTGAGGCGTTCGGCGCGCGAGGCGTCAGCCGCGAACAACGCGCGCAGGTGCGTGCCCGCGATCGCGGCCTGATGGCGCTCCAGCGCCGCCCACGCAGGCCGTTGGCGGAACGAGCTGACCACGGCCGCCGACGTCAATGGCTAGGCGGCGAGCTGCTCGCGCTTGGCCGCGACCGAGTCGAGCATCTCGCCCCAGGAGGCCGCGAATGCCTCCGCGCCCTCGTCCTGGAGGCGCTCGGCCAGCCCATCGAGGTTGATCCCCGCGGCCTCGAACTCGGCCAGCGTTTCCTTCGCGTCGCCGCCGTCGACCGGCAGCGGCTCGCCCACGTGCCCGTGGTCGTCGAAGGCGAGCAGCGTCTTCTCCGGCATCGTGTTGATCGTCAGCGGAGCCTGAAGCGCCTCGACGTAGAGCACGTCCGAGGCCTCGGGATCCTTGGTCCCCGTGCTCGCGAAGAGCATCCGCTGCGGCCGGACTCCCTCGTTGGCGAGGCGCTGCCAGCGCTCGGAGTCGAGCAGCTCACGGTACGCGCGGTAGGCCCATTTGCCGACGGCGACGCCGAGCCGGTTGCGAAGCTCGGCGGGCACCTGGTCTGCGATCGCGACGTCCCAGCGGCTGAGGAAAACCGAGGCGACCGACGGCACCGATGGGTCGAGGCCCGCATCGATCCGGCGCTCGATGCCGCGCATGAAGGCCTCGGCCGCGCCGAGGTAGTGCTCGGTCGAGAACAGCAGCGTGACGTTGATGGGAACCCCGGCGAAGATCGACTCCTCTATCGCCGTCCGGCCCGCCTCGGTGCCGGGGATCTTTATGAACACGTTGCATTCCGCGCGCCCGTGGAGATCGCGCGCCTGCGCGAGCGTCGCCTCGGCGTCGTCCGCCAGCAGGGGCGACACCTCGAGCGACACCCACCCGTCGACGTCGTCCGTGCGCTTGTTGATCGGCTCGAACAGCTGCGCCGCTCGGCGCAGGTCGGTCAGCGCGAGCTCGAAGAACAGCTCCTCGCGATCGATCCCGCGCTCGTGGAGCTCTGCGATCTGCTCGTCGTAGGCGTCACCGCTCCCGATCGCCTTGTCGAAGATCGTCGGATTCGACGTCAGCCCCGTGACCGAGAGCTCGTCGATGTAGCGGGCGAGCGTGCCGTCGGCGAGCATCGTCCGGCTGATGTTGTCGATCCAGAGGCTCTGCCCCAGCTCGTGCAGGCGGCGGGTCGGATTCACGCGCCTTCGCCTCCGCGGGCGCGACTCAACACGTCGCCCGCCACCTCGACCACCGCGTCGGGCGTGAAGCCGTACTTGGAGAGCACGTCCTTGAGCGGCGCGGACGATCCGAACGTGTGCATGCCGATCATCCGCCCCTCGGCTCCGAGATAGCGGTCCCAGCCGAGCGTCGACGCCTCCTCGATCCCGATTCGCGCCGGGACCGCCGCCGGCAGCACGCTCTCCCGATAGTCGGCCGGCTGCCGGTCGAAGAGATGGAACGAGGGCAGGCTGACGACCCTTGCCCTGACGCCCTCGCCGATCAGCGTCTCGTACGCCTCGGCGGCGATCTGAACGTCGCTCCCGGTCGCGATCAGGATCAGCTCGGGTTCGCCGTCGGGCGGGTCGGCGAGAACGTAGCCGCCGCGCCGCAGGCCCTCCGCGGAGGAGTACCGCGAGCGGTCCAGGATCGGCACGTCCTGGCGCGTCAGTACGAGGGCGACGGGCCCGTGGTGGCGGTCCATCGCCACCCGCCATGCCTCGGCGACCTCGTTCGCATCGGATGGCCGGATCACGTTCAGGCCCGGAATCGCCCGCAGCGAGGCGAGGTGCTCGACCGGCTGATGGGTCGGGCCGTCCTCGCCGAGGCCGATCGAGTCGTGGCTGAAGATGTGGATCACCGGCAGCTCCATCAGCGCCGACAGCCGGATCGCGGGACGGGCGTAGTCGGAGAAGACGAGATAGGTCGACCACACTGGCCGCAGCTTCGACAGCGAGAGGCCGTTCGACGTCGCGGCCGACCCGTGCTCGCGGATGCCGTAGTGGATCTGGCGCCCGCCCGGGGTCTCCGGCTCGAGCCGCTCAACGCCGTCGAAGTCGAGGCCAACGGACGTCGACCCGGTCAGGTCGGCAGAACCGACGACCATCCAGGAGACGCGGGGCGCGATCGCGTTCAGCACGGCGTTCGAGGCCTTCCGGGTCGCCATGCCCTTCGCGTCGGCGTCGAAGGAGGGGATGTCGTTGTCCCAGCCCTCGGGGAGCTCACGCCGCTGCATCTGGCCGATCTCCCCGGCGAGGCTCCCGTGCTCGCGGTGGTAGCCCTCGAGCAGCGCCTCCCAGTGCTCGCGAAGCTCGCGGCCGCGCGCGCCGAGCCCGTCGGCGAAGTCCTGGAGGACCTCGTCGGGGACCAGGAACTCGGCGTCCTCGGGCCAACCGTAGGCACGCTTGGTCTCGCGCACCTCCTCCTCGCCGAGCGGCTCGCCGTGGACGGCAGCGGTGTCCTGCTTGGGCGAGCCGTACCCGATGTGGCTGTCCACGATGATCAGCGTCGGCCGGTCGTCGTTGCGGCTGAAGCGCTCGAGGGCTCGGTCGATCAGGTCGAGGTCGTTCGCATCGCCCACCCGTGTCACGTGCCAGCCGTACCCCATGAACCGCGCCGCCACATCGTCCGTGTACGTCAGCTCCGTTCGCCCGTCGATCGAGATGTGGTTGTTGTCGTAGATCCAGCACAGGTTGTCGAGGCGCTGGTGCCCGGCGAGCGAGGCGGCCTCGTGTGAGACGCCCTCCATGAGGTCGCCGTCGCTGCAGATCACGTAGACGGCGTAGTCGAAGAGCTCGAAGCCGGGGCGGTTGAAGTGGGCTGCCTGCCACCTGCCGGCCATGGCCATGCCCACCGACGTCGCCACCCCCTGGCCGAGCGGCCCGGTGGTCGACTCCACGCCCGAGGTCCAGCGGTACTCGGGGTGTCCGGCGGCCTTCGAGTCGAGTTGGCGAAACGACTTGATGTCATCGAGCGTCACCGACTGCCGGCCGAGCACCTCGTAGTCCGGGTCGACGGCCCGCACCCCGGTCAGGTAGAGCAGCGAGTAGAGCAACATCGACGCGTGGCCGGCCGAGAGCACGAAGCGGTCGCGATTCGGCCAGATCGGATCCTCCGGGTCGAACCGCAGGAAGCGCTGCCAGAGGACGTACGCGACCGGCGCCAGCGCCATCGGCGTTCCGGGATGGCCCGAGTTCGCCTTCTGGATCGCGTCGATGCTCAGGGTCCGGATCGTGTTGACGCTGAGCGTCTCGATGTCGGTCCGGGTCGCGACGGCCTGTTCCATCACCCCCGATCCTAGATGCCCGCCGGCCTCGGGCCTAGGCTCACGGTGTGAACGCAGGCCCAAACGTCGAGGCGGAGAAGCGCGCGGTCGGTGAGCGCGCCGCCGAGCTGGTCGCCGACGGCATGGCGGTGGGGCTCGGGACGGGCACGACGGTCGCCGCCCTGCTGCCCGCCCTGGCCGCGCGCGAGCTCGACATCCGGTGCGTGGCGACGTCGGACGAAACGGAGCGCGCCGCGCGCGAGCTCGGCCTGCCCGTCGAGCCGTTTAAGGAGCTCGACCGCCTCGACATCGCGATCGACGGGGCCGACCAGGTCGCCCCAGACGGCTGGTTGGTCAAGGGCGGCGGCGGGGCCCACACGCGCGAGAAGATCGTCGCGGCTGCGGCCGAACGGTTCGTCGTCATCGTCGACTCCACCAAGCCGGTGGAGCGGATCGGCCCTCCGATCCCGCTCGAGCTGGCCGAGTTCGGCCTCGCCTCCACCCTGCGCGAGCTCGGCGCGGCCCGGGTGCGCGACGCTGATCGGAGCCCGGACGGCGGCGTGATCGCCGACTACCTCGGCGAGGTGAACGAGCCCGAGCGGCTGGCCGGTTGGCTCGCGGGCGTCCCCGGGGTGATCGAGCACGGCCTCTTCGGCCCGGAGATGGTCAGCGACGTGCTCGTGGGCCGCGGCGGGACCGTGGAGGCTCTGCCGGGCGCCGAGGACGGCGGTTAGAGCGCTCCGCTACCGTGGCGGCGATGGAGCGAGGCACGGGCCCACGCGACGTGGCAACCGTCGCCCTCGAGCCGCTGGACCCGCATGTGATCCTGCTCTTCGGGGCGACCGGCGATCTCGCGCGGAGGAAGGTCCTCCCCGGTCTGATGCACCTCTCCCAGGCCGGGCTGATGCCGGACTTCAGGCTGATCGGCGTCGCGCGGGAGGACATCGACGACGCCGAGTTTCGCGGCCGCGCGCGGGCGGCCTGCGAGGAGTTCGCTCGCGTGCCGGCGAGCGCCGAGGAACTCGACCGGTTCGTGCACTGCCTGGGCTACGTCCCCCTCGACGCGTGCGGCGAGAATTTGGCGCCGGCCGTCGCCCGGGCGGAGGACGATCTCGGAGGCCAAGCTCGCCGGCTCTACCACCTGAGCGTGCCGCCCGCCGCGGCCGCCGCCGTGGTCCGGCTGCTCGGCGAGGCGGGGCTCGCCGAGCGCGCGCGGGTCATCCTCGAGAAGCCTTTCGGCACCGACCTGGCGAGCGCCCGGGAGCTGAACGCGGAGCTTCACGAGGTCTTCGACGAGGAGCAGATCTTTCGCATCGATCACTTCCTCGGCAAGGAAGCCGCGCAGAACATCCTCGCGCTGCGCTTCGCCAACGGGCTCTTCGAGCCGATCTGGAACCGCAACCACATCGAGCACGTGCAGATCGACGTGCCGGAGACGCTCGCGGTGGGCGAGCGTGGCCGCTTCTACGAGCAGACGGGCGCCTTTCGGGACATGGTCGTCACGCACCTGTTCCAGGTGCTCTCGTTCGTGGCCATGGAGCCACCAACGGCGCTGGCGCCGGTGGCGATCACCGAGGAGAAGGTCAAGGTCTTCCGCTCGATGCGGCCACTCGACCCGCAGCGCGTCGTGCGCGGCCAGTACGACGGGTATCCCACCGAGCCGGGGGTGGCACCCGACTCCCAGACCGAGACCTTCGTCGCCCTGGAGTGCCATATCGACAACTGGCGCTGGGCCGGGGTCCCGTTCTACCTGCGCACCGGCAAGCGGATGGCCGAGGGCGCGCGGATTATCTCCATCGCCTTTCGCGAACCGCCGCAGAGCATGTTCCCCGCCGGTTCGAAGGTGGGCGACTACGGGCCGGACCACCTCACCTTCGACCTCGACGAGTCCTCGCGCCTCTCGCTGTCCTTCTACGGTAAGCGTCCGGGGCCGTCGATGATCCTGGAGAAGGTGAGCATGCAGTTCTCGCTGATCGAGGTGCATGAGGAGGGGGACACGCTGGAGGCCTACGAGCGTCTGATCCGCGACGCGATGAAGGGCGACCACACCCTGTTCACCACCGCGCCCGGAATCGAGCGGCTGTGGGAGATCTCGACGCCGCTGCTCGAGAACCCGCCCCAGGTGCTGCCGTACGCACCGGGCTCCTGGGGACCGGGCCAGATCCGCGAGCTGATCGCGCCTTATCGCTGGCGGCTGCCGTTCGAGCGCCGCTGGCGCGAGGCGAGGGCGGTGCCCGTCCCGGCCTAGCGGGGATCAGGCGTACGTCGCCGGGCGGTCGCAGACGACGACCGCGTCGGCGGCGGAGACCCTGCCCGCGGGGATCTCGGGATCGCCGGCCAGCAGGCTTCGCAGCGCCTCGCGCTTGTCGGCGCCGGCCACCAGCCAAAGGAGCTGCCGCGCCCCCTCGAGCGCCGGGTAGGTCAGCGTCATTCGGCGGCGCCCCTGGTACTCGCCGGCGGTGATCGCCACGAGACGATCGCGCACCTCGAGCACGGGATCGCCGGGGACGAGCGACGCGGTGTGGCCGTCGGGGCCGAGGCCCAGGTGGATTAGGTCCAGGCGCTCGGGGAGCTCCGCCTCGTAGCGGGCGGCGGCAGCATCGAGCTCGGCGTCGAGCACCGGCATCGGGCGCAGGCGCTCCAGGACCGGGGGCGGGAGCGCGGCGCTGATCGCGGTCAGGTTGCGGTCGGGATCGCCGTCCGGGGCGATGCGCTCGTCGACCTGGAAGATGGTCACGGCCGCGCCCGCCAGCACCCCGGGATCGACCAGCTCCAGCATCCGCATTGGCGTGCGCCCGCCGCTGAGCGCAAGCGAGAACGCGCCACGGTCGGCAATCGCCGCCTCGGCGGCCTCCGCGATCAACCCCGCTGCGCGCCCGGCCGCGGCCTCCGCGTCGTCGAGGACCTCGAGCCTCGGAGCCCGGCTCAGACCAGCTTCTCCTCGTGGCCGCCGAACTGCCGGCGCATCGCGGAGAGGACCTTGTTGGCGAAGTCGTCGAGGTCGCGGGAGGCGAAGCGCGAGTAGAGGGCCGCGCTCAGCACCGGCGTCGGCACCCCTTCCTCGATCGCGGCGATCGACGTCCAGCGGCCCTCTCCGGAGTCCGAGACCCGGCCGGAGAACTCCTCCAGCCCGCGAGAGGACGCGAGCGCGGCGGCGGTCAGGTCGAGGAGCCACGAGGCGACGACGCTGCCCCGCCGCCACACCTCGGCGACCTCGGCGACGTCGATCTCGAAGCGGTAGTCCTCGGGGTGCTCGAGCGGGGCCGTCTCCGCGTCGGCCTCGCGCGGGTGGACGCCGGCGTCGGCGTTTCGCAGGATGTTGAGCCCCTCCGCGTACGCGGCCATGAGCCCGTACTCGATCCCGTTGTGGACCATCTTCACGAAGTGGCCGGCGCCGCTGGGCCCGCAGTGGAGGTAGCCCTGCTCGGACGGAGACGGCTCGCCCGCGCGGCCCGGGGTTCGCTCGGCGGCGTCGACACCCGGGGCGAGCGAGGCGAAGATGGGCTCCAGCCTCGCGACGGCCTCGTCTGGCCCACCGATCATCAGGCAGTAGCCGCGCTCGAGCCCGAACACGCCGCCGCTCGTGCCGCAGTCGACGTAGTCGATCCCGCGCTCGGCGAGCTCGGCGCCACGCCAGATGTCGTCGCGGTAGTAGGAGTTGCCGCCGTCGATGATCGCGTCGCCGGCCTCGAGGCGAGCGCCGAGGTCGCGAACGGTCGATCCCGTGATCTCGCCGGCCGGCACCATCACCCACACGGTCCGTGGCTTCTCCAGCCGCGCGACGAAGTCGTCGAGCGACTCGGCCCCCGTCGCCCCCTCGTCGGCGAGGCGCGCGACCGCCTGCGCGTCGACGTCGTAGGCGACGCACTCGTGGCCGTCCCGCATCAACCGCCGCACGATGTTGGCGCCCATCCGCCCGAGTCCGACCATGCCGAGCTGCACGCTCGGATACTAAATGCGTACTAGGCGCTAAGCAGTGGGCGCCTCGGCGCTGCCCGGCTGGCCGTCCGGCCCCTCGGCGAAGAGCAGCGTCGCTCCGATCGCCCCTCCGAGGTCCCCGAGCTCCGCGACGTGGACCGCCGGCGGACGCTCGTCGACGAACAGGTGCTTCGCCATCTGCCGCTCGATCCGCTCGCGAAACGGCTCTCCCAACCGCACCCCGAGCCCGCCGCCGATGATCACCGCCTCGACGTCGAGGAGGTTGACCGCCGACGCGATCCCTGCGCCGAGCGCCTTCACGGCGCGGTCGAGCAGCCGCTCGGCCACCTCGTCCCCCTCCTTCAGGGCCTGCTCCCAGACCCCGCTCTTGAGCCGGTCGTGCCCCTTCTTCTTCATGATCTTGAAGAGCACGGTGTGCTCGCCCGCCTCGTGAAGGCGGCGCGCCTCCTCCTCCATCGGTCGGCGCCCGGCGTAGGCCTCCATGCAGCCCCGGCGCCCGCAGGGACAGCGGGCCCCGCCCATCTCGACGACCATGTGGCCGATCTCGCCGGCAGCGCCGCGACCGACCCAATCGCGGCCCTCGAGCACGATCCCGCCTCCCACGCCGGTGCCCCAGAAAACTCCGAGCAGGGAGTCGTAGGGACGTGCGGCGCCGAGGCGGAACTCCGCGTCGGTCGCCACCTGGACGTCATTGCCGATCCGGACCTCGGTCCCCAGCGCCTCCGAGAGCTGCTCGCGGAGCGGAAACGAGCGCTCCCATCCCGGCAGGTTGACGGCGCCGGACACGGCACCGCTGGCATCCACGGCGCCGGGAGCGCCGACACCGATACCGTCGAGCTCTGCCGGCTCGACGCCGGCGGACTCCGCCGCCTTACGCAGCGCCTCGACCATCGCGGCGGACACGTCGGCGGGGCCGCCGCTGGTAGGGGTCGGCTCGCGAGCGTCGCCCAGCACTCGGCTCTCGGCGTCGACGACGGCGGCCTGGATCTTCGTCCCGCCGAGATCGATGCCCCCGCGGGCGCCTTCAGAGGTCACGTCTGGATCGGTTGGCGAGGCACTAACTCTCCGCTCGTGCCGAGTCTACGTCGGCGCGAAGACGCCGGTACGCGGCCGCGATGACCGGCGCACCGAAGATCGCGCTCCCGGCGACGATCAGCCGCGCGCCCGCCTCGGCGACCGCGGACGCGTTCGCCTCGTCGATGCCGCCGTCGACCTGCACCAGCACGCGCTCGGGCAGGCGCTCGCGCAGGAAGGCGATCCGCTCGAGCGACTCCGGCATGAACCGCTGTCCGGAGTAGCCGGGATGGATGCTCATGCAGAGCACGAAGTCCGCCGCCTCCGCTGGGTCGAGGATCCGCTCGAGGGCGGTGTCCGGGTTGAGCGCGATCCCCACCCCGAGGTCGAGCGCGCGTGCCGCCTCGATTGTCCGCTCCGGGTGATCGGTCGCCTCGACGTGGAACGTGACGCTGTCGCCACCGGCGGCGGCGAGCTGCGGGATGTGGTGCTCGGGGTCGGCCACCATCAGGTGGCAGTCCACGATGCCTCGCCGCTCGTGGATCAGCGGCGCGATCGACTCCAGCACGATCGGTCCCATCGTCACCGGCTCCACGAAGCGCCCGTCGCCGACGTCGAAGTGGAAGACGAGCGCCCCGGCGTCGAGCAGGGCTTCGATCTGCGCCCCGAGCCGGGCGAAGTCGGCGGCGTAGAGCGACGGCTCGACCTCGAACCCACGGACCCATCTCTGCCAGTGCGCGCCGCTCGCCAACGGTGCGCAACCTAGCGGCAGGCGGCCCTAGGACGTTGCCGTCGCGACGGGCGTGCGAGGATGCGGGGCCAAGTTGGACTACCTGCTCGAGGCGCGCGAGATGCAGGCGCTCTCGTTTGCCGTCCACATCCCGCTGGTCTGCTTCGGCATCGCCTTCCCGGCGATCGTCCTGTTCATGGACGGGATCCACCTGCGGACCGGCGACCCGGTCTACAAGGCGGTCGCCAAGCGCTGGTCGAAGGTGATGCTGATCCTGTTCGCGGTCGGGGTCGTCAGCGGGACGATCCTCTCCTTCGAGCTCGGCCTGCTGTGGCCGCGGTGGATGGAGAGGTTCGGTGAGGTCTTCGGGCTGGCCTTCGGCCTCGAGGGATTCTCGTTCTTCATCGAGGCGATCTTCATCGCGATCTACGTCTACGGCTGGGACCGGCTCGCGCCGAGGGCCCACTTCCTGATGGGGATTCCAATCGTGATCACCGGGATCACGGGATCGATGATGGTCATCGCCGTCAACGGGTGGATGAACAACCCCACCGGGTTCGAGCTCAGCGCCGCCGGAGAGGTGACCGACGTGAAGCCGTTCGCGGCGCTGTTCAACGACAACCTCTGGCACGAGCTGGTCCACATGTACCTCGCCGGCTACCTGGTCGTCGGGTTCCTCGTCGCCGGCGTCTACGCCTGGGCATGGCTGCACGGCAAACGCGATCGCTACCACCGGGTCGCCCTGATCGTGCCGCTCACGGTCGCAGCGCTCGCCGCGCCGATGCAGGTCGTGGTCGGGGACTGGGCGGCGCGCACGGTCGCCGACAAGCAACAGACCAAGCTCGCTGCGTTCGAGGGCCTCGACCGGACGACGAAGGGGGCCGACCTCACCCTCGGCGGGATCTACTTCGACGGCGGGGTCCACGGCGGGATCTCGATCCCGGACGGGCTCTCGCTGCTCGCCGACCATGATCCGGACGCGACGATCGAGGGCCTCGACGCCGTGCCCGCGGGCGATCGCCCTCCGGTCGGGATCGTCCGCAACAGCTTCCAGGTGATGGTGGGTATCGGCACCGCTCTGGCCCTGCTCGGGGTCGGCTACCTCGTGCTGTGGTGGCGGCGGCGCCGGGTGCCCCGATCGCCCTGGTTCTACCGCGCCGTCGTCGCGGCGGGGCCGGCGGCACTCGTCGCGCTGATCGCGGGATGGGTCGTCACCGAGGTCGGGCGCCAGCCGTGGATCGTCTATCGCGTGATGCGCACGTCGGAGGCGGTGACCGGCGCCGACGGCATCCCCATCGGCTACGCGACCCTCGCGATCGTCTACCTCGCGGTCGCGCTGATCGTGCTCTTCCTGCTCCGCCGGCTGGCGCGGCGTCCGGTCGAGCTCGAGGTCGGGGGGACGCGATGATCCTCGAGGACCTCGCGCTCGCCCTGCTGGGGCTCGGCCTGACCGCCTACGCGATCCTCGGCGGCGCGGACTTCGGCGCCGGGTTCTGGGACCTCACAGCCGGCGGTGCCGAGCGCGGCGCCCGGCTGCGAGGACTCGTGAAGCGCTCGATGGGGCCGGTCTGGGAGGCGAATCACGTCTGGCTGATCTTCGTCCTGGTGGTCTTCTGGACCGCCTTCCCCAACGCCTTCGGCCCGGTGATGGAGACCCTTTACGTGCCGATCTTCCTCGCCGGGGTCGGGATCATCTTCCGAGGCGCCGCGTTCGCCCTTCGCGGCGAGGCGGCGACGATCTCCGAGGCGCGGCTGCTCGGGGCCACCTTCGCCCTGGCCTCGGTCCTGATCCCGTTCTTCCTCGGCGCGACGATCGGCGCCGTCGCGTCGGGCCAGGTCCCCGCGGAGGGCGGCGGCGATGCGATCTCGAGCTGGACCGGCGCCACCTCGATCTTCATCGGGGTGCTGGCGGTGGCAAGCGGCGCCTACGTCGCCGCGGTGTTCCTGGCCGCGGACGCGGAGCGCTCCGACCTCACGGACCTCGTGCGCGCGTTCCGCGTCCGCGCGTTGGGCGCCGGGGTGATCGCTGGAGCGCTGGCGATCGCCGGCCTGTTCGTGGTCCACGAGGACGCACATCCTCTGTACGACGGCCTCACCTCGGGCGGCGGCCTGGCGATGGTCATCGCCTCCGCGCTCGCCGGCGTCGTCACCCTGGCGCTCGTCTGGCGGGGGCAATTCGCGATCGCTCGGTTCACCTCGGCCGCTGCCGTGGGAGCGATCGTCGCCGGATGGGCCCTGGCGCAGCGGCCCGACTTCCTACCCGGCGAGCTCACCCTCGATCAGGCCGCCGCCGGGGATTCCACCCTGGTCGCGCTCCTGATCTCGGTCGCGGTCGGTCTGCTGGTGCTCGTGCCGGCGCTCACTCTGCTCTACCGGCTGGTGCTCCAGGGTCGCCTCGATACGGAGTTCCGACCGATCACAGCCGGCGATCGGCGCGGAGACGGCGAATGAACGAGTCGCGGCTGCTGCGGGCGACGCTCGCCTCGTTCGTCCTCGGCATCGTCTTGATGCTCGCCTTCAACGTCACCGTCACCAGGATCCTTGGCGTGGCGCTCATCATCCTCTTCATCTCGCTCGGCACGTTCACGATCGCGACCCCGGAATATCTGTCCGGGGACGACGACCGCGAGTAGCTAGGCGACGCGCTCCGGTCCCGCGTAGACGTTCACGTGCCCCTCGCGGGCGAAGCCGCACAGGGTCATCCCGCGGTCGCGCGCCAGCTCGATCGCGAGCGACGTCGGCGCGCCGACGCCCACCAGAAGCGGCGCCCCGGCGACGGCGGCCTTCTGAACCAGCTCGAAGGCGAGGCGCCCGCTGACGCACAGCACGAGGCCGTGCAGCGGCACGCGTCCCTCGAGCAGGGCGGCGCCGATCACCTTGTCCATGGCGTTGTGGCGGCCGACGTCCTCGCGCGCGATCAGGAGCTCGCCCGCGGGATCGAACAGGCCGGTCGCGTGCAGGCCGCCGGTGCGCTCGAAGGTGGGCTGGGCGAGGAGGTCCGGCAGCCGGGCGAGCAGCTCGCGCGAGACCGTTGGGCCCGCGGGGAGCGAGGGCGCGTGCACCGCGACCTGCTCCAGCGCCCCCTTGCCGCAGACCCCGCATGAGGAGGTCGTGTAGAAGCGGCGCTCGCCGGGATCGCGCTCCAGCGGCCCCGCTACCTCGATCGCGTTGGCGGCCAAGTCGGCGGGCGGGCCGGCGTCGCGCGGGCCATCGATCAATCCCTCGCCGTACAGAAAGCCCAGGGCTAGCTCCTCGTCGTGGCCCGGGGTGCGCATGGTCACGGCCAGTGGCCGGCCCTCGACCCTGATCTCGAGCGGCTCCTCAACGGCGACCTGGTCGACGACGCCATCGCGCTCGACCGCTCGCAGCATCCGGGGATCGTCGGGCTCGCTCATGCGCCAAAGTTAGAGCGGATGCTTCGAAAGCCAAAGCGACGACCGACGCCCTCGCTGTGGGCGAGCTGGAAGCCGTTCGGGATCGGCGAGCAGCGGCCGAACAACTACGGTGAGGTCTTCCGCGCCGCGTGGGAGAACCGCGACCGGGCCGGCTACGCGTGGCGAATCCTCAGCCGCGGGGTCTGCGACGGCTGCTCCCTCGGCACCAGCGGGCTTCGCGATTGGACGATCGACGGCGTGCACGTGTGCAACGCGCGCCTGCGGCTGCTGCGCCTGAACACGATGCCCGCCCTCGACCCGGCGCTGCTTGCCGATGCCGACGCGCTCGCCGATCGCTCCGGCGCCGAGCTTCGCGACCTCGGGCGGCTCCCGTACCCCATGCTGCGCCGCGCGGGAGAGACGGGCTTTCGCAGGATCTCCTGGGACGAGGCGCTCGAGCTCGCCGCGGAGCGGGTGCGCGCTGCGGCACCCGATCGCCTCGGCCTCTACCTCACGAGCCGCGGGATGCCGAACGAGAACTACTACGCGGCGCAGAAGGCGGCGCGGGCGCTGGGCACGAACTCGATCGACAATGCTGCGCGGGTCTGCCACTCCCCGAGCACGTACGGGCTGCGCGACGCGCTCGGGGTGGCGGCGACCACCTGCGCGTACAGGGATTGGATCGGCACCGACCTGATCGTCTTCATCGGCTCGAACGTCGCCAACAACCAGCCGGTGACGACCAAGTACCTCCACCTGGCGAAAAAGGCGGGCACCAGGGTCGCGGTCGTCAACCCGTATCGCGAGCCCGGCATGGAGCGCTACTGGGTGCCCTCGAACCCGGAGAGCGCGCTGTTCGGAACCAGGATCACCGATCGCTTCTTCGGGATCGACGTCGGCGGGGACCTGGGCTTCCTGTGTGGCGCGATGAAGGCGATGATCGAGCGGGGCGCTGTCGATCAGCGGTTCCTCGTCGAGCACACCAGCGGCTTCGAGGAGCTTCGCGCCCAGCTCGAGGGCAACGAATGGGATGCGCTGGAGCGGGCCGCCGGCAGCTCGCGCGTCGAGATGGAGGCGTTCGCCGGCCTGCTCGCGGAGGCCGAGCGCGCCATCTTCGTCTGGTCCATGGGAGTGACCCAGCACGATCGGGGCGAGGACAACGTCCGCGCGATCGTCAACCTCGCCCTGGCGAAGGGCTTCGTCGGCCGCGAGGGCTGCGGGCTGATGCCGATCCGCGGCCACTCCGGGGTGCAGGGAGGCGCCGAGATGGGCTGCTACGCGACCGGGTTCCCCGGCGGCGCCCCGGTGAACGAGGAGGGCGCGAGGCGCCTCGGCGAGCAGTGGGAGTTCGAGGTGCCGGCCGAGCCGGGGATGACGGCGCCGGAGATGCTCGAGGCGGCGGGACGGGGGGAGCTCGACGCCCTGGTGGCCTGCGGCGGCAACTTCCTCGAGGTCCTGCCCGAGCCCGAGCGCGTGCGATCCGCCCTCGCGCGCGTGCCGCTCCGGGTCCACATGGACATCGTGCTCTCGAGCCAGATGCTGGTCCCGCCCGCCGGCGAGGCCCTGCTCCTGCCGGCGACGACGCGCTACGAGATCCCCGGCGGGGTGACTCAGACGAGCACCGAGCGCCGAGTGATCTTCAGCCCCGAGATCCCAGGGCCGAGGATCGGCGAGGCGCGGCCGGAGTGGGAGGTGCTGACCGAGCTCGCCTCGAGGGCCCGGCCCGAGATCGCCGACCGGGTGCGGTTCGAGGGCACCCCGGAGATCCGCGAGGAGATCGCCCGCGTGGTGCCCCTCTACGCGGGGATCGAGCGGCTGCGCGAGCGCGGCGACCAGTTCCAGTACGGCGGACCTCACCTGTGCGCGGGTTGGGAATTCCCCACCCCCGACGGCAAGGCGCACTTCTCGGCGGTCGCGCCGGACGAGCGCGGCGCCGCCGACGGCCGTCTGCGGCTGGCGACGAGGCGCGGGAAGCAGTTCAACAGCATGGTCCAGGAGCGAAGCGATCCCCTCACCGGGGCGGCGCGCGACGCGGTGCTGATCTCGGCGGCCGACGCCGAGCGGCTCGGCATCGCCGACGGTGCGCGCGTCCTCGTCCGCTCCCAGGTCGGGGAGCTTCACGGCCGGGCGCGGTTCGCCGAGATCGCCCCCGGCAACGTCGAGGTCCACTGGCCGGAGGGGAACGCCCTGATCGAGTCGGGGCGGCGCTCCCCGGAGGCGAGGATCCCGGACTACAACGCGCTGGTCAGCGTCGAGCCCACGGCTGAGTGAGCCTGCGCGGCCTGCCCGCCAGGAGCGCCTCCGCCCGTGCCAGGTCCTCGCGCGTGTTGAGGTTGAACGCGATCCGGGCGGGATCGCCGAACCGCCGCAGCTCGGGCTCGGCGATGATCCGCGGCCGCAGCGCGCGCGCCGCGTCGCGGGCGGCGGCGCCGTCGGCGAGCGAGGCGGCGATCTGGGGCACGCAGGAGGCCGGATAGCGCGCGAGCAGCGGCTGCAGGATGCCCCCGACCTCGCATACCGCCGGCCCGTCGTCGAGCTCGGCCAGCCATTTGACCAGGCGTGGCGGCACCAGCGGCATGTCGCAGGCCAGCGCCACCACCCCGCGGCCGGCGCTGACGTTGAGCGCGGCGAGGACGCCGGTGAGGGGATGGCGCGGCTCAGACGGCTCGCTGAGGATGCGCGCGCCGACTCGTGGAAGCGGGGTGTCGGGCTTCGCGACGACCAGGGGGTCGAGCCCGGCGGCGCCCACGATCGCGACCGCGCGCTCGAGGAGTGTCCGCCCGCCCAGCTCGAGCATCGGCTTCGGCTCGCCCATGCGGCGGCTGAGCCCGCCGGCGAGGATGGCGCCTACCGTCGCGCGTCTCATCCACGGATACTCCCACTGAGATGACCCCGGAGCTGATCGAGATCGAGACGGGCCGGCGCGCGGTGCTCGAGCGGGTCTCGCCGCTGCCGTCCGAGGAGGTGCCGCTCCGCGAGGCGCTCGGACGGGTCCTGGCGAGCCCGGTGGATAGCGCCGACCCGGTGCCGGGGTTCGACAACTCCGCGATGGACGGCTTCGCGGTTCGCGCGGCGGACACGGTCGGGGCCTCCGCGGAGAGCCCCGCGAGCCTCCGCCTCGTGGGCGAGTCGCGCGCGGGCCACCCCGCCCGGCGCGAGCTGGGCGCCGGCGAGGCGATCGCGATCTCCACCGGGGCGATGGTGCCCGCGGGCGCCGACGCGGTGGTCCGGGTCGAGGACACCGCCTCGGCCGACGGGGAGGTGCAGGTCGTGGCCGAGGTGGAGCCCGGGCGGGACATCCGCCGCGCCGGAGAGGACATCCGCGTCGGGGACGTGGTGCTCGAGGCCGGGACGGTCCTCGGCCCTGCCGAGCTGGGGGTCCTGGCCTCGGTCGGGCGAGCCAGCGTTGCCTGCGCGAGGCGACCGCGCGTCCACGTCCTGACCACGGGCGACGAGCTGCGCGAGCCCGACGAGGAGCTCCCGCCCGGTGGCGTCCACAACTCGAACGCCCACACGGTCCCGGCCTTGGTCGATCGATCCGGCGGCGAGCTGGTGGCCACGGAGATCGTCGCGGACGATCCCGGCGCAACCCGCGAAGCCCTTTCCCGCGCTCTCAACGCCGACGTGGCGATCGTCTGTGGCGGCGTGTCGATCGGTGAGCACGACCACGTTCGCGCCGCGCTCGCCGAGCTAGGCGCCGAGCGGGTCTTCTGGGGCGTGCGGCTGCGGCCAGGCAAGCCGACCTGGTTCGGCGTCGGCCCGCCACCGACCCGCCCGGAGCGGACGCGAAGCGGAGCATCCGGGCGGCCATTGATGTTCGGCCTGCCCGGCAACCCGGTCTCGGCGATGGTGACGTTCCTCGTGTTCGTCCGGCCGGCGATCCGGGCGATGCTCGGGGCGAGGGAGCGGACGATCGCCGCCACGGCGATCCTCGACGCCGACTACCCCAAGGCGCCCGGCCGCGCGCACCTGGTCCGCTGCCGCTTGGAGCTGCACGGCGACGGCTGGCACGCCGTGCCGACGAAGGAGCAGGGCTCGCATGTGCTGACCTCGATGGTGGGCGCCGACGCGCTCGCGATCATGCCGACCGACAGCGGGGGCCTGCGGGCCGGGCAGCAGGTCGAGATCGAGCTGCTGCCGCGGGGATAATTTCCCGGATGAGGGTCCAGGTGAAGCTGTTCGCGGTCCTCCGGGAGGCGGCCGGGCGGGACTCGCTCGAGCTCGAGCTGCCCGACGGGGCGACGATCGGCGACGCCCTGGAGGCCGTGGGCCGGGAGCCGGGGCTCGAGGAGTTGATGGGCCGGCTGCCCGTCCGCGCCGCCCTGAACCGCGAGTACGCGCCCGAGCAGGCCTCGCTCGCGGCCGGCGACGAGCTGGCCCTGATCCCGCCCGTGAGCGGCGGCGCGCCGGAGCCCGCCGTGCACGTGCGGGTGGTCGACGAGCCGCTCTCGGTCGCGGCCCTGGCCGCTGCTGTGGGGAGGCCGGGCGCCGGGGCGATTGTGGTCTTCTGCGGCACGACCCGGGACGTCGAGGCGCTCGACTACGAGGCCTTCCGTGAGATGGCCAGCGCCCGGATCGCGTCCATCCTCACCGACTGCATCACCCAGCACGGCCTGGAGGCCGCGGCCGCCGAGCATCGCACCGGATCGGTCGCCCTCGGCGAGCCGAGCGTGATCGTCGCCGTCTCCGCCGCCCATCGTGCCGAGGCCTTCGCCGGAGCCCGCGAGGCGATCGACAGGATCAAGGCCGAGGCGCCGATCTGGAAGCGCGAGATCATCGCCGGCGAGCACTCCGGCCACTGGGTCGAGGGAACCGATCCTCACCCACAGCTCACTCATCTCGATCCGAGCGGGAGGGCGCGAATGGTCGACGTCGGGGCAAAGCCGGTCACCGAGCGCCGCGCGCGAGCCGAGGCGAGGCTGCGGATGTCGGCCGGCACCGCCACCGCGGTCGAGCGTGGAGAGGCCCCGAAGGGCGACGTGCTCGGCACCGCACGCCTGGCCGGGATCCAGGCCGCGAAGCGCACCTGGGAGCTGATCCCGCTCGCGCACCCGCTGGAGCTCGACTTCGTCGACGTCGATGCGCGCGTGGACGCCCCCGCCGGCCAGGTGCTGATCTCGGCGGAGGCCGGGACCACCGCTCGCACCGGCGTGGAGATGGAGGCGATGACCGCCTGCGCCGTTGCGGCGCTCGCCGTCTACGACATGGTCAAGGGCCTTGAGCGCGGCGTGAGGATCGAGGCGATCGAGCTCGTGCACAAGGCGGGCGGGCGAAGCGGCGAGTGGAGGCGCACCGGGTGAGCGACGCTCGCGCGGCGGCGATCACGATCTCCACCTCGGTCGCGGCGGGGGATGGCAGCGATGAGAGCGGGCCGGCGCTCGTCGCCTTCATTCGCGGCCTGGGCATCGATCCGGTCGAGCACGAGGTGATCCCCGATGACCGCGAGCTGATCGAGGGCCGGCTTCGCTGGTGGTCCGACCAGGGCGGCTGCGAGCTCGTTCTGACTAGCGGCGGCACCGGCCTGGCGCCGGACGACGTCACCCCTGAGGCCACCCGGGCGGTGATCGAGCGCGAGGCGCCGGGGATCGCCGAGGCGATGCGGGCCGCGTCGCGCGAGCACACAGACAAGTGGATGCTCTCGCGCGGCGTCGCGGGGACCCGGGCCAACACCCTGATCGTCAACTTCCCCGGCAACCCGCCCGCGATCGAGCAGGCCGGCGCCGCGATCGCCGACGCCCTGCCGCACGCCCTGCGCTTGCTGGCCGGCGAGCGGCACGGTCACTGAGCAGGCAAGCGGCGGGCTGGGTCAGGCGGCCGCGGCCAGCTCCTCGAGCTCGCGCTCGGCGGCGAGGCGCTCGAGCGCGCGCCGCTCGATCTCTCGCGCGCGCGTCGGCGAGATGTCGAGCCGGCGCGCCACCCCCTCCAGGGACGTCGGCTCGTCCCCGTTGATCCCGAAGCGAAGCTTGACGACCTCCCGCTCGCCCTCCGGAAGCCTGTCGAGGGCGCGGCGGACGGCCTCCTCACGCAGGCTGATCGCGACCTCCTCGACGACGGGCGCCCCGGCCGAGGGCAGGAGCTCACCAAGGGTCGTCTCCCCCTCCTCGCCGACCGGTCGATCGAGGCTCGTCACCGCGCGCGGCGCCTCGCGCAATCGTGAGATCTCGTCCGGATCGATGTCGGCACGCCGCGCCAACTCCTCGTCGGTCGGCGGCCGGCCATGCTCGGCCTCGAACTCGCGCTCGGCGCGGGCCACCCTGCGCTCGAGCTGAGCCACTGAGGTCGGGATGCGGATCGTTCGGGCGCGGCTGTCGAGCGCGCGCTGGAGCGACTGGCGGATCCAGTAGGTGGCGTAAGTGGAGAACTTGAAGCCCCGACGCCAATCGAACTTCTCCGCCGCGCGGATCAGCCCGAGGACTCCCTCCTGGATCAGGTCGAGGAGCGACAGGCCGCGATTCTGGTAGCGCTTGGCATTCGCGACGACCAGCCGCAGGTTCGAGTTCACCAGCCTCTCCTTCGCCTCCAGGTCGCCGCGCTCGATTGCCTGGGCCAGCTCGATCTCCTGCTCGCGCGTCAGCAGCGGGTACCGGCCCGCCTCGCGCAGGAAGAGCTGCATCGCGTCGGTCGTCGCGCCCGCCAGCTCCTCCGGCCGGTACTCGGTGGGCGGCGCCTCGCGACCGCAGTCGTCGCGGAGCCTGATCCCGCGCGCGCCGAGCTCGTCGTGAAGCTCCTCGATGTCGTCGGTATCGAGCTCGCGGGCGTCGATCGCCCGCTCGACCTCGGAGAGCTCGACGCAGCCGTCCTCGTCGGCGAGCCCGACCAGGCGCTCGATCTCGTCACGGTCGACCGCCATCGGACTGGGCGTACCCGGCACGCGCGGGCCGGAAACGGTCGGGGCCGCCAGCCTGACGACGGCCCTGGGATATCGGGGCGGCCGGGCGGTACGGCTCCTGCGGCAGGTCTTTATCGGCAGACGTCGCAGACGCCCGCATCCCCTTGGGCAAGGAGGTGTCTCGATCCCAGACACCCGCTTCGCCATGGCAATCCGAGCGTTCGCGATGCCGGCGGTGAGACGCCTGCCGATCGTCCAACTCAGTTGCGAGCGGCCGTCGAAAGGAGGCGTCGAGGCGGCTGCTTTAGTCGGGAAGCGGCGGCGGGACGTCTCTCGTACTGCCGTGGCGCGCTCGGGTCGCGTCGTGTAGGGCGGAGTGGTTCACTCAGCAGCCGCCCACACGCCCGGAGAATCGGCACGGCCGCGAGGCTCGGCACCGGGGCGGCGCTGGACGCGGCTGCCGGCGGGCGGTGTCCCGCTGGGGGTTCCGCTTACGTGACTCAGGTGCGTCGGCCCATGGCGGCGCGGCGCTCGCGGCCTAGGAGGACTCGTGTCACCGCATGGACCGCGGGGATGAGGAGGATGCTGGCGGCAGCCCATGGCGCGGTGCCGTCACGGTCGGAAAGGCCTTCGCG
Source organism: Actinomycetota bacterium (assembly GCA_046728935.1). Classification (GTDB taxonomy): domain Bacteria; phylum Actinomycetota; class Thermoleophilia; order Solirubrobacterales; family 70-9; genus DATAFO01. Next base: position 562 of record JBKPFS010000166.1, on the reverse strand, counting down.
GGCGAGTGCGCGGCGCGCCCAGAGCCAGTATGGGATCACGATCGTCGGTGAGGTCGCCACGCCGGTGGTGTATTGCCGCAGGGCGCCGGTCACGCCGATGTGACCGAAGCCGTGCAGGCCGAAGGCGAGTAGCGCGCCGCGAAAGAGGCGCGAGCGCCCGCGCGAGCGAACGCCGACGGCGGACACTCCGGCGAAGTAGGCGCCCATCAGCGAGATCGCGAGATTCACGTGCTGCTGCGAGAGGCCGTCCTGCCGCACATCGTCAGGGATCGGAACCCAGTCCGGCATCCGGGCAGCGACCGCGCGCGAGGTCTCGCGGATCGTGAAGAGTTCCTCGAGGTCGTGGCAAGCCCAGGCCGCGAACAGGCCGAGGCTGATCGTCGTCGTCCGCTGCATCACAACTCCCTCGTTTTCGCCATCAGCTTGCGGCGTCTTCGACGTATCTGGGATCTTCGCCGGGACCGTCCGTGAACGACTGATCTCCCGGCCGGGTGCAGCGGATGCCCCGCACCACCCCGCCTCACCGCCCCGGTTCCCGCGTCTGGTGCGGGCTGACGGGACC
>JBKPFS010000165.1:0-12954 GCA_046728935.1 Actinomycetota bacterium | reverse complement strand
GGGGGGGGCTCCGCGGGGTGTGGCCCGCCGGCGCCAACGCCTGGGCGGGGGCCGAAGAGCTACGCGCCGCCCGGGGCGCCCTCCGGGGCGGGCGCGGACGCCAACGCCTGTGCTTCAACCCGTAGCTCTCCTGGGCGGTCTGTGCAGACCGCGTCCGGGGCAGCGATCTCGACCACTCGGTCGAGCAGCTCGGGGGCGTTTACCGTCCCGGTGTTGAGACTGAGGCCGGCGAGTCGCATCACGGAGGCCAACCTCTCCGAAAGCAGAAAGTGTTCGATCGAGACGCCGGCGACACCGCGTGCCGCCGCCCATGCCGCGAGCGCCTCCGGCGTGTAATCGGCATGGACCACAAGCCGGCTGCGGAAGCCCTGAGCCGCCGCGAGCGCCACCGCGGCAGAGTGGAAGCTGATCACCTCCATCCGCGCGCGCTCCCGGCCCCGGCGCCCACGTTCGCAGATGATCCGCGCTGTGCGCTCCGCGAGCTCGGGATCGGCGTGCGCCTTGACCTCGATCTGCAGAGGCAGATCGGAGGGCACCGATGCGAGCAGCTCGTCGAGCGAGAGTGGCCGCTCGTCGGTGGGCGCGCCGGTCGCGTCGCGGAGGTGGGAGGCAAGGATCTCCCCGGCCCGGCGCTCGTGCGCCCAGCCATCGAGCGTCGTGCCGAGCCTGAGCAGCGGATCATGGAGGAGAATGAGCTGATCATCCGCCGTCAGGCAAACGTCGGTTTCGAGCCCGTCCGCACCGGCGGCCAGCGCGCCGGCGAGGGCCTGCCTCGACGAGTCGGGGCCGTAGGCGCGTCCAAGCCTATGGGCGTAGAGCGGGGGCGGATCCATGCGCAAGACATGGCACTAACCGCGTTCGCCGTAGGTGTTACGTGCTTGTCACCGCAGTGTGGCCGTCGTGTGAATCAGCTCACACTAGTACGGTCAGGATTCGCGGGTGAGCATCGACGATCGGCGTGGCGATGATCTCCACGCCCGCAAACCCGGCATGGCGGGCGAGCCGGCCGAGGGCCTCCCTCGTGAACCCCCAGTAGACGAACTCGTCTCGAGCGTACACCTGGCCCGGCTCGTAGACGTGGATCGCGGCCTCGTCCTCGAGCGCGACCTGCGCAACGCCGTACGTCTCCACCAGCACCCGGCCACCGCGGGCCAGGCGTCGCCGCAGCACCCGGAGCAGCCCGAGTGGATTCTCCACCCGATGCAGGATGCCGAAGCAGAGGATCAGATCGAACCTCCCACGAAGGACCTCGAGCTCGAACGCATCGAGCCTCAGGTACTCGACTCCCGAGTCGAGCAGGCCCGCGATCGCGCGGAAACCCTCACCGCCCTCCAGCTCGACGCCCCATCGCGCCCGCACCCACTCGCGGTACTGCTCGTTGTCGACCGCCACCACACGGCCGGCTCCCCGCGCCTCCGCCAGGAAGGCGTAGAAGCCATCGAATGTGCCGACGTCGAGCACGCTCTTGCCGCGAAGGTCCTCCGGGATGGCCGGGACTCTGTAGCGATGGTCGCGGGCGACGCCGGGCGTGTACAGCGAGTCGCCGTCGAGAGAGAAGGTGTGGAACCACAGCGGCACCCGCTTGAGCGCATCTCGCGCGGCCCGCTCGTCGGCTCCAATCGGCAGCAAGTCCGCCACCTCGCGCTCGGCCTCGGTCGGCTCTGGGATGCCTTCCTGGGTCTCGACGCCACGGTCAACCGTCATTGCCACGTTATGGACGCCTCCTTCGTCGGATCAGGCCCTGGGGCATCCCGCCGCTGCCGCGTACCCGGCCGCTTACTGCGCTCCCATGTGTGTGCAAATGGGCCGCGCTCAATAGGTATAGCGCGGGGACCGAACCGCTACTACCCTACTCCCTCCGGCAGTGTCAGCGCGAAGGTAGTATCTCCGCGCCCCGGAGTTCGGTCCCTCGGGACCGGCCCGGCGTGGATCGAATGAGCAAGACGCCCTTCATCGTCTTCGGGATCTTCGCCGTCGTCTGCGTGCTCGTGCTCCCCTTCCTGGCGCTGGGCAAGGAGGGCGAGGAGGACGCGGCGATCGTCGAGGTCGCGCCGCGCGACGAGCCGGCGAAGGAGCTCGTATCCACCAACTGCGCGCAGTGCCACACGCTCGCCGCCGCCGGAATCGACGGCGTGGTGGGCCCGAACCTCGATGACCTCCTGGTCACCTCCGGCGCCAACAACGCCGATCAGTACGAGGGCATCTACTCGCGCGTGATCACCGCCGTCACGTGCGGGATCGGGGGTCGGATGCCCAAGGGTATCCTCGAGGGCGAGGACGCGAAGCTGGCGGCTCAGTTCGTCGCCGCCTACGCGGCCCAGATCGACAAGGGGCCGACGCTCGACACGGCCACCGCGAAGACGCCCGAGCCGGAACCCTGCCCCCAGCAATAATCGGCGGCTCTTACCCGGCGCTCCGACGCCGTCCGCCGGTCCGGCGTCAGAGCCGCCGGTTTGCGGTTCTCCCACCCGGCGCTCCGGGGCCGTGCGCTGGTGCCGGCGTCAGAGCCACCGGTTTGTGACCCTCAACCCCCTTGACCCGTGATTAAGATCTGCTAGCCTCAGACTCAGATTTCCTGAGAAAACGACCTGTAGGAGGAGACTTCGAAAGTGGCGAAGACGATCGGCATCGACCTGGGAACGACGAACTCTGCCATGGCCCTGCTCGAGGGCGGCGAGTCGGAGATCATCGAGAACGCTGAGGGCGGTCGGACGACCCCATCGGTGGTCGCGTTCACCGACTCCGCGGAGCGGCTCGTGGGCACCGTGGCCAAGCGCCAGGCCGTGATGAACCCCGAGAACACGGTCTTCTCGATCAAGCGCTTCATGGGCCGCAAGGAGGCCGAGGTGAAGGAGGAGGAGACCATCGTCCCGTACAAGGTGGTGGCGGGGCCGAACGGCGACGTCCGCGTCGAGGTGCGCGGCGAGCAGTACTCGCCGCCCGAGATCTCGGCGATGATCCTTCAGAAGCTCAAGTCCGACGCCGAGGCGAAGCTGGGCGACACGGTCGACTCGGCCGTGATCACGGTTCCCGCGTACTTCAACGACGATCAGCGTCAGGCGACGAAGGACGCGGGGAAGATCGCGGGCCTCGACGTCAAGCGGATCATCAACGAGCCGACGGCGGCGGCGCTGGCCTACGGGCTCGACAAGGAGGAGTCCGACCAGACGATCCTCGTCTTCGACCTCGGCGGCGGCACCTTCGACGTCTCGATCCTCGAGATCGGCGACGGCGTCTTCGAGGTCAAGGCGACCGCGGGTGACAACCACCTCGGTGGCGACAACTGGGACAAGGCGATCGTCGAGTGGATGGTCAGCGAGTACAAGCGCGACCAGGGCATCGACCTGTCTCAGGACAAGAACTCCCTCCAGCGCCTCTACGAGGCGGCGGAGAAGGCGAAGATCGAGCTCTCGTCCACGCAGGAGACCTCGATCAACCTGCCGTTCATCACCGCCGACGCCAGCGGCCCTAAGCATCTGGAGATGAAGCTGAGCCGGGCGAAGCTCAACGAGCTGACCGGCGATCTGCTCGAGCGGGTCGTCTCGCCCGTCAAGCAGGCGCTGTCCGATGCGGGCGCTCCGGACATCGATCACGTGGTGCTGGTCGGCGGCATGACCCGGATGCCGGCCGTGCAGGGGAAGGTCAAGGAGCTGGTCGGCAAGGACCCGCACAAGGGCGTCAACCCCGATGAGGTGGTGGCGATCGGCGCCGCGATCCAGGCGGGCGTCCTGGCCGGCGACGTCAAGGACGTGCTGCTCCTCGACGTCACTCCGCTAACGCTCGGCATCGAGACCAAGGGCGGCGTGATGACGAAGCTGATCGAGCGCAACACGACGATCCCGACCCGCAAGTCGGAGATCTTCTCGACCGCGGACGACAACCAGCCCTCGGTCGAGATCCACGTGCTCCAGGGCGAACGCGAGATGGCCGCCTACAACAAGTCGCTGGGCAAGTTCCAGCTCACCGGCATCCCGCCGGCGCCCCGCGGCGTGCCTCAGATCGAGGTTGCCTTCGACATCGACGCCAACGGCATCCTCAACGTCTCCGCGAAGGACCTCGGGACCGCCAAGGAGCAGAAGATCGAGATCAAGGGCGGCTCCGGGCTCTCCGAGCAGGAGGTCGAGCGGATGATCAAGGACGCCGAGGCCCACGCCGAGGAGGACCGCAAGCAGCGCGAGCTCGCCGAGGCGCGGAACATCGCGGAGAACGCCGCCTACCAGGCGGAGAAGCAGGTCGGCGAGCTCGGCGATCAGGTCGACGAGTCCGCGAAGCGCGAGATCAACGACGCGATCGCAGCGGTGAAGGGCGTGCTGGAGTCCGACGACGCCGAGGAGATCAAGGCGAAGACGGATGCCCTTCAGTCCGCCTTCCACAAGGTCTCCGAGCACATCTACCAGGCGGCTGCCGAGCAGCAGGCCGCTGCCGGGGACGGCGCGGGCGCGGACGCCGCCGGCGAGGCCGAGGAGGAGGTAGTGGACGCGGAGGTCGTCGATGACGAGCGCTCGTAAGCCCGCGGGGGCACCAGACGGCTGGAACGACCGAAAGCCGGCCGGCGCTGCGGACGCCGAGCAAGTAGAGGAGGAAGGCCGGGAGCAGACCGGTGGTCCTGGCGCCTTTTTGCCGCATACCGGCAAGAAGGCGCCAACCGAGGCGGAGGACGAGTCCGCGGCAGCCGTCGACGCCGATCTCGATGCCCTCGTCGCCGACACCAAGCGCGAGCGCGACGAGTACCTCGAGCTGGCCCAGCGGACCAAGGCCGACTTCGAGAACTACCGCAAGCGCGCGGCACGAGACGCAGCGGAGGCCGAGCGCCGCGGCACGGCGAAGCTCGCCCGCGAGCTCGTCCCGATCGTCGACAACCTGGAGCGGGCGCTGAAGGCCGCCGAGGACGACTCGGAGCTGGCAAAGGGCGTAGCGCTCGTCCTTCGCGAGCTCGAGGAGACGCTTAGGCGCGCGGGTGTGGAGGCCTACGACCCCATCGGAGAGCCCTTCGATCCGACGTGGCACGAGGCGCTCTCCACCCAGCCCCAGGAGGGCACCGACCCCGGGATGGTGGTCGAGACGCTCGAGCGCGGCTACCGGCTCGATGGCCAGGTGCTGCGCGCGGCGCGCGTGGTCGTGAGCGAGTAGGGGGGCGGCGATGGCACGCGATCTCTACGAGGTCCTCGGCGTCTCGCGCAAGGCGTCGCCGGAGGAGATCAAGAAGGCCTACCGGAAGCTGGCGCGCGAGAACCACCCGGATCGCAACCCCGGCGACCCGAAGGCCGAGGAGCGATTCAAGGAGATCCAGGGCGCCTACGACACCCTCTCCGACCCCGAGAAGCGAAAGCAGTACGACGCCGGCGGCATGTTCGCCGGCTTCGGCGGGCGCGGGGGCGCGGGGCCGGGCGCCTTCGCCTCGGACATCGGCGACATCTTCTCCACCTTCTTCGGCCGTCGAGGCGGGCCGAGCCGCCAGGAGCAGGTGCGCGGGCGGGACCTGGAGACCGAGGTGAAGCTCTCCTTCGACCAGGCGATCGCCGGCACGGAGCTCTCGGTGACGGTCCCCAAGCAGGCGACCTGCAGGACCTGCGGCGGCGTGGGCGCGCGCCCCGGCACCGCGCCCATCACCTGCCCGCGCTGCGGCGGACGCGGCATCGACTCCGAGAGCCAGGGCTTCTTCTCGATCAGCCAGCCGTGTCCGCGATGCGGCGGCTCGGGTCAGGTGATCGAGGATCCGTGCCTGACCTGCGGCGGCTCGGGGCTCACCCAGCAGCGCAAGCGCTACAGGGTGCGGATCCCGGCCGGCGTCCGCGACGGCACCCGGATCCGTATCGCCGGCAAGGGCGAGGACGGTCCCCGCGGTGGGCCGCCCGGCGACCTCTACGTGATCACGCGGGTCGAGCCCTCGCCGGTGTTCAAGCAGCGCGAGGACGGCAACCTCGAGGTCACCGTTCCGATCACCATCGCCGAGGCGATCCAGGGCGCCACCGTCGAGGTGCCGACCCTGAACGGGACCAAGCGGATTCGGGTCCCGGCCGGGACCCAGCACGGCACCGTCCAGCGTCTGCGCGGCGAGGGTCCGCCCCGCGCGCGGAACCGCGGCCGCGTGGACATCCTCTACCGGCTCGAGGTGGAGGTCCCGCGCGACCTCACGCCCGAGCAGCGTCGCGCCCTGGAGGAGTTCTCCAAGGCGATGAACGACCACGACCCGCGCGAGCGGCTGTTGCGGGCGGCGCGTCGGGTCGATCCGGGCGGTGCGCGAACCTAGCGGGAAGGAGGCGCGAATGGCTTCGGAGGACAAGCGACCCAGGCACCGGCGCGAAGCATTCGCTGAGGGCGCCGAGATCGATCGCGATCGCGGCGTGTTCATGATCTCCGTCGCCGCCGAGCTCGCCGACATGCATCCCCAGACGCTGCGCATGTACGAGGCGCGCGGCCTGATCACGCCGAAGCGCTCGCCGCGCAACACCCGACTGTACTCGTACGAGGACGTCGAGCGGCTGCGTCGGATCCAGCGCATGACCGCAAACGAGGGCCTCAACCTGGCCGGCGTGGAGACCGTGCTCGAGCTCGAGGCAGAGCTCGACCGCGTGCGGACGCAGATGTCGCGGATCAGAAGGCGGGCCGCGAAGCTCGAGCAGCAGATGGAGGAGGAGCTGGAGCGCGTGCGCCGCTCGCTGCGGCCGGAGATCGTGCCCTACGGCGCGTACGACCCGCCCGAGATGCTCCCGGAGGGGCGGGTCAAGATTCCGATCGAGCGCCGGAACCGCCGCAGCGACTGACGAAGGTCCAGATCCCGTCCGACGCCAGGCGCTTCCCGGCCGGCGGACGCACACCGGCGCTGAAAGCCGCCTCGCCGCGCTTCAACCGCACCCGGCGCCGGAGCGCGATCTCACCCGGGTCGAGCCCCAACCTCGGTGCGACCAGCGCGCCCCCCCGGTTGGCGAAGCTGCGCAAGTCGCTGACGAAGTAAAGCCCGTGGCAGCTTCGGGCCGCGGCTTGGACGTCGGGGCGGGAGGCGAGGTCGGCCAGGTCGGCATCGCGGTCGTTTCGCGTGCTCTGAAGATCAAGCGTGTCGACGGCCTCCTCCAGGTCGCCCGGCAAGGCGACCGCGATCGCCACGCCGGCGGCGACCAGAACGATCGCCAGCGCCCTGGTGCGCGGCAGCACCAGCAGCGCAGTCGCCAGGATCACGAGCCCGACCGCGGCGGTAAGCAGGAATCTGGGCGCGGTGACCGCGTCCGCCACGGCCAGAACCACGTACACCGCGAGCAGCGTTCCGACCATGAACACCACCGCGAGCAGTGGATCCGGCGGCTCACCGCGTCCGTGGCGGTTCCGCCAGAGGGCGTATCCGGCCGCCGCCGTCCCGAGCGCGGCGAGCGGCCAGCCGATCACGCCGGGGATCCCCCTGCGCAGGACACTCAGGTAGATGTCGATCGGTATGCGCCCGTCCCCGCCCCCGCCCACTGTCCCGAAGCCGCCCGTGTCCCCCGGCGCGTCGCCGCCAGTGGTCAGTGAGCGATAGGTGTCGAGCGGATCGCCCGTTAGCGCGAGGTCGAAGAGCGCCCACGCCACGGGCGCGATGAGCGCCATCGCGACGACCGCGCCGCGGCGGGCCTCGAGGCCTGCCCGTTTTGGCGGACCGATCAGGAGCCAGGCCGCGTAGAGGAGCGACAGCGCCCAGGCCTCCGGGCGAAGGAGGCCGGCGGCGGCGAGCAATGCCATCGCCGCCGGCCAGTGGCGCTCGGTGTCCTCGATCGCCAGCGCGAGCGCCAGCAGGACGAGCGCGGTGAGGGGGACCTCGCGGTCGCAACTCGTGGCGAACAGGATCACGTCGGGTCGCGTGAGGACGAGCCCGGCCGCCGCGAGCCCGATCGCGGGCGAGAACAGCGCCCGCCCGACGCGGTAGGTGGCGTACAGAAGACCTACGAAGGTGAGCACCGAGAGGAGGCGGTAGAGGTCGAGCGCCCCGTCAGCCCCAAGCGGCGAGAGCGCCGCCGCGACGGCGATCTGAAGCGGGTGCTTGACCGGACCCGCGTCGAAGTCCGGCGTCTCGCCATCCGCGAGGGTGTCTCCCCAGGCGAGCGCGTTGTAGGCGTCGCTGGACGGCGCGAAGTACGGCACCACGAGCAGCGCCAGGCCGACCACGGCAACCGCCACCGCCCCGCCCTTCGCGATCGATGCGCGGGCGGGCGGGCGCATGGGCTGGTCGATTAGTCGAGCGAGGGGAGCTCGGCCAGGCCCCCGCTGAGACCGCTTGCCTCGAGGTAATCGTCGCTCGTGTTCACGGACCAGACGTCGAAGCTGGAGCCGTCGAGCAGGTTGCGCGTCGCCAGCGCGGCGGTCCACATCGAGTGATCCTGGTTGTTGTAGCGATGCAGGCCGTTGCGGCCGAAGGTCTTCAGGTTCTCGAAGTGATCGAGATAGCCACGAATCACGGCCACGGCCTCTCGATACGACCCCCGATACATCGGATAGGCCCGCGGGACGCGGATCTTGACGCCGTTCGTGACCCGGGAGGGATCGACGAGCCCGAGCTGGGACAGCTCCCCGATCGCCAGCTCGACCGCGCGGTCGGAGTCCATGTGCCAGATCTCGTCCCCCTCAAAGCAGAAGTACTCCACCCCGAGACAGGTCGACCCGGCGCGGACCAGGTCCGGGCTCCAAGCGCCGAAGTTCTGCACGCGGCCCGCTTGGACACCCTGCTGGTGGATGTAGATCCAGTTGTCGGGGAATGGCTCGGCCTCGTCGGTCATCACGGCCACCAGGCACAGCGCTCGGTAGCGGAGGCTGCGAGCCGCGGCGCGGACGTCCTCCGGCGCGGGCGGGTCGAGGCTGAGTACGAGGTCGCTCAGAGCGATGCTCGAGAGGACTCCGTCGGTCGGGACCTCGACCTCGTCTCCGTCCCGGGAGAGCACGATCGACTCCGCGCGGCCCGAGGCGTGACGGATCGCGACGCAGCGCCGGTTGAGCTGGACGGGTATCCCCTGGGCCCCGACCTGCCGCGCCATCTCCTCCCACATCTGGCCCGGGCCGAGGCGCGGGTAGCGGAACTCCTCGATCAGCGTGGGCGCGTGGCCGCTGCGCAGCCCGAGGACGCCGAGCAGCGCGGCCCAGAGGTTGAAGTTCTGGATCCGCTGCGCAGCCCACTCCGCCCCGATCTCGGACCCGGGGATCCCCCATACCTTCTCGGTGTAGGAGCGGAAGAAGGCGTCGTAGAGGCGGCGGCCGAAGCGAGCCGTGACCCACTCCTCGAAGCTGGCCGGACGGTGATCGCGCAGACGCCGCCGCCAGTACACATACGAAAGCGCGCAGCGCACCGACTCCGCCACCCCGAGGCCGCGGAAGACATCCTGCGCTCGCAGCGGATAGTTGAAGAGCCGGTTGCGGTAGTAGATCCGCGACATCCGGGAGCGGGTGAGGAAGTCGTCGCCCAGCGTCTCCTCCCAGAGGCTCTGCACGGGGGCGATCTTGGTGTAGAAGCGGTGTCCTCCGAGGTCGAAGCGATAGCCGTCGAACTCGACGGTCTTCGCGATTCCACCAACCGTGCCGTCGGCCTCGAACACCGTGCCATGCGCGCCGCGGCTGGCGAGCACGTGCGCCGCCGTCAGCCCGGCCGGACCGGCACCCAGAACCGCGATCACTCTGGCTCCTCCGAGCGGGGCCCTCGCAAGGCGGAGAGATTATCGTCGGGGCCGATGAGCAGCTGGACCGCCTCGATGGAGGGCCGCCACCCCTCCGGGCTCGCCGACGGCCGCGCCGCGGTGATCGGGATCCTCGACGGAGAGGGGACCGGCCCCGAGGTCTTCGAGGCGACGAGGGCGGTGCTCGCCGCGATCAGCGAGGCGTGCGGCCGGGAGTTCGAACTCCTCAGCGGGCCCCCCGCGCGGGTCGCCGACCCCAAGCGCTCCGCGCTCAGCGAAACGACCGCGATGAGTCCGGGTCGCTGCCGCATCTCGACGAGCGGCTGGAGCAGGGCGAGGAGGTGATCGCGGAGCGCGCCGGGATCGCGCCCGTGGACGATCGCTATAAGCAGCTCTGGCGCGAGCACTGCGCCGAGCTCGCCGCGGAGAACGGGGGACTCCGGGCGGACTGGCCGCGGATGGAGGACGGTTTCGTGCTCCGCGCCGGCGCTGGTAGCGGCCGGAGAGCAGCCCGTTGTAGCGCTCGGCCAGCCGCATCGTGTTGCGAATCCAGAGATGGCCCATCTTGTCCGCGTCGAGGTAGCGGGCGATCGGCCTCAGCGCGGGGTCGACGGCACGCGGAGCGTTGCCCAGCACGCGCGCAGATTTGCCCCTGCGGCGTGCATATCATCAGCCGGGATCGAGCGAGAAGCGTTCGCCACTCGAGACTCAGCGCAGGTCCCTGTAGCCGACCGCGCCGGGCGGCTCCGGCGCCTGGCCGCGAGGTCGTCCCGGGCCCTCGAGGTCCTGCTCGCGCTCACCGCCGCCGACCTCCGCGACCGGTACGGGCGGGGTGGCCTGCGATTCGCCAAGTGGCTCCTCGACCCGTTCGCGCTCACCGGCGTCTACCTCGTGCTGATCGCGGTCGTGCTCGATCGCGGCGGCCGGGCGCCGGGACTCAGCGTCGCCTGCGCGGTGGTCCCGTTCCAGCTCCTGATGACGACCGTGGTGAACTCGCTCGGGGCACCGGTGACCAGGCGCTCGATCGTCCTCAACATGAGCTTCCCCCGCGCGCTGGTGCCGGTTTCGGTGGCGTTCACCGAGACGGCCGCCTTCGGCGCCAGCCTCGTCCTCCTGGCCCTGATGATGGCCGTCTACGGGATCGCGCCCACCCCCGCCGTCCTCTGGCTCGTACCCGCGTTCGCCGTCACCGTGCTCTTCGCCATCGCCTGCTCCTACCCGGCCTTCATCTTCGGGCTCTGGTTTCGCGACCTCCGGCCGTTGGCGGTGAGCTTCGTGCGCACGATCTACTTCCTCGCGCCCGGCCTGGTGGCCCTGTCGGAGATCCACGGCAGGGCCCAGGACCTGGTCAAGATCAACCCTGCGACCGGGCTCTTCGAGGCCTACCGCGACGCCCTGCTGTACGGGCAGGCACCGGCCGCGTGGGAACTGCTCTATCCGCTCGGCTTCGCTGCAGCGTTGATCGCCGCCGTGCTGCCCCTCTACCGCCGCGAGCAGCGGCACCTGGCGAAGCTGATCTGATGGGCGTAGCCGTTCAAGCCGAGGGCCTCGGGGTGCGATTCGGGTTCGACCGCCAGCACCGGCCCGTGAGCCCGATCCTGGCGCGAATCCGCCGGCACGGCGAGGAGACCTGGGGGCTCCGGGATGTGAGCGTCACGATCGGCCCCGGCGAGGGCGTGGCGCTGGTCGGCCCGACCGGAGCGGGGAAGACGACGCTGTTGCGCGCGATCGCCGGCGTGATGCCGGCCGACACCGGCCGGGTCGAGGTGCGCGGCCGCATCGGCTCGCTGCTCTCGATCGACGCCGGCCTGATGGAGGCGCTGACGGGGAGGGAGAACGCCGCGCTACTGGCGGTGCTCGCCGGCCTCTCGCGCGCCGAGGCGCGCGAGGCGCTCGAGCGGATCAAGGCCGACAGCCGGCTGGGGGAGGCATTCGAGCGAGCCGCCTCGAGCTACTCGCAGGGAATGCGCGCGCGGCTCGGTTTCGCGGCCGTCGACAGCGCCGCGCCCGAGATCCTGGCCCTGGACGAGGTCCACGAGGCCATCGACCACAGCTTTCGCGACGTGCTCGAGCGGCGCGCCCGGGACCTGCTCGCCGCCGGCGGGATCGTGATCGCCGCGGGCCACGACCACGACATCCTGGCGCGGCTCTGCGCGCGGGCGCTGTGGATCGAGAACGGGGCGGTCCGCGCGGACGGCGACTTCGCGCGGGTCCTCGGCGCCTACCTCGCCGACGGAAACGGCGACCGGCTCTAGGACACTCGATGCCGCGCCTGAGCGCGATCGTCCCGGCGACGGACCTCCCGCCCTCCCTCGAGCGCTGCACCGAGGCGATCCGTGCGGCCGCCGAGCCGCCCGAGGAGCTGATCGTGGTCACGGAGGCCTCCAGTCGGGGGCCCGCCGCGGCCCGCAACGCGGGTGCCGCCCGCGCGAACGGGGACGTGCTGGTGTTCGTGGACGCGGACGTGGTCCCCCACGTGGACGCGTTCGCCCGCCTGCGAGCCGCCTTCGACGCGGACCCCGGGCTGAGCGCGGTGTTCGGCGCCTACGACGACGCGCCCGCCGCGACCGGGACGGTCTCGACCTTCCGCAACCTCCTGCATCACCACGTCCACACCTCCGCCGCGGGTCGCGCGAGCACCTTCTGGGCCGGGCTCGGCGCGGTTCGCAGGCGCGACTTCGAGGCGGTCGGCGGATTCGACGCAGAGCGCTACCCCCACCCCTCCGTGGAGGACATCGAGTTCGGCATGCGCCTCGCCGCCTCGGGGGCTCGGATCGAGCTCGAGCCCGCGGTCCAGGGGAAGCACCTGAAGGACTGGAGCCTGACCGAGATGGTGCACACCGACTTCGCCCGCCGGGGGACGCCGTGGGTGGCGCTCCTACTCGAGGCGGGCGGCCCCAGCGACGCGCTCAACCTCGGCTGGCGTCATCGCCTGAGCGCTGCCGCCAGCCTCCTGGGCGTCGGGGCGCTCGCCGGGCGCCGGCCGCGCCTGGCGTTGGGCGCCCTGGCGGCGCTGGTGCTGCTCAACCGCTCCTTCTACGCCCTGCTGCTCCGCAGGCGCGGGGCGCTCGACGCCGCCGCCGGGGTCGGCCTGCACGCGCTCCACCACCTCACCGCCAGCGCCGCGGTGCCTGCGGGGGTCATCGCCCATCTGCTCGATTCGCGGCGGAACGGCCCGCCGCACTGAGAAGCCGCCGCGCGATCCCCTCGACGGTCGCCACGCCGTACTCGTGGGTGGGCTGCCCATCGGTCAGCACCGCGATCGAGAGCTCGCGCTCGCCGCGCCGGAGCTGGGCGGCCTGGTGGACGAGCTGGCCGGCGTCGG
>JBKPFS010000164.1:0-10696 GCA_046728935.1 Actinomycetota bacterium | reverse complement strand
GAACATGGGCGCCAAGGCCGCGAACACCGCCCCGAAGCCCGCGGAGAGGGTGAGGTGGACGACTAGCCCGATGACCGCGTTCTCCGGCACGGGATCGGGCCGGTCGGAGAAGTGGAAGATCGTCGAGATGTCATAGAGCGGCGCGACCGCGGGCAGGTCCTGGCTGTCCGCGTACCACATGTTCGCGAGCAGGAACAGCAGCCCGGCGGCGAGCCCCGCGACGACGCCTCGTGCGAGTCGTTCATCAAGCCCCCGCAGCAGCGAATTCGTGTCAAAAGTCACGCGGCACCTCCTCTGGATCGGCGAGTCGGGTTCCGGGCTTTGACCACCCGACCAGGGAGACGATTCAGGCGGGTGGGTGAACCGGCGTGAAGAGGCCCCGGTCCTAGTGGGGAGGCAGTTGTCACCTAACCAGAGGAGCGAGCATGAGCGATGAGAGCTTCGACGCAGTCGTGATTGGGGCCGGGCCCGCGGGCGAGGTCTGTGCCGGAGAGCTCGCCGACGGTGGCCTGCGCGTCGCGATCGTCGAGCACGAGCTGGTGGCGGGTGAGTGCTCCTACTGGGCCTGTATCCCGTCGAAGACGCTGCTTCGGCCGGGCGAGGCTCTCTCAGCCGCCGCCAGGCGCCGGGCGCCCGCGAGGCTATCGACGGCGAGATCGACGTCGGCGAGGCGCTCGGGTGGCGCGACTTCATGGTCTCCGACTGGGACGACGCGGGGCAGGTGGCGTGGCTCGACGAGAACAGGATCGAGCTCCTGCGCGGCCATGGCATCGCCGGGCCCGGGCGCGTGAGCGTCGACGGGCGGGAGTATGAGACGGAGAGGATCGTCGTCGCGACCGGATCGGCGCCGGCGTTTCCGCCGATCGAGGGGCTCGACCGCCTCGAGGGCGTGTGGACGAACCGCGAGGCGACCAGCGTGAAGGAGCTCCCCAGCTCGCTTTGATCCTTGGCGGCGGGCCGTCCGGGGTCGAGATCGCCCAGGCGCTCGGACGGATGGGCGTGGCGGTGACGATCGTCGAGAGTGCCGAGCGGCTCCTGCCCCGCGAGGCTGCGGGCGTCGGCGAGGCGCTCGCCGAGGCACTGCGGGCGGAGGGGATTGAGCTGAGGCTCGGCAGCCCGGCGTCCGCGGCGGAGCGGGAGGGCGACCACTACGTCCTTCGCTTCGACGACGGGGCCGAGCTACGCGGCGAGCGACTCCTCGTTGCGACCGGCCGCCGGCCGCGCCTCGACGGCTTGGGCCTCGAGAACGTCCGCATCCGGCTCGTAGGCGGGGCCGTGCCGGTCGACGAGCACCTGCGCGCCGCCGACGGGATCTGGGCGATCGGCGACGCCACCGCGATCATGCCGTTCACCCACGTCGGCAAGTACCAGGCGAGGATCGCCGCCCGCGACATGTTCGGCGAGGCGGCGCGCGCCGACTACCGGGCGGTGCCTCGGGTCGTGTTCACCGACCCGCAGGTCGCCGCGGGCGGCGAGCAGGAGGGCGTAGCCACCGGCACCGTGGAGCTCTCCGGCGTCGCCCACCTCGACCTACACCCGCGAGTACGCCGAGCGCCCCGGCTTCCTCACCCTGGTCACCGACGGCGAGAGGCTGCCCGGCGCCTACGCCGTGGGTCCGGAGGCGGGCGAGTGGCTTCAGCAGGCGACGCTCGCGATCCGCGGCGAGGTCCCGCTCGAGATCCTGCGGGACACGATCCAGCCGTTTCCGACGTTCTCGGAGGCGTTCGTCAACGCGCTCGGCGACCTCGCCGCCCGGCTCGGAGAGGCTCGCGCCGCCGCGCACGCGGCTAGAACGTGATCACCTGATAGCCCTGCTCCGCATAGCCGTGGAGGCTCGGGTGGTGCTCGTACTCGCCGAGGAGCTCCACGCCGCTCGACTCGACTTGCTCGCGGACACCGTACGCCTTGGAGCAGTACTCGCAGGCGCCCGCGATCTTGTCTTGGACGTCGTCGTAGAGCCCGCTGTACTTGTGGCCGTTCGACAGCTCCGGAATCCACTTGGTCCCGGCCCCGTCGAAGATGAGAGTTACCTCGTCGCCGGCCTCCTTGAACTCCTTCGCCGTGTTCAGGGCATTGACCACCCGACCGAGATCGCCCGCGGTCTCGGTGTCGGCGAGGACGACTATCGCGGCCTTGGTCATCGCTTCCCTCCTTCGGTCACTCATGGATACGGACTACCCGCATCGGGCGCCCTGACCACTGGCGCGACGCCCTACGGGCGCACCTCGACCCCGTTCCAGAAGGCGACGTGCTCGCGGATCTTTCCGGATCCAGGGGAGCGGGTGGCGGTAGGTCCAGGCGGCATCGCGGTTGCGCTCACCTCCCGGCTCGACCGTGTAGTAGCTCGCGATGCCCTTCCAGAAGCACACCGACCGCATCCAGCTCGGTTTCAGGTGCGTGAAGTCGACGCTCTCGGGCGGGAAGTAGTGGTTGCCTTCGACGACGACCGTCTCGTCGCTCTCCGCGAGCACAACTCCGTTCCAGACGCCCCTCACGGAATCACCTCCTCGGAGCTTCGGGCCTCTCTACTCGTTGACCTCCCCGCCCGGCAGGCGATTCATGCTCGCGGTCGGGCGTGCGCAGCCGGGGCTCCCTGAATCGCCCCATCGACCGCCCGGGTCATAGGTCAGATGGCCAAGCCGAGGCTCGGTCGACGCCTGCTCCTCGCGCTCCTGGCGCTGGTGGCGGCGGTCGCGATCGCTGCCTGTGGCTCGGACACCGAGGGGGGCGCGGACGGCGGGACCGCTTCGCCAGCTCCCGCGGCGGTGACCGGGGACCTCCCAAAGCCGCTCGCCACAAACCGCGCGCAGGCGAGCGAGCTCATCGACGGTTCCACCGAGGCCCTGGAGGCGAAGCTCTCGGACCTGCGGGGCCATCCGATCGTCGTCAACCAGTGGGGCTCTTGGTGCCCGCCTTGTCGTGCCGAGTTCCCGTTCTTTGCCGAGCTCGCCGACGAGCACGCGAAGGAGGTCGCATTCCTCGGCGTGGACATCCATGACGACCGCGACGCCGCGGAGCAGTTTCTTCGCGAGTTCCCGGTGCCCTATCCCAGCATTTTCGACCCGGATGCCGAGGCTGTCGCCTCGCTTGATTGGGCCGGCTTCTCGCCAACGACGTGGTTCATCGACAAGCAAGGCGAGATCGTGTTCGTGCGCAACGGCGCGTACCCCGACGAGGGCACACTCAACGCCGACATCCACAACTATCTGCTCCGCGGATAGGAGGCCCTGGGCGTGGCGAGCGACCCAGCAGCCGGAGTCGGCATCTTCGCGGCGCTCGCGGCGGGGCTCGTGTCGTTTCTCTCCCCCTGCGTCCTGCCGCTGGTGCCGGGTTATCTCTCGGCCGTGGCGGGCGTCGATCCTGGGAAAATCGAGCGGGCCGGCTGGCGCCGCGTGCTCTGGCCCAGCCTGCTGTTCATCGCGGCCTTCTCGGCGATCTTCGTCCTCCTCGGCCTCACCGCGACCGGCATCGGCGAAACCCTGCGGGACAACCGCCAGCTGCTGAACAAGGTGGCCGGCACCGTGATCGTCGCAATGGGCGTGCTGTTCGTCGCCAGCATGTTCGTCGCCCGGCTCAACCGGGAATGGCACGTGGACGCCCTGGTCAGGCGGGCCGGGAGGGGAGGCCCGGTGATGGCCGGTGCCGCCTTTGCGATCGCCTGGACGCCGTGCGTCGGCCCGACGCTGGCCGCGATCCTCAGCGCCGCCGCGCTCTCGGAGTCGGCCGGCCGCGCCGCCCTGCTTCTGGGCTTCTACTCCGCGGGCCTGGGGATCCCATTCCTGCTCACGGCGCTCGCCTTCTCGCGCGCGACGACCGCAATCGCCGCGATCAAGCGCCACTACGCGGCGATCATCGCCACGGGAGGCGTGATCCTGATCGCGATGGGAGTCCTTGTCTACACCAACGAGCTCTTTCAGCTCAACATCCAGGCGCAGAAGCTGCTCGAGCGCTTCGGGCTCAACTTCTTCAACGACGTCTAGCGCGGACGCAGCGCCGGCCGCTCGAGCGGGAGCTGCCAGTCGTCGACCCCGGCCAGGCGCGACCAGGGGTTCAGGGCTCGTGCCGCAGGCGCTCGATGACCGCATCCGCGACCCCGGGCGCGCCTTGGTCCCCGAGCGACCGCAGGCCCTCCAGCGTGCGCCGCAGCGTCGCCAGCACCCGGCGGCAGTGCGGGCAGATCCCGACGTGGGCCTCGACGCGCGTGACATCGCCGGGCCGAAGCTCCTGGTCGACGTACTCGGAGAGGTGCGCGTGCGTCCAGCGATGCTCGCGCATGTATCTGCGCCTGGCAAGGAAACGTCGGATCATCCTTCCTCCTCCAGGAAATACTGATCGAGCGCGCGTCTTACCGCCAGGCGCGCCCGGTGCAGCCGGCTCTTGAACGCTGCTTCGCCGAGCTCCATCACCTCGGCCGCCTCCTGGGTCGAGAGGCCCTCGACGTCGCGAAGGATCAGGGGAGCCCGGTACTCGATCGGCAGGGCGCGGATCGCCTCCTCGAGCACGCGGCGCAGATCGTGCTGTCGCAGCCTCGTCTCGGGCGCCTCGCTCCAGTCGGGTGCCTCGGGGATCGGCTCGTCGTCGAGCGAGACCACGGTCGCCGACGGGCGGCGCGCGGCGCGCCTCTTGGCCTCGTTGATCCCGATCCGGTAGAGCCAGGTGAAGAAGCGCGAGCGCCCCTCGAAGCGGCCGATGCTGCGCCACGCGCGAAGGAACGCCTCCTGCGTGACCTCCTCGGCCTCAGCGCCGTCGGCGACGAAGCGTATGACCACGGCGTAGAGGTGGTCCGCGTGGCGGCGGACTAGCTCCTCGAATGCGGCGCGGTCGCCCGCCTGCGCTCGCTCGATCAGCGCGGCTTCCCCCTCTGTGGCGGCGGGGCTCATTCGTTCAAGCGTGACAGTCCGGGCCCCGGCGTTCGCCGCCAACCAGCTCCGAGCGATCGAGTGGCAGAGGCTCAACTCCACTCCTCGATCAGGGCTCGCACGCGTTCACCCCTCCGCTCCGCGACATCAAGTGTCGCAGGCGGGGGCACCCGAAGCGAGGGCAGGATCGCGAGCAGGACGCGGAGCGTTCGCATTAGGCGCGCGCATTCGTGGCAGAGCTCCTCGTGCTGAGCGAGGCGCCGTTCCTCGTCGCCGCCCAGCTCGCCGTCGAGGTAGTCCGAGAACCGCGGCGCGGCCCAGCGGTGGTCGCGCCTTCGATTGAGCCGGCGCCAGGTGGTTGCGGTCACGTATCTAGGACCGCCCGAGGCCGAATCCGTTTCGCGCGGAATCCTCGTCCGATGCTCGCGGGTCAAACCCTGCGAGCGGCTGCTCGTCGCGCTCGGGGTCGGCGGCAGGTTCGGTCGCATCGCCGCCTGAGGAGTCGCTCCCTCGCCTAGCAGCCGAGGCAAATCTTCGCGAACGGAAACAGGGTCGCGCCGAGGAACGCGGCGCTGAAGACGAGTCGGGCGAGCGGCCCGTTGAGGACGGTGGCCATCCCTGAGACCCGGCGCCGGCGAGAACGGTTCATCGCCTGATCTCCGCCCGCGGGTAGAACGCTGCGAGGGCGAACCAGAACTGGTCGTCGTGGGTCACCTGCCGTAGCTCCGCACCGGCCAGGGGACCTGCGATCGCCCGGCCGCTCATGTCCCACTCGGAGCCCGTGGTGGTGTCCACGACGACGCCCGGCCTGGACGAAGGGGCGAAGCGGAGCGTGCGTCCCGCGACGTCGCGCTCGAAGACCGCCGCGGCTCCTGCGCGGCGGCTTTCGGAGATGACGAACTCGTCGAGCGGCGAGGTCACCGTGGGGTCAAAGAAGACCACGATCGCCCGCCCTCCGGCTCTCGCGTTGACCGGAGCGTCATGGTGCAGGCGCGAGAACGGGAAGACGGCGGCCGAGCGGCGACCCGTCGGGACGGCCGCAACCCGCGCTTTGGGCGGCAGCATCTGGTCTACCCGGTCCAGGTCCGGGGGCAGCGTGTGAAGTTCGTCGTAGGCGACGTAGGGGTTTCGCCCGTACGGTCGGTCGTAGCCGGTGTCGAACGAGAGCACTACGCCCCCGGGGTGAACGCGCTTGAACGCTCGCCAGCTGAGGATCTGCGAGGGCAGTACCTCGAGCCGCGTGCCGGTGAGCTTGCCGACCACCGCCTCGCCGGTGATCTGCTGCCACCAGGACTGAGTCTGGTGGTCGTACATCACCAGGTCGGCGTTTCGCAGCGCGCCGGTGGTGCCGAACCGAAGCGCACGTCCGCCGACGCGCCTATCGAAGACCAGCGTCGAGTTACACAGCGGGCAGTAGGTGATAACGACCGGGCGACCGGCGATCTCGTCGTTGACGATCTCGTGCCAGATCAGGATCTCCAGCGGATACGCCCGGGCCTGCCCGCGCAGGTCGACGACCGCCACCGGCGCATCCCGCTCGAGCAGCTGATCGGCCGCGGCCGGTCGAACGAAGCCCGGATGATCGATCGCCGGGATCCCATCCTTGCCCGGGCCGCCCGAGATGAACTCCGAGAGCGGGGCGCTGTGCTTGGTGAAGTCCGTTCGGTGCCACCCGAACCGCGGCGCTGCCGGGCTCGGTGGCTGCAGGTGCCGAGCGGCCGACGCGGTGATCCCTCCCGGCCGCGTGCGGGCCTCCTCCGAAGCGCCCGGGGTCGGCCCCTGGCCCCGCTCATCGCCCTCGAATGCCACAGCGACCGCCGCCGTCGCTCCAAGCACGACCGCGATGCGCCACGCCCACCGCCAGAGCGACCCGTGCCGCTCAGCCCCGGATCTCGGCGTCCTCGAAGAAGGCCGCAAGCGCGAACCAGAACTGGTCATCGTGGGGGACCTGCTGAAGGCGGGTGCCGGCGAGCGGGCCGGCGACGGCGCGGCCGCTCATGTCCCAGGTCGAACCCGTCTGGACGTCGCGGAAGGTGCCGGCGTCGGGACCGGGTTCGAAGTCGAGCGTCCGCTCGCGGGCGGTGCGCTCGAACACGGCCGCGGAGCCGACGTCGCGTCCCTCGGAGATCAGCGAACTGTCGAGGGCGGAGGCGACGTCCGGGTCGTAGAGAACGACCACCGGCCGGCCGTCGATCTCATCGTTCACCGGCGCCTCGCGCCTCAGCCGCGAGAACGGATAGACGACCCCCGAGCGCTCGCCGGTCCTGATCGCGGCCACCCGTTCCTTTGGCGGGAGGGAGCGGTCAGGCTTGCCACGGAAGAGGAGCGGCCGCGAGTCCGGATTGGAGTCGTACTCGGTGTAGGGGTTCGTGCCGTAGGCGCGGTCGACACCGGTGTCGCGCGAGAGAACCCGGCCATTGGGATGCGCTCGCTCGAACTCGGCCCAGGACAGGATCTGCGAGGGCAGCACCCGGAGCTTGGTGCCCGTCAGCTCGCCCACGACCGCCTCGGCGGTGATCTGCTGCCACCACGACTCCGTCGCCCGGTCGTACATCACGAGGTCCGAGTTGCGCAGCATCCCGGTTGTTCCGAACTCGACCGGGCGGCCCTCGACCTTGCGCCGGAAGGCGACGGTCGAGTTGCAGAGCGGGCAATAGGTCAGAGCGACCGGCTCGCCCGCGATCTCGTCATTGACGATCTCGTGCCAGGTCAGGATCTGCAGCGGGTAGGCGCGGGCCTCGCCGCTCAGCTCGACCACCGCGACCGGCTCGCGGCTGGCGAGGAACTCGTCCGCCTCGTCGACCGAGACGAACCTCGGATGATCGATGGAGGGGATCCCGTCCTTGGGCGGGCCGCCGCCGATGAACTCATCGAGGGGCACGCCGTGCTCGGAGAAGTCGGTCTTCCAACCGGAGGTGCTGAAGGGGACTGCTGTTGTGGTCGGGCGCTCGCTGCCGTCCCCGCCGCAGCCCGCGATGAGCGCGGAGGCGAGAAGGCCCGCGAAGAGCGTCCGCTTCATCTGAAGCTTTGACCCACGCGGCGGCGCCCGGGATTCGGCTTCGGGTCCGGAACAGGGTCCCCGACCGGCGATCGCTCACCTGGCGTGTCGCTCAGCGCGCTGCTCCGCACGCCGCTTCAGGTCGTCGAGGTGCTCACGAACCACGCGCTCCCATTGCGGCCGCACCCAGCGGCGGCCGGCGATTCGGCCGAGGACGAAGAAGTCGATCCCCAGCTCGCCGCTGTAGCGAAGCTGCGTCCCCCCGCCGCCACGCTCGAGCGCGAACTGCTCGACCGCGTGCGGGACGGGTCCCGCGAGGTGTCTGAAGCCGACTCGCGCGGGAGGCTCGAACTCGACGATCTCCACGGTCCGCGCGGTGTAGAAGTGGACCCTCGTGTAGTGAGCGGCGACCGCGAGGCGGTCGCCTCTGGCGAGGACCTCGATGCCGGAATCGCCTGGCGTTCGGCGAAGGTAGGGCGCGCTGATGAGCTCGAACACCAGCTCGCGCGGTGCGGCGATCTCCACCGTGATCGGTCCGAGCGGGTGGTTACTTCGCCCCCACCCGAGGTCGAGGTGGAGCCGACCCATGGCGAGCAGGAGGAAGGCCCCGGCGCAGAGCCCGATCACCGCCGCGCCGAGCACGCCGACCGTGATCCACAGCGCGGTCGTCGCGAGTACGCCGGCCACGATAGCCGTGCACCGCCTCAGCCGACCCCGGTGAAGATCGCGTAGCCCAGGACCCCGTCCGCGAGAGCCCGCCGGGCGAGGGCGACGGTCTCGACGAGGTCGCGGGCGCCCGAAAGCCCGAGCAGACGGGCGCCGCGAAGCCGATGTTCGACGCGCTCGGCGAGTCGGGCGGCTGCCGCGTCGTGAGACTCGACGGCGCGAAGCTCGAAGCCCGCCGCAGCCAGGAGGCGCTCATAGCCCTCGCGCGGCAACGCGCCGCCGACGCAGGCCAGCGCAGCGATCGCCCCTCGCAGTCCCTCCGGGAGGCGCTCGGCATCGGCGACCACGTCGGAGACCGCCACGCGCCCGCCCGGGCGCAGGACCCGGCGCATCTCGGCGACGGCGCGAGACTTGTCGGGGAAGGTCGACAGCGAGCACTCGCAGAGCACGGCGTCGAACTCGCCGTCGCCGAAGGGGAGCGCGGCCGCATCCCCGGCCACGAAGCCGACCTGGTCGCAGAGCCCGGCGGCGTC
This sequence comes from Actinomycetota bacterium, assembly GCA_046728935.1. Lineage (GTDB taxonomy): Bacteria > Actinomycetota > Thermoleophilia > Solirubrobacterales > 70-9 > DATAFO01. Next base: position 1,640 of record JBKPFS010000164.1, on the reverse strand, counting down.
GGCCGCCTCCTGCGCGCCGCGGACCGCATTGGCGCCGTAGTCGAGGCCGGCGACGAGGCAGCCGAAGTCCCGCGCGGCGAGGATCGCGGAGGTCCCTGGGCCCGAGCCGACGTCGAGCAGCCGCTCGCCCGGGCGCAGCTCGATCAGCTCGAGCGAGCGCCGCGTCGTCGCCTCGCCGCCCGGGTGAAGCTCGTCGCCGAGGAGCCACCGGACCGCCGGGCTCTCGTACAGAGCTGCGCAGCAGACCTCGACCCCGTCCTCGGCCAGCAGCTCCTCGATCCTGGCGCTAGCCGCCATGACCGTTCGTCTGTGACATGGCCAGGCGCACCTGCTCGCGGTAGCCGACCGAGTTGTAGGCGCAGAACGGGATCAGCCGCCCGTCCGGGGTGATCTCCGACACGCAGCACTTGCGGAGCTTCGAGATGTCGAGCGTGTAGGGGTCCTGGAAGTCCTGGATCACGACCATGAACCCACGGGCCGCGACCTCGCGCAGCTCCGGCGGCATCCCGGTCGCGCAGGCGACGCATTCGAGCCGTTCGGCGACCGGCCCCGAGCCCCCGGCGGCCTTCGCGGACCAGAGGCCCTCGAGCGCCTCCCGCACCTCGAAGTCGGGGACCGCGCGGTTGGTGACGTAGTCGAGGTAGTCCTCGACGTCGACGAGGCGGGGGATGGGGACGAGGTCCTCGTCGTCGTAGAGGGCGAAGGTGGCCGAGCGGCAGGTGGGCGAGCAGCAGGGGACGGGGACGAAGTCCTCGTTGCGAAACCACTCCGGGAGCTGGTCGCAGATCGCCTCGATCACGTCCGAGTTGGTGAGCTTGTCGAGCGGGTCGGAATCGACCAGGAACCGACCTGAGTGGGTGACGGGCTGGAAGAAGACGCCAGTGACCGCGGGATGCTCGACGCCGAAGCGGAGGATTGGCCCCACCTCGTGCTCGTTCAGGCCATGCTCCACCGCGGCGGCGAGCGAGACGCTGACGCCCGCCTCGACGCAGCGGTCGAGCGCCCGCAGTTTCTCCTCTGTGAGCGGCTTGCCGCGGATCGCGACCTGGGTCGCCTCGTCGAAGCCGTCGAACTGGAGGTACACGTGGACGCCGAGCTCGGCCAGCGCGGGAGCGAAGCGCGGGTCGCGAGCAAGACGGATCCCGTTTGTGTTCAGCATCACCAGCGGGATCTTGCGCGCCCTGGCGGCGGCCAGCATCTCCAGGATCTGGGGATGGATCGAGGGCTCGCCGCCGGAGAGCTGCACCGCCTCGGGCTCGCCCTCGGCGCGGACGAAGGAATCGAGCATCGCTTCGACCTGCTCGAGGCTCAACGAGTAGCCATGCTCCTGCGGGCCGGTACCGGAGTCGGCGAAGCAAATCGGGCAGTCGAGGTTGCAGGCCGTGTTGACCTCGATGATCCCAAGGCATGCGTGCTGCTTGTGGTCGGGGCAGAGGCCGCAGTCGAGCGGACACCCGTGGACGACCTCGGTCTGGAACTCGAGCGGGATACTTCCTGGCTTGTTGAAGCGCTGCTGGGCCAGGTAGAGCTCCGCGTCGGAGTACACGAGCGCCTCGAACTCGCCGTGCTGCGGGCAGCGCTTGCGCAGCAGCACCCGGTTCTCGCGGACGTTGACCGCGGCGTCGATCACCCGCTTGCAC
>JBKPFS010000163.1:0-18065 GCA_046728935.1 Actinomycetota bacterium | reverse complement strand
TCGCGCTGCTGCTCGGGCTGCTCGGGCTCCCGACGCTGTACGCGCTCGGCGGGCCCGCCGACCCCGACAAGACCGCGCGCTGGCTTGCAGACCGGATCGGCGTGGAGCCGGTCAGGACCGCCGCACAGCAGGCGAAGCCGGACCTCAAGACCAAGGTGCTGTCGGCGCTCACGTATTGGAGCGAGCCATACAGACGCGTCATGTCCGAGCTCGCCGAGGCGACCACGCCGCCGTTCTTCAAGAACTTCCTGCGCATCGACGTCGGCGAGGACGAGCTGACGATCACCGCCTACGGCGTCAGCGGCTGGCCCGAGGACGAGCACGCCCCGACGGTGGAGGACCGGGTCACGATCCCGCTCGCCTAGCCAAGCTCGCGGTTGATCGCCTCGGCCGCGCACTCGGCCAGGGACATCACGGTCAGCTGCGGGTTGACGCGGACGCTGGTGGGGAACACGCTCGCGTCGCAGAGGTTCAGGTTGCTGAAGCCGTGGACGCGGAAGCTCCTCGGGTCCACCGGGCCCTCCTCGATCCGGGCGGCGAGGGAGTTGCCGCCCTGGGGATGGCCGGTGCCGACCTGGATGTCCTCGTTGTCGCGGACGATCTCATCGAGCTGGTCGAGCTCGTCCGGCTCGCGGAAGGAGTGGAACTGGAAGGTGGCAGGCATCACTCGGCTGGCACCGGCCGCGAAGTTGATCCGACCCGCGAGCTTCAGCCCCTCGAGCAGCCGGCGCAGGTCGGCTTGGGAGGGCTTGTAGACGATGTCCGCGCCGCCGAGGAGCGCCTTCCGCACCTTTCCCTCGGGGGCCGTTCCAACCAGCACCCCAGTCGCGGCCATGTTGGCGTAGTTGCGCATGTTTCGCCGGTGATCCTCGAACCACCCCGGCATCAGCAGCGCCTGCGAGAGGACCGGGTTGAACCAGGTCTCCATCACGACCTCAGGGCCCCCGCCCGGCTCGAACACGTGCGTGATCTGAAGGCCGGCGTAGGAGTTGAGCGGAGGTGCGCCCTCGGGCTGGGCGAACTCGGCCGTGATCGGGGAGCCCGCGTTGAACGACAGCCCCTCCCCGACGCCGGACCCGCCGACCCCGCTTCGCCCCAGCAGGTAGCTCGAGGCGACGGTCCCGGCGGCGACCACGAACCGCTTGCCACGGACGCGGAACCGCCGCTTGCCCGCCTTGCACTGGACCGCGTCGACCACGCCGTTCGAGCGCTCGATGCCCTCCACCTCGCAGTCGGCGAGGATCCGCAGCCGATCGCCCGGGAGCTCCTGGGCCTGGGGCAGGAGCGTGTCGAGCATCGAGAGCTTGCGCCCGTAGGCGCAGCCTATGTTGCAGTAGCCGCACCCGAGGCACCCCTCGATGTTCGCCTCGACCGCGTGATAGCGCTTCGGGTCCCGGTCGAGGCCCAACTCGTGGACGCCGGCGGTGAACTTCTCCGCCCCGGGCTCCCACACCCGCTTGGGCTGGGGCTGGATGTGCATCAGGGTCTTGACGGACTCAACGGCCTCGGTCACGCGCCCCGGGTCGAGTCCACCGTCGGTGCGCCGCTCCCATTCCGCGAGCACGTCCTCCGGGGGCGGGATTGAGACGGCGTTGTTGATCACCGTCGTCCCTCCCACGCACATGCCCTGGAGCACCTGGAAGCGAAAGTCGCGGCTGAGTTGCACGGCGCCGTCGCGGTACAGGGTGCCGAGCATCTGCACCTCATTCTCGGAGAAGTCGGCAGGGTCGATGTGGCTGCCGTGCTCCAGGATCAGCACCCGCCGGCCCGCCTCGGCGAGGCGGTAGCCGATCAGGGCACCCGCCGCGCCGGAGCCGACGATCACCACCTCGGCCTCGTCGTATCCGCGGGGCTCGTCCATGGCGCTCGCGACCTCGAGCCCGCCCGGCCGCTTGCGCTCGGTGCGCGCCGCCTCGGGGTTGCGCGCCGAGAACGGCTTGTAGCCAACCGAGGCCCAGGTGCGCTCGTCCCCGTAGTAGCCGAGATAGACGACCTGCTGGCCGAGCCTGATCATCCCCTGGACCAGCCAGCGCAGCCAGCTCGTGATCCGCCGGCGCGCGACGTCGTCGCCGAAGCGCCGGGTGAGAAACCGGCGCCGCTCATCGCCGGCCATCAGGCTCAGGGGCTGGCGCAAGTACCGAAGCGGGTAGTACTCGAGCCCGGTCAGCGCGAGTTTCATCAGCCACTTGCGCCGGGCCCTGAACGAACGCAGGTAGCGGTCGGCGTTGTCGGCGACCTCGTCGGGCTGGAGCTCTGGCGGAGGCTCGGTCAGCCCCGTCACCCCCTCCGGCGCGGTCCACATCAGCGCCTCGGCGAGCGCCGAGAGGGTGCGGAACTGCCCCGGCGAGATGTACTCGAGGCTGTAACGGGCGCGGAACGCGGAGCGGTGGAGTACGGCAAGCCCGACGGCCATCCCACCCTGCCACGCGATCCCGAGCCAGATGATCGTCGTCATCGAGAGCTCGATCCCGGCCGGCGCGACGGTCTTGGAGGTATCGCCGAAGAGCAGGAACGCCACCCCTGCGATGACCCAGATCCCGAAGCCCGCCACCATCAGCGAGACCAGCCGGTCGAAGCGGCGCAGGTCGGCGGCGGCGATCACGCACAGGCCACCGAAGAGCCCCGCCTTGACGACCGAGTTGGCAACGAACGGCAGCTCCCCCCACTCGCCCTTGTCGGAGCCGATCAGCGCCGGGAGCAGGTAGATGAAGGTCTCGGCGAAGAGCGCGATCGCGGCGATGCGAAGGACCCAGCGCAGGCGCCGTTCCTGCGGGGTCAGCGGAGTGGTCCCCATCTGGGCGCCATCCTCTCTCACCGCCGCGCCGCGATCAAGCCCCGAGCGCCCCCACGGGCGAGATCGTGCGGGCGATCGGCACGTCGGGCCCCGGGGGCGGCGGCTCGTCGGAGAGCACCTGGAGCGCGAACGGGAACAGGAGCGTGGCCAGCAGGATCAGGATCACGCCCACGGCCACGAGCCAGCGCGCCCGCGCGGCGTGCCCGAGGGCCCCGATGATGAAGCCGCTGACCATGAGCCCGATGTAGGGGCCGATCGACTCGGGGAGCACCGAGCCGGCCGCGAGCGAGGAGATCACGGCCCGTATCATCGCCCCGATGCCCGATCCACCACAGCCAGAGTCGGTCGAGCAGGCCAAAAGCGCGCTCGAGGGCGTCGGCTACCTCGCCGACGAGCCCGCCGCGCTCGTCGCCTACCTCGCCCAGCGGCTCGGCAAGCCCGTGCTGGTCGAGGGGCCGGCGGGGGTCGGAAAGACCGAGCTCGCGAAGGCTCTCTCGCGCGCCACCGGGCGCGGGCTGATCCGCCTCCAGTGCTACGAGGGCCTCGACGAAGCGAAGGCGCTCTACGAGTGGAACTACCGCAAGCAATTGCTGAGAATCCAAGCTGGAGCTGCCGCGGACCGCGACGCCCCCGCGGATGAGCAAGCTCATCCGACCGCTCGCCCTTGGGGCTCCCTGGAAGCGGAGGAGGCGTCGCGCTGGGATTCGGTCCACGGCGACATCTTCAGCGAGGAGTTCCTGCTCTCCCGGCCACTGCTCCAGGCGATCGCCAGCGAGGAGCCCGTGGTGCTCCTGATCGACGAGATCGACAAGACCGACCAGGAGTTCGAGGCGATGCTGCTCGAGGTGCTCTCCGACTTCCAGATCTCGATCCCCGAGCTGGGAGCGATCGAGGCGCGCACGCGGCCGGTCGTGGTGCTGACCTCGAACAACTCCCGCGAGCTGACCGAGGCGCTGAAGCGCCGCTGCCTCTACCTCTGGCTCGACTACCCGGAGGTCGAGCGCGAGGTCGAGATCGTTCGCCTTCACGAACCCGGCCTCGACGATCGCCTCGCGCGACGGCTGGTCGAGGTCGTGCACATGGTCCGCGCGCTCGACCTCAAGAAGCCGCCGTCGATCGCGGAGTCGATCGACTGGGCGCGCGCGCTGCTCCTGCTGGGGGCGGACCAGCTCGACCGCTCCGTGTTCGAACGAACCATGAGCATCATCGTCAAGCACCGCTCCGACATCGACCTGGTCGCGGAGCGCGTCGGCATGCAGCTCGGCCCGACGCCCGGTCTCGAGGCAGAGGCGACGGGGTGAGCGAGGCGAGCGCGGGGCTCGCGCCGCGCCTGATCGCCTTCTGCGAGGAGCTCCGGGCCGAGGGACTCGCCGTCGGCACGGCGGAGATCTTGGACGCGTTCGAGGCCCTCGACGTCGTCCCCTGGACCGAGCCGGCCGATTTCCGGGAGGCGCTCGCCGCCACGGTCGCGAAGTCGCAGGAGGACCGCCGGGTGTTCGAGCTGCTCTTCGACCGCTACTTCTTCCGCGTCCCCGAGGCGGAGGCGCTCGAGCGGGGGGCGCGAGACGAGCGCCGCTACGAGGGCGGCGAGCGGCTTGACGTCGACGAGCTCCGCGAGTCCGTTCGCCAGGCGATCGTCGACGGCAACGACGGCGCGATGCGCGACCTCGCGAGGCTGGCGATTGCCGCCTTCGGCCGCCGCGGCGAGGGCTCGGGCGTGGTCGGGGTCGACGTGCAGCGCATCAGGCGGACGCTCGGCCTCCAGGCGGGCGGCCGGGAGGCCCAGGAGGGCGAGCCCTCGCTCCGCCGCGAGGAGATCCAGCGCTTCGAGCGCCACCTGCGGCGCGAGCTCGAGCGGGCCCTGATCGAGCGCACCCAGAAGCTGCCGCCCTCGCGCCCGCTCTCGGAACTCGACCGGGCGCTCCCCACCAATCCCTCCCAGGACCTGGCCGCCGTGCACCGGGCCGTGGCGCAGCTGAAGCGCCGTCTGGCCACGCTCGGCCGCGAGCAACGCGGGCGCCGGCGCGGCGCCGCGGTCGACGTGCGCCGGACCATGCGTGCCTCGCTCGAGACCGGCGGCGTGCCGCTGCGGCTCCGCTACCGGCCCAAGCGTCCGCGCCGGCCGGAAATCTACGTGCTCTGCGACGTCTCGACCTCGGTGACGTCGGCAAGCGTCTTCTTCCTCTCCGTCCTCCACGCACTCCACGACTCGTTTCGAAAGCTGCGCAGCTTCGTCTTCATCGAGCGGATCTCGGAGGTGACGGAGGTGTTTGAGCGCGAGCGCGACTTTCGCTCGATCTCGGAGCGCATCAGCCGCGAGGGCGGGGTTGCGGACGTCTCCGGGTACACCGACTACGGGCGCGTGTGGCTCGAGTTCGGTGAGCTGATCGCCGACGATCTCGACCCGCGCTCGACCGTGATCGTGCTCGGCGACGCGCGGACCAACGGCAGGGAGCCGCACGCCGAGGTGTTCGCCCGAATCGCCGAGCGCGCGGGGCGCACCTTCTGGCTCAACCCGGAGCCGCGCCTCTACTGGAACTACGGGGACTCGGTGATGGCCGCGTACGAGCGCCACACCACCGCCGCCTTCGAGTGCTGGACGACCAAGCACCTGGAGAACTTCGTCAACGTGGTCGCCGGCGGAACGCCCACGGTCGATTAGCTCGAGCCCTTCGCCGGCTCCGCCGGGTTACATCTGGCGACCAGCGGGTAGGCGAAAGGGTGAGGTACACGAGGCAGAGATGGCAAGGACCACAGAGAACCCGGTCTGCACGACGGACACGGACCTGCCCCCGCCCCCATTCGCCGAGAGATGGGACCCCGCTGAGCCCCACCCGGATGAGCCCGGAGCCCCGGCGGATTCGCCGCCGCGACGGGACATCGACCAGGACACGCAGGAGCTGGAGCTCAACTGGCGCGGCGGGGCGGGCGAGTAGCGCAAGCTAGACTGCAGGGCGAGTGAAGTCAGGGGGGCTCGCGGGCAAGCGGGCTGAGATGGCGCCTCTGGCATGAAACCCCCGGCGCCGACCCTTTGAACCTGTGCGGTAATGCGCGCGGAGGGAGCATGCGAACGATTTCAGAGGCTCCCGCAGCGGAGCCTCGAGCGGTTGAAGGGGACGTAGCCCCCGGAGCCGGCGGCCCAGGCGGCGAACGCGGCGCCTCGATCGAGATCGAGGGCCTGCGCCATTCGTTCGGCGAACTGCGCGTGCTCGACGGCCTCGAGCTGCGGATCGAGCCGGGCGAGATGCTGGGAGTCGTTGGGCCGTCGGGCTGCGGCAAGTCGACACTGCTCGAGCTGATCGCCGGCCTTCGCGATCCGAGCGAGGGCTCGATCACGGTCGACGCCGACGCTGCCAAGCGGATCGCGCGCTGCGCCTACATGCCCCAGCGCGACCTGCTACTGCCCTGGCTGAGCGCGATCGACAACGCCGCGATCGCGCTGCGCAATCGCGGAGCGCCGCGCGCCCGCGCGCGCGCCGCGGCCCATCCCCTGTTCGAGCGCTTCGGCCTCGCAGGCTTCGAGCGCACGCGCCCGGCGGAGCTCTCCGGCGGCATGCGCCAACGGGTCGCATTCCTTCGCACCCTGCTCGCGGGCAAGCCGGCGCTGCTCCTCGACGAGCCCTTCGCCTCGCTCGACGCCATCACCCGCGCCGAGATGCAGGAATGGCTTGCCGGCGCGCTTCGGCTGGAGCCGCGAACCACCGTGCTCGTCACGCACGACACCGAGGAGGCGCTCTACCTCTGTGACCGGGTGGTGGTGCTCTCCGCCCGGCCTGCGACCGCAGTGGCCGAGCTTGCGGCGCCCGCGCCGCGCGCGCTCCCCCGCCCCGACGCGGTGACGGACCCCGCCTTCGTCGCGCTCCGGGAGCGGGCGTTCCGGGCGCTCAAGGAGGGATCGCGATGACCCGCGCGCGGACCATCCTGCCCCCCGCCCTGATCCTGCTCGCGCTGCTCGGCGCCTGGGAGGCCGCCGCCCGCTGGGACCTGCTGGCAAACGCGCTCAACATCGAGCCGTTCCTCGTCCCGGCGCCGACCGAGATCGCCCAGGCGCTCTGGGAGGACCGGGAGCTCCTGGCGGACGACGCTTGGGTGACCCTCCAGGAGGTCCTGCTCGGCTTCCTGGTCTCTCTCGCCGCCGGGGTCGGCTTCGCCCTGCTGCTCCACGTCTCGAGTAGCGCGCGTCGGGCCATCTACCCGCTCCTGGTCGCGTCGCAGACGGTGCCGATCATCGTCGTCGCACCGATCCTCGTCGTCTGGTTCGGATACGGGATCGGGCCGAAGCTGGCGATCATCGCCCTGATCTGCTTCTTCCCGATCACGGTCAACACGCTCGACGGCCTGCGCTCCGTCGATCCCGACCTGGTGCCGATGATGCGTACGCTCGACGCAAGCCGGTGGCAGATCCTGCGCCGCGTCGAGGTGCCTACCGCGCTCCCCTACCTGTTCAGCGGCGCCAAGATCGCCGTCGCCGTCGCCGTAATCGGGGCCGTGTTCGGCGAGTGGGCGGGCTCGGACTCCGGCCTCGGCCACCTGATGCTCCAGGCGTCGGCGCAGCTCCTGACCGCGAGGCTCTTCGCCGCCGTCGTGGTCCTGTCCGCGTTCGCGATCGCGCTCTTCGGGCTGCTCAGCCTGCTAGAGCGGCGTGTCGCCTGGTGGGGCCCCAACGCTGCCCATCGAACGAGCGGGTGAACGATGCCGATAGAAAGGTTCCGATGAGAACCATGCGACGCCCCTCGCACCTGCTCGCGATCGCAGCGCTCGTGCTCGCCGGTGCGCTCGGCGCCGGGTGCGGCGAGAAGGAGGAGAACACCAGTGCCGGGTCGACCGAGGACTTCAGCCTGGCGCTCGACTTCTACGTCAATCCCGACCACGCAGGGATCTACACCGCGCTCGACCGCGGCCTGTTCGAGGAGGCCGGCCTCAGAGTCTCGCCGCGGGTTCCCTCCGACCCCTCGGCGCCGATCAAGCAGGTCGCCGCCCGACGGGTCGACCTGGCGATCTCGTACGAGCCCGAGGTCATTCTGGCTCGCGAACAGGGGCTCCCGGTCGTGGCGGTTGCCGCGCTCGTGCCGCGCCCGCTCACCTCGCTGATCTCGCTTCCGGCGGCCGGGATCAAGGACGCCGCGGACCTTCGGGGGAAGACGATCGCCACGGCCGGGATCCCGTACCAGACCGACTTCCTGGAGACGATCCTCGATCAGGCTGGGCTGAGCCTCGATGATGTGAGCCAGGTGGACGTGGGGCTCAACCTGCTCCCCGCCCTGCTCTCCGGCCGCGCCGACGCGATGCTCGGCGGCTTCCTCAACGTCGAGGGCGTCGACCTTGCCGAGCGCGGCAAGGATCCGCGGGTCGTGCCGGTGGACCGGCTCGGGATCCCCTCCTACGACGAGCTCGTCCTAGTCGCCAACGAGGATCGGGTCGCCGACGACCCGGAGCCGATCCGCCTCTTCATCGCCGCGCTCGAGCGCGGCACCAGCGCGGCCGTGGACGACCCGCGCGGGGCGACCAACGCCGTACTCGCCGCCGGCGACGGCCTCGACCCGAGGCTGACCCAGGCCGAGGTCGAGCGCACGCTGCCGCTCCTCGAGCCCGAGGGCACCGGCCACCCATACGGCTACATGAACCCCAGCGAGTGGGAGGCGTTCGCGGGCTTCTTCGCCGACAAGGGGCTGATCGAGCGGCGCCCGACCGCCGACGACCTGCTCACCAACGAACTGCTCCCTGGAGAGATTCCCGACTAGGAAAGGCCGAGCCGCGCGTTTGGCATCTACGCTGTGCTGAAGCCACCGATCGCGGGATAGGGTTCGCGCCATGGCGATGCTGATCCTGGCCGCCACCGGCCCCCGGGCCGAGGAGCTCGCGATGGCCGCGGGCGACGAGACCGGGGATCCCCGTCGGCTTCGACCCGGATCTCGAGTCAGCGACCTTCGACGCGGACGCGATGGACGAGCAGGAGCTCCAGTCCACCGTCTTCGCAGCGCTCGACGAGCTCGATCCCGACTGGCAAAGCCACCTCGAGCTCGCTGAGTAGGCGGTCGTCACGCCGCGATGCGAAGGCGCGGCCCCTTGCGAACCGCCTTGTGCCAGTGAACGAGGGCGAAGGCGCCCGCGAGCGCCCGATAGGGCTCGTAGGCCGCGAAGAACTCCTCCACCTCGGGCACGGTCGCCCGCCGGCCGAGCCCCGCGAGGCGCCCGACGAGCTTCACGTAGGCGAGATCGCCGGCCGGTAGCGAGTCGGGCTCGCCGCGGCCGTTGCGGCCAAGGCACTGGAGGGTCCACGGCCCGATGCCCGGGATCCGACGCAGCCTGGCGTCCCCCTCGCGCGAGCCGGGATCGACCCGTCCGGAGGCGACCTCGCGCGCGCAGCGGATCAGCGAGAGGGCGCGCGATGGGGCGAGGTCCATCGCCGCCAGCTCCGCGGGCGCCCGGCCCGCGATCACCTCCGCGCCGGGAACGTCCCGCAGCCTGCCGTCGGCCATCTGGAGCCGTGGCCCCCACTTCCCGACGATGCGGCGCTGGATCTGCGCCGCCCGCCCCGCCTCGATCAGCTGCGAGGTGACCGCCCACGCAAGGGCCTCCCACGGCCAGGGCCTGCGCGCGGGGCGGTACCACGGACGGGCGCGAAGCGCGGGGCCCAGTAGCGGATCCCACTTGAAGGCCTCGTGGAAGTCGCGGAGGCTCTCGTCGACGCTGAGGGCGAACCGCATGCGCTCGATGGCGATCGCGAGCCGCGCTCTCGAGGCGCCACTGGCGCGCAGCACGACCCGGTCCCTGCCGGGCTGCCAGGCGTGGACGATCACCGGCCCGCCCTCGACGTGGAGTAGGCGGCAGACGAGCCCCGGCCGCGGCGACCGCAGCACGCTGTCGCCCCCGCTCGAGCGGGGGATGCGGTAAGGCCACGGCGGTCGCGCCTCGACCTCGAGCGAGGCCCCCGCCGCGCCCATCGGCGCTAGCGGCGGTCGGAGCCGAGCAGGTGAACGTCGACGAGGAAGGAGCGGCTGGCGATCACCCGCGCCGGCCGCTCGCGCTCGCGCCTGCGCTTCGACGGTCGGCGCCGCGACGACGGCCGGCTGGCCCTGACCACGGCGACTGTCGCGGCCCCGGCTACCAGGCCCGCCCCAGCGGCGAGCGCCGCGGTCCTCACCTCGTCGCGCCAGATCGAAATCTCGCCCCCGCTCGCACGGGTCGGCAGGGGCCGCGCCTCTGACTCGACGCCCTCGTCCTCTTCGGTCGCCGGCTCCTCGATCGCCTCGGTTTCCAGGAGCTCCTCCATCGCGGGCCTACTCTAATCCCGGCCGAGGACACAGGCGGCCCGGAAAGCCGGAGGTTGCGGCTTGGATCAGGCCGCGAAGCGCTCGAGGGCGCGGGCGCGCTTCTTGGCGGCCTCGACCTCGCGGTCCTTGGGCGGCGCGCTGGTCACCAGCCGATCGAGGAGCCTGGTCGTCGCCGCGGAGATCTCGTCGACGCCGTCGTTGAAGGCCTCTGTGTTGGCTCGCGAGGGCTTGTTGTAACCGCTGATCTTGCGCACGTACTGGAGCGCGGCGTCGCGGACCTCTTCCTCGGTGGCGGGTGGATCGAAGTTGTGGAGCGTGTGGATGTTTCGGCACATGGCCGGCAGCGTACAGACGCCGCTCGCCGGTCTTGCCCTACTTGGCTCGCGAACGCGGACGTTCTGGCGGTTTCTTTCGGATCTGCCGAAGAAAAGCGCCAGGTGAGGGCCGCGGTGGCTGCGCGCGTCGGGCGGAGCGCTACAGCGCGCGCTCGTAGAGCCGGTAAGTAGAGGCGATCGTGCCGCCCATGCCCTCCATGGCGCGGTTCATCGCCTTGTTGGTCTCCAGGATCCAGCCGGTCTGGCCGCCCTTTTGCGGCATCCACGTCGCCGTCTCGCGGTGACGCTTGTAGAGGGCGGCGGCGACGCCGAGGTGCTGGTACTGGCGCTTCACGCCGAGCGCGAAGACGCGAACTCGGTCGATCTTGCCCCGGCCGGTGAGGAAGTGCCACCAGCCGAAGGGGAATAGGCGGCCGTTCATCTTCTTCAACACCTGGTTGAAGTCCGGAAGCGTGAGCGCGGCGCCGACGACCTCGTCCCCCTTCTCCGCGATCATCGCCCAGTCCTCGACCAGGATGGGCTTCAGGTTCCTCGCCTGGAAGGCCACCTCCTCCTCGGTGATCGGGACGAAGCCCCAGTTGCGGCTCCAGGCCTCGTTGTAGACCTCCATGAAGCGGGCGATCTCGTTCTCGAGGTCGCGTTTTCGCATCTTGCGGACGACGACGCCCTTCTCCTCGGAGACCTTTGCCGCCGCCTCGATCATCGGATCGAACTCGTTGCCCTGCTTGAGCTTCCCCAGCCACAGGTCCCACATCCACATGTCCATCGCCTTCGTCAGGCCGAGCCCATCGAGCAGTTCGCGGTAGTACGGCGGGTGCCAGGGCTGGAGGATGATCGGCGGCTCGTCGAAGCCGTCGACGAGCACGCCGCACTCGTCGTTGGTCGTGAAGTCCATGGGCCCGAGCATCCGCTCGCGCCCGCGATCGCGAAGCCACCCGCCCGCGGTCTCGATCAGGGCCCCGGTCACCTCGGGGTCGTTCTCGACCTCGAAGAACCCGAACATCCCGTCGTTCCCGCCCTGGAACTCGTCCCAGCGCTGGTCGATCTGCGCGGTGATCCTCCCCATCACCTCGCCGTCGCGCTCGCAGAGGAAGTACTCGGCCTCCGCGTGGTGGAAGAACGGGTTCTTGTTGCGATCGAGGAACTGGCGACGCTCGAAGCGAAGCGGCGGCACCCACCGCGGGTCGTCGCGACGCAGGCGGTACGGCAGCTCGATGAAGCGCTTCAGATCGCGGCGTCCGGCGACCGGGCGCACGGTGACTGGCACGGGCCGCAACCTACCGATCGTCACCTGCGACGGCTACGCCGCCTCACCTGCCACTGCCGAGACACTCTGTGTCTCGGCGCCCGACACCTGCCCCTGCCGGGACACTCTGTGTCCCGGCCTAGAATCCCCGAGGTGACCGAGACCACCCGCGCGCCCGTGGACGTATTCGAGAAGGCGCGCACCCACGACCGGCTTGAGCAGCTCGAGGCCGCCAGGGAGGGCGACCTGCTGCCCTACTTCCGGCTGATCGAGTCCGAGGCCGGCCCGGTGATGGAGATCGAGGGCGCACCAAGGGTGATGCTCGGCTCGAATAACTACCTCGGGCTGACCGGCGACGAGCGCGTGAAGCAGGCCGCCCGTGAGGCGCTCGAGCGCTATGGCACCGGGCTGACGGGCTCGCGCTTTCTCAACGGCACCACGCCCGTGCACGTGGAGCTCGAGCGCGAGCTCACCGAGTTCATGCAGGTCGAGGACGTCATCGTCTACACGACCGGGCACCAGGCCAACGTCGGTTGCATCGGCACGATCCTCGAGCCGGGCGACACCGTGATCTGCGACTCCGCCGACCACGCCTCGATCCTCGACGGCGTGCGGGTCTCGGGCGCCAAGCTGCGCCCGTTCCGCCACAACCAGATGGACAAGCTCGAGCGCATGCTGGAGCGCGCCGCCGGCGACGGCGGGGGAATCCTGGTGGTCGTGGACGGGGTGTTCTCGATGGAGGGCGACGTCTGCGATCTGCCGGCGATCGTCGAGCTCACCGAGCGCTACGGGGCGCGGCTGATGGTCGACGAGGCGCACGCGGTAGGCGTGCTCGGTGCCCGCGGCGCGGGCACCTGCGAGCTGTTCGGCCTCGAGGACCGGGTCGACCTGCGCATGGGCACGTTCTCGAAGAGCCTCGCCTCGTGCGGCGGCTTCATCGCCGGCCCGGCCGACGTGGTCGACTACCTTCGCATCGCCTCGCGGCCGTTCATCTTCACCGCCGCGGGCGTGCCCGCGGCCGTCGGCGCGGCCCTCGCCGCCCTGCGGGTGATTCGTGCCGAGGGCCCGGAGCTGATGCGCCGGGTGCTCGACAACGCGAGTTATCTACGTCAGGGCTTCGGCGAGCTTGGGCTGCGCATGGTCGAGCCCGGGACGCTCGCCGACCGGAGCCAGGTCAGCACGCCGGTCGTCCCGGTGATGGTCGGCGAGGACTGGCAGGCGGTGCTGCTCTGGAAGGCGCTCTTCGACGCCGGCGTCTACACCAACGTCGCCATCCACCCCGCCGTCCCACCGGGCGGGGCGCTGCTCCGGACCTCGGTGATGGCGACCCACGAGCGCGGGCACCTCGACCGTGCCCTCGAGATCTTCGCCCAGGTCACCGAGAACTTCCCAGACCTGCCGCGAACCTGATACGTCCGGGTCGGCCGAGTTGTTGCGTTTTTGTTTCCCCCCAGAGGGGGACTTTCGTCTTGTCCAATTTCGGACAAGTCGACGGCGGCCACGAAAAGCATGCTCTAAGCGAACGAAGCTCGGCCGAGGGGGACGGTTCTTCGTCCCTCGGGGTTGACGCGGCGGCCGCGACCGGTCTAGGTTGCCCCTCGCGCCGGACGCACCCCGGGGTAGGGAGCGGCCGGGACGGAGAGACATTCGCCCCGACCCAGTCCTCGAACGGCCTCTCGGTCGATGGGGAGCAAGGCGCCGATAGACCTGACGTACTGACCCCCGCCTCAGAGGAGGAGTGAGAATGGAAGCTGCCTCGACGATCGCCCCTGCGCCTTTGCCTCAGCACATGCGCGCCCTCGCCCACGCCAACCGCGTACGGCTGGCCCGGGCCGCGCTGAAGCGCAGCGTCGCAGCCGACGATGTCGACGTGGCCGAGATCGTCCGCACTTGTCCGTGGGAGGCAGAGACGATGACCGTGGGGGAGCTTCTGCGCAGCCAACGCCGGTGGGGGCGCACGCGCGCGCGGAAGTTCCTCTTCTCGCTGGCGCTGAACGAGAACCGGCAGCTCGGAAGGCTGACCGAGCGCCAGCGCAACGTGCTCGCGGCGGAGCTCAACGCCAAGTGCCGCCGTCACGAGGTCATCAGCTAGCTCCTGGTCTGGCATGAAGCGGGGGGGCGGGCGCCTCGGCGCCCGCCCTTCGGCCTGCCCGCAGGCTCAGAAGCCGATGTTGAGCGGGGCGGGACTGGCGCCGGCAAAGCCGAAGAACCAGATCCCGAAGCCGACCACCGCGAGCCCGGCGCTGGTCACGAAGATGACCTCGAGCGCGGAGTACGGGGGGAGGTGGCCATGGCGGCGCTCTTGGAGCGCCACGTGGCGGCGATTGAGCCAGGAGAGCAGCGCGACCACCGCCAGGACCGTGATCACGATCCCGACCATGGTCACCATCAACGCGGTGCCGAGCGAGGCCGAGCTCTCAACCTGCGAGCCGATCCACAGCCACCCGAGCGGCACGCCGATCCAGAGGAAGAGGGAGCCGGCGAGCATCACCAGCACGAGGAGCGCGCTGGCCGGTCCACCAAGCAGATGGCGTATGCGCTCCGCCATCACAAGCAGGTTACTAGCGCCGAAGCCGGCTACCGGATCTTGAAAGCTCGACCGGAGCGAGCGCGGAACACCCGCACGAGCATCCACCCGGCGGCGGCGAATCCGACGGCGCCGGCCGCGGTCGCCGCCCCGGGCTCCACGTCCGCCACGTAGTAGAGGCCGAGGGCCAGCAGCAGGCCGGTGGCCCCGGCGAGCAGCAGCGTGTGGGAGCGGTAGCCGGCGAAGTGCTCGCGAATCGACAGCTCGAGGCCGGCAAGCGAGCCCAGCACCAGGCCCGTGCCGATGAGAACCGGGCCCCGCGGGGGGTCCACGATGAACCCGGCCACGAGCATCACTAGGGCGATGAGGACGACCAGCTCCACCAGCGGGAAGGAGCCCCACGGAGCGGGGGGCCGATCGTCCGCCGACCGCCGTCGCTCCGCCGCCCGGCGGCGTGCGGCATCGTTTGCGATCACCGCAGGCTTGGGATTGCCCTCCGGGCTAGCGGACGGAGGACGGCGAGGACGTCGCTTGCGGCGCTTCTTAGCGCTCACCG
The DNA here is from genome assembly GCA_046728935.1 of Actinomycetota bacterium. Lineage (GTDB taxonomy): Bacteria > Actinomycetota > Thermoleophilia > Solirubrobacterales > 70-9 > DATAFO01. The sequence continues at coordinate 3,333 of JBKPFS010000163.1, read as the reverse complement.
CTGTGGGGACACTCGTCGCTGGGCGAGCGAAAATCAAGCACGGCTAGGACGCAGGGAGCCCGAATAGCAGGATCCTATTTGGGCGACTGAGGACGACGCCGTGCGCTGATTTGCAGCCGCCCAGTGGCGGCTGTATCCGCGGCGTTGAGCGCTCGGCTCACTCAGGGGCCGCCAGCCCCTCGGCTAAGGGGCAACCGGAGCTGATCTTGACGCGCCACCAGCCGAGCAGCGCGCCGAGCATTCCCCAGCGCGGGCGCGACCAGTAGGTCGTGCATCCGCGCTCGCCGATCGCCTCATTCGAGATCCGAACCCACGGATAGCGCTCCGGCTCGGCGATCATCGCCTCGAGCATCCCGCGGCCCTCCTCCTCCTGGTCGGCGCGCCTGGCGAGCTCGGCCTGGGCCTCGCGAAGCCGGAGCGCGAGCGCGTCGCGGACCCGTTCGAGGTCGCGAACGCCGAGCACCCGCGGCCCGCCCACGGCGCCGACCCGCCATTCGATCCCCTGTCGCGGGAACGCCGACGCGAAGAGCTCTCCGAGGCGGCGCTCCAGGCGGGCGATCTGGGCCCGAAGGTCCTCGCGCGCCGCCCGCTCGGTGGTCGCGGACGCCGGGGCCGCGAAGCGCTCAGAGAGGAACGGCTCCTCCAGCTGCTCGTGCTCAAGAACGTCGGGCATCCGGCTCCCTTCAGGCGACCCAGTGGCCGGATTCTACCCCCGCAGGATGCCGCTGGCGAGCCAGATCGCCTCCTCGACGGCGATCTCGGGCACCCCCTTCACCTGCACGGCGCAGAGCAGCGTCCGCTTCGTGCGTGGGGCGACCCCCCGACCCGAGGCGGTGGCTCCGAAGAGCAGCGCCAGCGCGCGCGCCTCGTCGGCGATCACCAGCGTCCCCGAGGGCAGCTCGCCGGGCCTGCCCTCGAGCTCCTCCCCGGGCTGGCTGGGGCGGATCCCCGGGCGACCCTCCACCCGCTCGGCATCGAAGGCCCGCAAGGCGACGCCGGATTCGATCGTCGCGATCGTGAGCGCGTCGTCGAGCAGATTGCGGCTCGGAAAGCCGCCCCGCTTCATCCGCTCGAGCGCGATCTCCTCGACCGGGGTCGGCTGCTCGTCGGGATCGAGGCCGATGTGACGGTAGAAGACCCGGTACGCCCACGGGATCGGCTGTTGGCGGAGGTTGATCGCCTGGGCGCCCGAGAAGCGATCGGCGAGCGCCCCAAGCCGCTGCTTGACCTCGCGCGGCGTCCGGCCCGATCCGCGATCGACGACGACGTAGCGGAGCGCGAGGCCAGACAGCTCCTCATCGAGCTCCGGCGCGATCCAGCCGGCCTCCGGCGGAGCATCGCTCATCCAAAACCACCTGCGGCGGCTTCGCCGCCTGACATGCGCGTTTCGGTGCTAAAGCAGCTCATCGAGCAGCCGCGGCGCGGCGCCGCGACGCCCGAAGCAGCTCCTCGACCTGGTCGCTCATCGCATCCTCGCTCAGCTCGTCGCTTCCGATCTTCGCGTCCCGGAGGATCCCACCCGGGTAGACGAAGGCGACCGTGGGACACACCCCGACCCGGTAGAGGTTGGAGACCGCGCCGTCGGCGTCGTATCCGACGGGCACGTTCCAGCCGCGCTCCCGCACCGTGTCGGCGGCCTCGTCGCGGTCGTCGCGGATGTCGATCGAGAGGAAGTTGACCCGGCCCCGGTAGCGCTGGGCGACGGCATCGAACGCGTCCTGGGTGGGCAGGCAGTCGGCGCCGCGCATGAACCAGAACGAGATCGCGAGCGGCTTGTCGAAATAGTCGCAGACCCTGATGGCCCCCTCAGGGTCGATCTGGCATGCCGGAGTGCGCCTGTCGCCCTCCGGGCAGGGCGATTCCGAGCTCTCGCAATCGTCCTGGTAGACGTTGGCGTCCCCCTCGATCGGTCCGAGCAGCTCCGGCACTGCGAACTCCGCGAGCGGCATGCCGTGCTCGTGCTCGCCGGCCCCCAGCACGCCGCCCTCCTGGGTTCGGATCGTGTTCACGGTCGCGATCCCGACCAGGATCAGGAAGGCGATGCCGACGAAGGTCGAATAGCGCACGCCGGGCCGAAATCGCGGGCGCTCGTTCTCCGGCTCGCCCTCGGACACGGGCCTATTCGTCGGGCGAGGCCGGGTGCGCGCGCGGGGCGAGGCGGAGCCGCGGCGAGCGGCTCAGCCGGCGGATCGGCTCGAAGCCCCCGTCCGCCCAGGCCAGCGCCGCCGGCAGGACCAGCAACACCCCGACCAGCGCGACGCTCAGGTCGAGCACCGTGACCAAGCCGAAGTCGCGCAGCATCCGGATGTCGGTGGCGATCAGCGCCGCGAAGCCGGCGATCGCCGTGATCCCCGAGGCCGCTACGGCCGTCCCTGTCCGCGCGTAGGCCGTCCGCAGGGCCTCGCCGAAGGTCCGGCCCGAGGCCCGCTCCTCCTCGTAGCGCGCGGCGAGCAGGACGCTGAACTCGGTCGCGATCGCGATCACCAGCGCTCCGAGGGTGGCCGACATCGGGTTGAGTGGGACCCCTGCGACCCAGAGCACGAGCGACGACCACCCCGTCGCGAACACGATCGGGACCAGCGGGACGAGGGCCCGTCGCGCCGAGCGATAGACGGCGAGCAGCACCAGCCCCACGGCCAGCAGTCCGGCGAGGCTGAGCAGGTAGCTCGACCCCTCGAGCTCGGAGTTCGCATCCGCGGCCAGCACCGGGAGTCCGACCACCTCGGCCCTCACCCCCTCCGGCGGATCGTTCTCCGTGCCCGGCGGGTCGAGCTCCGAGCGCACCGCGTCGATCAGCTCCTTCTGCTCGTCGAAGGGCATCACCTTGATCCCGAAAGCGAGCACGGCGGTTTCGGGGTCGCCAGCCGCATCGCGGCTCACGACGGCCTGCGAGAAGTACGGGGGGAGCAGGTCGAGGACGCGCTGGATCCGCGCCTTGGAGAGCTGGTCCGCATCCGCCGTCCCGAACAAGTCCGGAAGCGATACGGCCGGACACATGCGCGCGTCCTGCGCCGCGCAGCCCCCGGGCTGGGCCTCGAAGCCGGCGCGGTCGAGCGCCCGCTGCTCGAAGTCGCCCATCCAGGTAACGACCTCGGGGTCGGTGATGTCGGGCGCGTTCACCGTGACGTCGATCTCCCCCGAGACTCCCGTCTCCTCCTGAAGCGCGTCGACGTCGCGAAGCGCCGGCAGCGAGCGCGGGACGAGCTCCCGGAGGTCGGAGATCACGGCGGTGCGGGTGCCGGCCACCCAACCGCCCACCGCGAGCAGGGCGGCGATCGCGAGCGCGGTACCGGGTGCGGCGATCGTCGCCCCCAGCGCCCGCCTCCCGAGCCC
>JBKPFS010000162.1:0-10052 GCA_046728935.1 Actinomycetota bacterium | reverse complement strand
GGGCAGGCCGCGCAGTTCCGCGGCGCGACCGAGCGGCCGGCGCCGCGGCCGGCGCCGGGCGACGCGAGCGGACCAGGCGGTGCGTCTGGTGAAGGCGAATCAGGGCATCAGCGCCTCGGAGATCGCGAAGAAGATGCGGATCAAGCCGAATTACCTCTACCGCGTGCTCGCAGAGCTCGAGCGCGAAGGGCGGCTGAAGAAGGACGGGCGCGCCTACACAGCGGCCTGAGCTCGACCGATCCTCGCCTCGCGGTCCGGCGGGGTATCGTCGATCCATGACCTCCAGTTGCCCGAGCTGCGGCGCGGCGGTCGGCCCGGAGGACCGCTTCTGCTCCAACTGCGGCACCCCGCTGGCGACGCCCACCGGTGCCGAGCGGAAGCTGGCGACGATCGCCTTCGTGGACCTCGTGGGGTCGACGGAGCTCGCCGCCGGGGCCGATCCGGAGACGATTCGCGCCCGCCTGGCCCCGTTCTTCGACCTCGCGCGCAGCTCGCTCGAGGAGCACGGAGGGACGCTCGAGAAGTACATCGGGGACGCGGTTCTGGCCGTGTTCGGGGTGCCGATCGCCCACGGGGACGATCCCGATCGTGCGATCGCCGCCGCCCTGGCGCTCGTCGAGCGCCTGGCGAAACGCGACTCCGGGCTCTCGGTGCGGATCGGGATCGAGACGGGCGAGGTGCTCTCGACCGGCGGTGAGGCGGATCTATCGATCACCGGCGAGGCCGTGAACGCTGCCGCCCGCCTCCAGCAGGGCGCGGCCCCCGGCGAGATCCTGGTCGGCGCTCGCGCCGCGCGGGCGTGCCGGCGGGCGCGCCTCGAGCCGCAGGCGGCGATCGAGGCCAAGGGGTTGTCGTCGTCCCTCGCCGCCTGGCGGGCGGTCGCCACGAGCGTCGCCGAGCCGCCCGACTCGGATCTTCCGCTGCTCGGCCGCGAGGACGACCTCGCACTCCTGCGCCTCGTCCACCGGCGAGCGGTCAGGGAGCGCGCGCCCCAGCTCGTCGCGATCACCGGCGAGGCGGGCATCGGCAAGACGCGGATCGCCAACGAGCTGATGAACGAGCTGCGAAGCGAGCCCGATCCACCGCGGATCCTCGTCGGTCGCAATCCGCCGTACGGGAGGGGGATCGCGTTCTGGGCGCTGGGCGAGATCCTCCGCGGGGCGGCCGGCGTGGGCGCCGACGAGCCCGCCGACGCGGTGAGGACCGGGCTGCGGCGCCTGCTGTCGGATCTGGGCGCCGACGACGCCGACAAGGTCACCGATGCGCTGATGGTCGCGCTCGGCGGCTCAAACGGCGCCGATGAGGCCGACGCTGAGGACGCCCTCAAGCGGGCATGGCGCCGGCTTGTGGCGCTGCTCGCCGATGATCGGCCCCTCGTCGTCGCCGTCGATGACGCCCACTGGGCCGACGAGGGGCTGCTCGATCTGCTCGAGGAGGTTGCCTTCGGCCTCCAGGAGGCCCCGCTGGTCGTCCTCTGCACCAGTCGTCCCGAGCTCTATGAGCGGCGCCCTGACTTCGGCCGCTCGGCCCGCAACATCACGCAGGTCGAGCTGCGCCCGCTGGAGGCGTCGGCGGCGACCCAGCTGGCGCGGCTGCTCCTCCCTGAGCGCGCGGGCGAGCTCGCCGCTCGCGTCGCCGAGGCGTCCGGCGGCAATCCGTTCTTCGCCGAGGAGGTCGCGCGGAGCATCTCCGATGACCAGGTGGCGCCGGTCGGCCGGCTTCCCGACACGGTCCAGGGCGCGATCGCGGCGCGCATGGACCTGCTGCCGCTGCACGAGAAGCGGGCGCTTCAGTACTCGGCGGTGCTCGGCCACCATTTCTCCGAAGGGGCGCTGGCGGACCTGATCGGCGAGCCGCCGCGCGAGGCCCTGGATGGACTCGAGAGGAAGGCGCTGGTCCAGGAGCTGATCGCCGCTGGCGCAGGTCACTACGCCTTCCGCCATCAGTTGATCCGCGACGTCGCCTACGGCGCCCTGCCGCGCGACGAGCGCGCGCGACTGCACGAACGCGCGGCGGCCCAGATCCGCGCGGGCGCGGGGCAGCGCTTCGTCGAGCTCGCCGAGATCGTCGCCTTTCATCTCGCCCAGGCGGCTGAGTTGGAGCCGACGCCCGAGCGCGCGCGGGCGGCGCACGAGGCGGGGCTGGAGGCAGCTCGAATCGCGGCCCGCCGAGGCGCGCTCGCGCGCTCGCAGGAGCTCTACGAGCACGCAGCCGGCCTCGCGACCGACGAGCTCGAGCGGGCTGAGGCGCTGCGGTTCGCGGCGGAGATGGCGATTCGCCGTTGGCGCGGCGACCAGGGCCTGACGCTGCTGCGCGATGCCGCGCAGATCGCCGAGCGCGCCGACGCGAACGGCCTGGCGGCGGCCCACTACGGGCGCGCGGTGGAGCTGGCGACGCGCATGATGGGGGTCACCGGCGAGGTCCCCGAGCAGCAGCTCCTCGGGATGCTCGAGCGCGGCCGGCAGCTCGTGCCGGACGATCACCTCGCCACCAGGGCGCAGCTGCTGCTGGACGAGGTCTGGATGGGCTGGGGCTTCAATCGCCCCACCGAGGCGCTGGCGGCAACCGCCGCCGAGGCGCTCGAGCTGGCGCGGCGTACCGACGACATCCGCCTCGTCTCGAGCGCGCTCGACGCGAACGCAGCGTTCGAGTGGTTCGCCCATCGGTACGAGAGCTCGCTTCGGCACACGCGCGAGCGCACCGAGTTGCTGCGCGCGGCGCCGCGCTCGGCGGCGCTCGAGATCGAGCGCGACGACGCCCGGCACATGATCGTCGAGACCCTGCTTCAGACCGGCGACTTCGAGGCCGCGGCGGGCTGGGCGAAGGAGGCCCGCGAGGCCGACCTCTCCCGCGGCTTGGCCTACTCGGCCTGGTCACGGGGCCTCTATCCGACGTTCTTCCTCGGCCGCTGGGACGAGACGCTCGAGATGGCGATCAAGTTCCGGGAGGCGTGGCTCGCCGAGGAGCGGCCGCCGATCGCGGCGATGGCGTCGGCGCTGGCGACCGCCGGGGCGATCCACGGCTATCGCGGCAACGAGCGGGAGGCGGCGGACTGGTTCGGCGTCGCCGAGGGGATCGCCCAGCACAGGGGGCAGCGCGGCGGTGTCCACCTGCTCCAGGCGGACGCCGCCGCCCACCACGGCCGCTACGAGACCGCCGCGGAGTACGTGAGCGACCCCGCGGGCGGCTTCTGGTGGAACACCGTGTACCTCGCGACCCGGGCCGAGGTCCTGGTGCTCGCGGGCCGGTTCGACGCCACGGCGGCCGTGGAGGAGGCCGAGCGCCACGTGGGCGAGCAGCCGTACGCGCGCGCGATCACCCTGCGAGCCCGCGGCCAGCACACCGCGGATCGGGAGCTGATCGAGCGCGCCCGGGCGATCTTCGCCGAGCTCGGGTGCCCGTATCAGGAGGCGCGCACGAGCTGGCTCCTGGGGGGCGCGGAGCGCGCCCGCGCGGCCGAGACGTTCGAGCGCCTCGGTGCGCTCGTGCCGGCCGAGGTTGCGGCCTAGGTCCGCCTGGGCGCGTTAGGTGGCGGCGCGTCGCTCGGCGTCGCGGAGCCTGGCGACGAGCGTCTCGAGCAGCGGCCAGGCGATCTCGGGACGGGTCTGGACGAGGGGGCGAAACTCCCACGCCGTCATCCCCTGACAGCGAAGCTCGGTGTCGGCGACGATCGTCGCCGAACGCGGCCCCTGGTCGATCAGCGCGATCTCGCCGAAGTAGTCCCCTGGGCCCAGCGTGCGGATCGTCTCACCCCCACGGGTGATCGTCGCCGTGCCCTCCTCGATGACGAAGAACCCGATCCCGCCCTCGCCCTCCGTGGTGATCTTGTGTCCCGGCGGAAAGATCCGCTCCTTGAGCGCCCGGGCCAGGCGCTGAAGCTCCTTCCTCGGCAGCTTCGCAAAGAGCGGCACACGCGCGAGCGTCTCCGTGACCTCCGCCATCGCGGCGATCATAACCTCGGCGGGCTCGCATCCGACCGGCGGCTCTGAGGCCCGCGGCTCGGCCCGGTGTCGAAGCACCGGGTAAGAGCCGCCGCGTTAAAGCAGGCCCAGCTCGACGACGGCCGCGCGCTCCTCGTTCAGCTCGGCGACCGAGGCGTCGATTCGCTCGCGGGAGAAGTCGGGGACCTCGAGGCCCTCGACGATCGACCACTCGCCATTCTCACAGGCGCAGGGGTAGCCCGAGATCACGCCCTCGCCGATGTCGTAGGAACCGTCCGCGGGCACGGCCATCGAGACCCACTCTCCGTCGGGGGTCCCCAGCACCCAGTCGTGCACGTGGTCGATGGCTGCGTTCGCGGCCGAGGCGGCGCTGGAGGCGCCTCGCGCGTCGATCACCGCGGCGCCCCGCTTCGCGACCGTGGGGATGAACTCGTCCGCGATCCAGGCCTCGTCGCCGACGGTGTCCCATGCCGACTTCCCCCTCACCTTAGCGTTCACGAGGTCGGGGTACTGCGTGGTCGAGTGGTTGCCCCAGATGGTCATGTTGGTGATCTCCGAGATCGCCGCGCCGGTCTTCTTCGCCAGCTGGGCGATCGCACGGTTATGGTCGAGGCGCACCATCGACGTGAAGCGCTCGCGCGGCACGTCGGGGGCGTTCGACATCGCGATCAGGCAGTTGGTGTTGGCCGGGTTGCCCACGACGAGGACCTTCAGGTCGTTGGCGGCGCCCGCGTTGATCGCCTCTCCCTGGGGCTTGAAGATGCCTCCATTCGCCTCGAGTAGGTCGGAGCGCTCCATGCCCTTGGTCCGCGGCCGCGCGCCCACCAGCAGGGCGATGTTGCAGCCGTCGAAGGCCGCCTTCGGGTCGTCGAGGATGTCGATGCCCGCGAGCTGCGGGAAGGCGCAGTCGTCCAGCTCCATCGCCGTGCCCTCGGCGGCCTTCATCGCGTCGGGGATCTCGAGCAGGTTGAGGTGCACGGGGGCGTCGCCGCCCAGCATCTCGCCGGAGGCGATGCGGAAGAGGATCGCGTAGCCGATCTGCCCGGCGGCGCCGGTGACGGTGACTTTCGTGGGGCTGCTCACTGGATTTGCATCTCCTTCTTCAGGTTCTCGTCGATCGAAGCGAGGAACTCCTCGGTGGTCTGGAACTCCTGACCCTCGCCGACGAGCAGCGCCAGGTCCTTTGTCATCTTCCCGCTCTCCACCGTCCGCACGCAGACGCGCTCCAGCGCCTCGGCGAACTCGGTGACCTCGGGCGTGGAGTCCAGGCGCCCGCGCGCCTCGAGGGCGCGGGTCCAGGCGAAGATCGAGGCGATGGGGTTGGTGGAGGTCGGCTTCCCCTGCTGGTGCTGGCGGTAGTGGCGGGTCACGGTGCCGTGCGCGGCCTCGGCCTCGACCGTGTTCCCGTCGGGCGTCATCAGCACGCTGGTCATCAGGCCGAGCGACCCGAAACCCTGGGCGATGGTGTCCGACTGGACGTCGCCGTCGTAGTTCTTGCACGCCCACACATAGCCGCCCTCCCACTTCAGGGCCGCGGCGACCATGTCGTCGATCAGGCGGTGCTCATAGGTGAGCCCGGCGGCCTGGAACTCGTCCTTGAACTCCGAGTCGAACACCTCCTGGAAGAGGTCCTTGAAGCGCCCGTCGTAGGTCTTCAGGATCGTGTTCTTGGTCGACATGTAGACCGGATATCCCCGCTCGAGCCCGTAGCGGAACGAGGCCCGCGCGAAGTCGCGGATCGAGTCGTCGAGGTTGTACATGGCCATCGCCACCCCGCCGCCCTCGGGGAAGTCGAAGACCTCGAGCTCGATCGGGTCCGAGCCGTCCTCCGGGACGAAGTTGAGCGTCAGCCTCCCCTGGCCGGGGATCCTCGTGTCGGTGGCCCGGTACTGATCGCCGAAGGCGTGGCGGCCGATCACGATCGGCTTCGTCCAGCCCGGAACCAGCCGCGGGATGTTCGAGATCACGATCGGCTCGCGGAAGATCACCCCGCCGAGGATGTTGCGGATCGTCCCGTTCGGCGAGCGGTACATCCGCTTCAGCCCGAACTCCTTCACCCGCGCCTCGTCGGGCGTGATCGTCGCGCACTTGACGCCGACGCCGTGCTCCTTGATCGCGTTCGCGGCGTCGACCGTGATCTGGTCGTCGGTGGCGTCGCGGCTCTCGATCCCGAGATCGAAATAGATCAGCTCGACATCGAGGTCGGGAAGGATCAGCTGCTCCTTGATGAAGGCCCAGATGATCCGGGTCATCTCGTCGCCGTCGAGCTCGACGATCGGGTTTTCGACCTTGATCTTCGCCATGGCGGGGCGATGCTATCTACGAGTCTCCGGACGCCGCGCGCGACGAAACCTGGTTTGGGCACCACATGCGTGCTCAATCCCGGTCTCGTGGGCCCGGGGGCGCATACAATCCGGCCTCGATGGCGACGACCGAGCCCCGCCCCGCCGCCGCGACCCACGAGGTCTTCAACCAGCCGCCGCCGCTCGAGGGCTACAACACGTTCGAGTCCGACCGGGTGCTGGTCGAGGCGCTCGAGCGCGAGGGCGGCGCCTGGGCGGCGGACCAGGCACGGCAGCTGGGCGCGATCTGCGGCCGGCCGCAGACGATCAAGCTCGGCGTTGAGGCGAACGAGAACGCGCCCAAGCTTCGTACGCACGACCGCTTCGGCAACCGGATCGACGAGGTCGAGTTCCATCCCGCCTGGCACCACCTGTTGGACCTCGGCGTCTCCAACGGGCTCCATGCGCTGCCGTGGCGCGAGCCGAGGCCCGGCGCGCACGTGGCGCGCCAGGTGATGTTCATGCTGCTGGGGCAGGTGGAGGCCGGGGTTGGCTGCCCGATCTCGATGACCTACTCGGCCATCCCGGCGCTGCGCGCCCAGCCCGAGCTGGCCGAGGAGTGGGAGTCGCGCTTCCTCTCGCTCGCCTACGACGAGCGGATGGTGCCGGCGCCCGACAAGAAGGGGGCGCTCTGCGGGATGGGCATGACCGAGAAGCAGGGCGGCTCGGACGTGCGCGCGAACACGACCACGGCGCGCCCGCTGAACGGGGGCGGTCGCGGAGCCGAGTACGAGCTCACGGGTCACAAGTGGTTCTTCTCGGCTCCCATGTGCGACGCGTTCCTCGTCCTCGCTCAGGCCGAGGGCGGGCTCTCGTGCTTCCTGATGCCGCGCTTCACCCCCGACGGCGAGCGCAACCGGATCCACCTTCAGCGGCTGAAGGACAAGCTCGGCAACCGCTCCAATGCCTCCTCGGAGGTCGAGTTCCGAGGCACCTGGGCGCGGATGGTGGGCGAGGAGGGTCGCGGGGTTCCGACCATCATCGAGATGGTCAACCACACCCGCCTCGACTGCGCGGGCGGGGCCGCTGCGGGCATGCACGCGGGCGTGGCGCTGGCGAGTTGGCACGCGGCGCACCGCTCCGCCTTCGGCAAGACGCTCATCGACCAGCCGTTGATGCGAAACGTGCTCGCCGACCTGGCGGTGGAGTCCGAGGCCGCCACGATCGCGGCGCTCCGGCTCGCGCGCGCGTACGACGAGGCGGTCGCCGGCGACGAGCAGGCCCAGAGCTTCAAGCGGCTCGCCAACGCGGTGGTGAAGTACTGGCTCACGAAGCGAGCGCCGATGCACGCCGCGGAGGCGCTGGAGTGCCTCGGCGGCAACGGCTACGTCGAGGAGTCGGGAATGCCGCGCCTGTATCGGGAGGCACCGCTGAACTCGATCTGGGAGGGGTCCGGCAACGTCCAGTGCCTCGACGTGCTGCGCGGGATGGCGAAGAGCCCGGCCTCGGTCGAGGCGTTCTTCGCCGAGGTCGACGAGGGCGCCGGAGTCGACGCCCGTCTCGACGCCGCGGCGACCGAGCTGCGCGAGGAGCTCTCCGACCTCGACGCGATCGAGTCGCGGGCGCGGCGAGTTGTGGAGTGGATGGCGCTCGTCCTCCAGGGCTCGCTGCTGGTGCGCTACGGCGACCCGGCGGTCGCCGACGCGTTCTGCGTCTCGCGCCTCGGCGGCGACGCCGGACGCGCCTTCGGAACGCTTCCGCCCGGCGTCGACTTCGAGCGCATCGTCGAGCGCCACGCACCGACCCGATGAGCGAGGAGCGCGTCCGCGTCGTGGTGGCCGACGGCGTCGGCGACGTGCGGATGGTCCGCGGCGACAAGCACAACGGCCTCGACTGGGCGATGTTCGAGGCTCTCCACGGCGCGCTCGACGAGCTGGGCGAGGCTCGTGGCGTCCGGGCCGTGGTGCTCTCCGGCGAGGGGCCCAGCTTCTGCTCCGGCCTCGACTTCGCCAGTTTCATGGCCGGCGACGGGGGCGGCTCCTTCGACGCCGGCTTCGCGCCGGTCGACGGATCCATTGCCAACTTCGTCCAGCGGGTCGCCTACGGCTGGCGCGAGCTCCCGATGCCGGTGATCGCCGCGATCCACGGCGCGTGCTTCGGCGGCGGGCTCCAGATCGCGCTCGGCGCCGACATCCGCATCGCGGGCCCCGACACACGGCTCGGCGTGATGGAGATTCGCTACGGGTTGATCCCGGACATGAGCCTGAGCGGCACGCTTCCGGGCCTCGTGCGGCCCGACGTCGCGAGGGAGCTCGCCTACACCGGCCGGATCATCGAGGCCCCCGAAGCGCTCGAGCTCGGCCTCGTAACGCGACTCGACGACGACCCGCGCGCGGCGGCCCGGGCGCTCGCAGCCGAGATCGCCGCCCGCTCGCCCGACGCGATTCGAAGCGCGAAGCGGGTCTTCGAGCGCGGCTGGCGCACGTCGGCCGCCCAGAGCCTGGCGCTCGAGTCGGAGCTCCAGCAGGCGCTGCTCGGCTCGCCGAATCAGATCGCCGCCGTGCAGGCCACACTCAGCAAGCAGCCGGCGTCGTTCGCGGACCCCGAGTAGCTCGGGCCAACCGGCTTGGCGCCGCTACGAGGGCGTCAGACGATCAGGGCCAGGATCAGCGCGACCGCGGCGCCGATCCCCACAGCCATGCCGCCGACGTCGGCAACGGTCACCCACATCCGCGCGAGCCGGAGCTCGCCGACATGTCCCACCTCTCGCCTGTCCGGGCCGATCAGGCTCAGATCCACTGGGGCGCTTGATAACCCCCCGCGCCGAGGTCTAAACCAGCCGGCCCGGGATTCGATCACAGCCAGCGCTCGCCGAGCCGGCGGACCGTCGCCTCGGCGAGGCGGATCGCGTCCCGGAGCGTGTCGTAGTCGACGTTCTCAGGAACGTCCGTGGGCCAGTGGTAGTTCGCGATCTGGTTGAGCTCGGTGACGGAGACGATCGACGCGCACTCGTAGCCCGCGAAGAGTGGCTGGACGGCGTCCGTGGCGTTGCGAGTGCGCAGGTGCGGCTTCAGCTCGATCTCGAGCTCGTCGGCCATACCGTCGAGGAGCGCGAGCGACCGGGGCGGGAAGTCGCGGATCCCGAACATGCCCTCGCCTCGAAGGACGGCGAGCTGGGGCGAGCCGATCGACTCCAGGCAGAGGAAGAAGGTCGTCTCGGTCGGGAGCTCCGGGAAGTGGCGGTCCGCGAACGCTGCGATCCCATCGCAGGTCGCCTCCTCGGACGTGGAGAGGAAGAGCACGCGGAGGTTCTCGGGCGGATCCGCGGCCAGCGCGCGCGCCACGGCGAGCAGGCCGACGACCCCACTGCCGTTGTCGTTGGCGCCCGGGACCGCGTCGCGCGCTGCGAGGTCCGCGAACACCGCGGCCTCCCCCGCCGCCCACACCGTCCCGGCGGCCGCGAGCAGCCGGTTGCCGAGCGCGGCACCGGACGCGACCGCCACCTGGCCCCCGATCGCCGCCCACATCAGCGGCGGTCCAGTGTTCGGAACCCGATCCGGCGGGACGCCGCGCAGCAGCGTCTGCGGGATCGCCGGGCTGTAGAGGAGGCCGGACCGTGGTGCGTCGTGGTGGGCGCTGACGATGACGGTGCGCTCCGCGTCCGCGGGCCCCAACTCGGCCGCGACCTGCGAGCGCTGGCCCTTGGGGAGAAGACTCCGCAATCGCCGCCGGCCGTGGGGTGGCATGTCGTCGAGCGCAGCGGCGCTCGCGAGGGCCGCCAGGCCCGCGCCGAGCCAGCGCCTGCCCCGGAGCGCGGCGACGCCCGCGA
>JBKPFS010000161.1:0-10481 GCA_046728935.1 Actinomycetota bacterium | reverse complement strand
GGGCGCAGCCGCGGCCGCGCCGATCACCTTCACCCGGTGCAGCCGTCCGTCGACCTCCACCTGGTACTCGCGCTCGGCGACCTCCGCGACATCGCCCTCGCCGTCCTTGCCCGCCTTCGCCGGGACCTCCGGGGCCAGTGCCTTGAGCCAGTCTCTGTTCTCGGTGAGATCGCGGCAGGTCTCCCCTCGCCGCCATTGGTCGGTGGCGAGGATCGCCTGATGGAAGGGGATCAGCGTCTGAAGCGGCTCGATCTCGTACTCACCGAGCGCGCGCAGCATCCGCGCCGTCGCGTGCTCCCTGTCCGCGTCCCAGACGATCAGCTTCGCGACCATCGGGTCATACAGGGGCGTCACCTCCGACCCCGCCTCGAGGCCCGAGTCGACCCGCACGCCCGGGCCGGCCGGCTCGATGTAGTGGTCGATCCTGCCCGGCGCCGGAGCGAAGTTCTTGTGCGCGGCCTCGGCGTTGATCCGGCACTCGATCGCGTGACCGCGAAGCTCGACGTCGTCCTGCTTCAGCGACAGCTCCTCGCCGGCGGCGATGCGCAGCTGCTCGCGGACGATGTCCACGCCGGTGACCATCTCGGTGACGCAGTGCTCGACCTGCACGCGAGTGTTCATCTCGAGGAAGAAGTAGTCGTCGCCCACCTGTAGCCCCTCGACGGTGCCTGCGGAGCGGTACCCGACCGCGCTCGCGGCGTCGGTCGCGATCTTGCCGATCCGCTCGCGCATCTCGGCGTCGACATGCGGGGCGGGCGCCTCCTCGATCAGCTTCTGGTGACGGCGCTGGATCGAGCAGTCGCGCTCGCCGAGATGGATCACGTTGCCGTGCGTGTCGGCGAGCACCTGAACCTCGACGTGGCGGGGGTCGTCGAGGTAGCGCTCGATGTACACGGTGGGATCGGAGAAGAACTTCTCGCCCTCTCGTGCGGCGCCCTCGAAGGCGTCCGCGAGCTCGTCCTCGGACTCGGCGACCCGGAAGCCCTTGCCTCCGCCTCCCCCGGCGGCCTTGCAGGCGACGGGGTAGCCGATCTCCTTCGCCTCCTTCTTCGCCGCCTCCAGGTCCTTCACCGGTGCGGTCGTCCCGGGCACGATCGGCACGCCCGCCGCCGCCATCAGCTCGCGGGCCCGGGTCTTCGAGCCCATCGCCTCGATCGCGCTCGCGGGCGGGCCTACGAAGACGAGCCCGGCTGCGTCGCACGCCTTGGCGAAGGCGGTGTTCTCGGCCAGGAAGCCGTAGCCGGGGTGGATCGCCTCGGCCCCGGCGTCGCGCGCCACCTCGAGGATCCGGTCCACCTTGAGGTAGCTCTCCGCCGGCACCGGCGGCCCAAGCAGGAAGGCCTCGTCGGCCTCGCGGACGTGAGGCGCGTCTCGGTCAGCCTCCGAGTAGACGCCCACCGAGCCCACGCCGAGCTCCGTCAGCGCGCGCATGACGCGGATCGCGATCTCGCCCCGATTCGCCACGAGGACCTTCTCGAACATCGGGGCCAGTCTATTTGCGCCCTGCGGCGTGGCTCGGGGCGGTGTGGGCGCGCGTCAAGTCGTCACGCGGCGCGCCGTTGGGCGGCGCCCTCGCCCATCCAGATCACCTGATCGCGGCCGGGGCCGACGCCGACGAGCCGGATCGGCACCCCGACCCGCTGCTCGATGTAGGCGAGGTAGTCGCGGGCCTGCGTCGGAAGGTCGTCCCCGCTGCGGCAGTCGCCGATCTCCTTGTCGAAGCCGGGCAGCTCCTCGTACTCCGCGGCGGCGCCGTGCAGGATCGACTGGTGGTAGGGAAAGTCCTCCAGTACGGCACCCTCGGAGCTGCGGTAGCGGACGGCGATCCGCAGGGGGTCGAAGCCCGCGAGGACGTCGAGCTTGGTCACCGCCAGCGCGGAGAGCCGGTTGAGGCGGGCCGCGTAGCGAAGGGCGACGAGATCCAGCCAGCCGGTGCGCCGGTCGCGCCCGGTGGTGGTTCCCCGCTCGCCGCCGCGCTCGCGGATCAGCGCCCCGAGGTCGTCGTCGAGCTCGGTCGGGAAGGGCCCCGACCCGACCCTCGTCGCGTAGGCCTTCGCCACGCCCCAGACCTCGTCGATATCGGCGGGGCCTACCCCCGCCCCGACGCAGGCCGCACCGGCGACGGGATTCGAGGAGGTGACGAAGGGATAGGTGCCGTGGTCGAGGTCGAGGAGCGAGCCCTGGGCACCCTCGAAGATCACCGTGCGATCCGCGTCCAGGGCCTGCCAGCACAGGTGCGCCGTGTCGGCGATGTAGGGCTCGAGGCGGTGGCCGTAGCGCAGGTACTCCTCGGTCATCGCGTGAAGGTCGAGGCGCGGATGCTTGGCGAACGGGCGCAGCATCTGCTTCTTCGGCTCCAGCGCTGCCATGATCTTCTTGCGCAGGATCTTCGCGTCGAGGAGGTCCTGGACCCGGATTCCGAGCCGGGCCGCCTTATCGGCGTAGCAGGGGCCGATGCCGCGCTTGGTGGTGCCGATCTCGAGCTTGCCGAGCTTCGCCTCGCCCGCAGTGTCGAGCATCACGTGGTAGGGCATGATCAGATGGGCGTTGGCCGAGATGCGCAGGCCGGCGACGTCGACCCGGCGCCGGCGCAGGCCGTCGAGCTCGTCGATCAGCACCGAGGGATCGATCACGACCCCGTTGCCGATCACGCACGTCTTGCCCGGGTAGAGGATCCCCGACGGGATGAGGTGGAACTTGAACTCGTCCCCGTCGCGGACGATGGTGTGCCCGGCGTTGTTGCCGCCCTGGAAGCGCACGACCATCTCCGCATGCTCGGCGAGCAGGTCGGTGACCTTGCCCTTGCCCTCGTCGCCCCATTGGGCGCCCACGATCACGATTCCAGGCATAGCGGCGTGATTATGAGGAGTTCGGACGGCCGGACCCGGCCACGTGAGAGGATCGCCGCGTGAGCGCCGTCGAGGGAGCCGCCACGTTCCGATCCTCGGCGGCCATATACGACCGGCACGTGGGGCGGTACGGGCCGGCGCTCGCGGCTGGCATGGTCGAGCGCGCGGGGATGCGCGCGGGCATGCGAGCCCCCGACTTGGGCTGCGGCACGGGCATGCTCGCTGCAGCGCTCGCCGAGCGACTCGGGGCCGCCGAGGTCGCGGCGGTCGATCCATCCGAGCCCTTCGTCGAGGCCTGTCGCCAGCGCGTCCCGGGCGCCGACGTCCGCCGCGGCTCGGCCGAGCGATTGCCCTTCGACGACCGAAGCTTCGACGCCGTGCTCTCGCAGCTGGTGATCAACTTCCTGAGCAACGTCCCGACCGGCCTCGCCGAGATGCGGCGGGTGGCCCGGCGGGGTGCGGTGATCGCTGCGTGCGTGTGGGACTACGCCCGCGGCATGACGATGCTGAGGACGTTCTGGGATGCCGCGGTGGCGCTGGATCCCGAGGGCGCAGGGGAGCTCGACGAGGGACGGCGGATGCGCTACTGCACTCCGGACGAGCTGCGGGCGCTGTGGGCCCAGGCCGGCCTCGAGGACATCGAGGTCGACGAGCTCGAGGTCAGCGCCGCCTACGAGGACTTCGACGACTTCTGGGCGCCGTTCCCGACCGGCGTTGCGCCATCCGGCGCCTACTGCGCGTCGCTCGACGAGCGCCGGCAGGAGAGGCTGCGCGAGGAGGTGAGGCGGCGGCTCGGCTCGCCGAAGGGGGCGTTCGAGCTCACGGCGAGGGCCTGGTACGCGACCGGCCGGGCCGCAGCCAACGCTCAGGCGACGCGGTAGCGCTCGTCCTCGCCAAACAGGGGGAGCGGGTCGCCGCAGATCTCGATCAGCCGCGAGACAGTGCGGGGGCCGATCTGCTGCTCGAGCTCCTCCTGGCTGAGGTTGGTGGTGACGAGGATCGAGCGCCGCGACTCGTAGCGCTCGTCGACGATCGCGTAGAGCTGCTCGAGGACCCAGTCCGTGCGCTTCTCGGCGCCGAGGTCGTCGACGTGGAGCAGATCGACCGAGGTCAGGCGCTCGAAGAAGTCGAGGAAGGAGTCCTCGCCGGCCTCGGCGTCGTAGGTGCGCCTGATTCGGGCCAGCAGACGCGGCAGGGAGTAGATCGCCACGCTGCGGCCGGCCTCGACCGCCGCCTTTGAGACCAGCATCGCGAGCGTGGTCTTGCCCGTGCCCACGTCCCCCATCAACCAGAGGCCGCGGCCCGAGTCGAGTCGCTCGCCGATCTCGTTGGTGAACTCGCGCACGGCCTCGTACACGGGCGCCCGGGCCGGATCCCGGACCATGTCCGAGACCGGCGGGCGGTCGAAGCTGACGCCGCGGAAGCGTGCTGGTATCGCCGAGGCGATGCCGCGGGCCCGCCGGCGGGCGAGCGTGCTCTCGCGGCAATCGCAGGGCCGCGCGACGTCCTCGGGACCGAGGACCCACCCGGACCCGTCGCAGACGCCGAGCGGGCAGACGGGGCGCTCGCCGGTAGCGGCGAGCCGGACCGGCTTCGGCGGCGGACTCACCCGTCCTCCGCCCCCGCCACGTCGCCGTCCGCACCGGCGAGGTCGGTCAGAGGCGGGCCCTCTCCCGGCTTCTGCTCAACGGGCAGCTCGCCGCTTCGCGCCCGGTCGACGAAGCGCGGGTACTGCTCGAGGAAGACGACGTCCACCTTCCCCACGCGACCGTTGCGGTGCTTGGAGACGATCAGCTCGGCCTCGCTGGGATCGGCGTCCTGGTTGTAGAGCCAGTCGCGGTAGATGAACATGACCACGTCGGAATCCGCCTCGATCTGTCCCGACTCGCGAAGGTCGGAGAGCATCGGTCGCTTATCGGGGCGCTGCTCGGGCGCGCGCGAGAGCTGCGAGAGCGCGATCACTGGCACGTTCAGCTCGCCGGCGAGGATCTTCAGCCCGCGCGAGATCTGGCTCACCTGCTCCACCCGGTTGATGCGGGGGTCCTCGGGCCGCATGAGCTGCATGTAGTCGACGATCACCAGCCCGAGGCCGCCCTGGTTCGCGGCGAGCCGGCGCGCTTTGGCGCGCAGCTCGAGCAGGCTCAGATCGGATGAGTCGTCGAGCCAAAGCGGCGCCGACTCGAGCTCGTTGCAGGCGCGCAGCACGCGGGGCCAGTCCCGCGAGGAGACCTTGCCCATGCGCAGCCTGTCGTTCGAGATCCGGGAGCGGCTGGCGATGAAGCGGTGCGCCAGCTCGGTCTCGGACATCTCGAGCGAGAAGAAGGCGACCGGGAGCCCCTTCTTGGCTGCCACGTTCTCGGCGATGTTGCAGACGAGCGCCGACTTCCCCACCGCGGGGCGTGCGGCGATCACGATCAGGTTGCCGCGCTGGAAGCCGCCGAGCATGTCGTCGAGGTCGCGGAAGCCCGAGGGGGTTCCGGTGAGCGTCGTCTCGCCCTTCGCCAGGGCCTCCAGCCTGATCACCTCTTCGCCGAGGACCTCGGCGAGCTGGTTGAAGTCGCCCGCGCGCTCCTCGTGCGCGACCTTGAACAGCAGGCTCTCCGCCTGCTCCACCAGCTCCTGCGGCTCGGCCTGCCGCTCGTGGACTGACTGCTGGATTCGCTGCGACGCCGCGAGCAGCCGGCGCAGGAGCGCGTTCTGCTTCACGATCCGCGCGTAGTGCCCGGCGTTGCCGGGCACGGGCACGGTCGAGGCGAGCTGGGACACCGCCTCCTTGCCCCCGGTCTCCTCGAGCTCCCCCTGCTGGGCCAGCAGCTCCGAGACCGTGAGTGCGTCGATCGGCTCGGAGCGCTCGTAGAGGCGCTTGATCGCGCGGAAGACGATCCGGTGGCGCTCGCGGTAGAAGTCGTCGTCGCCGAGGCGGACGTCGAGGATCACCGGCGCGATCGAGCCGTCCGAGACCATCATCGCGCCGAGCACCGACTCCTCGGCATCCAGGTTCTGCGGCGGTACGTATGCCTCGGCCTGCGCCATCGTTCCAGCTCCAGCGGCGCCGGCGGGCGTCGCCCCGTTGAGTTCCTCTCTTGGCCTCAATCCCACCGGCCGAGGATGCGCCCCGACCCGGACGGACGAGCGCCCTCGATCCAATCACGGGCGGGCGAGGCGCGTGAGCCGCGAACGCCGGTTTTGCGAGGGTTACTTCTGCTCGGCGACGATGGTCTTGACCTGGGCGTTGGCGCCGCCGCCGACCTCGATCTCGACCATGTAGGTGCCGACCTCGCGGATCGGCTCCGGCAGCTTGATCTTCTTGCGGTCCACACGCAGACCGCGCGCCTCGGAGATCGCGTCGGCGATCTCGGCGCTGGTGACCGAGCCGTAGAGCTTCCCGTCCTCGCCGGCCCGGTGCTGGATCGTCAGCACGGTCTTCGAGAGCAGCGCCGCGGTCTCGCCGGCGCGCTCCGCCGCCGCCTGGGCAGCCGCCTCGGCTGCCTCCTGACGCCGCTGGGCGTCCTCGAGGGCGCCCTTCGTGGCCGGCTGGGCGAGCTTGCGCGGTAGCAGGTAGTTGCGCAGGTAGCCGGGCGAGACGTCAACGGCCTCGCCGGCCTTGCCGAGGCTGTCCACATCCTTGAGCAGGATCGCCTGCGCCATGGCGACGGATTAGCGCTCGCCGACGTAGGGCAGCAGCGCGATCTCTCGCGCGCGCTTCACGGCCAGCGCGAGCTGCTGCTGGTGGCGGCGCGAGAGGCCCGTGACCCGGCGCGAGCGGACCTTGCCGCGATCGGAGATGAACCGCCGCATCGTGCTGAGGTCCTTGTAGTCGATCTGCTCGACGTTGATGCGCGTGTACTTGCGAGGGCGCATCCGGTCGGCGAAGCGACCGCGCCGGCGGCCGCCTCCGGTGGGCGTTGTGGGTCTCTGACGGCGAGCCATGAGGGCGCGATGATAGCCGGGCCGCGTAAGCGGCCCGGCTAACAGGGGGATTGGGATTGGGGGGATTGAGGTCTTAGAAGGGGATGTCGTCGTCGGCCGATCCCACCGCGGTCGGCTCGGACCCTTCGAAGTCGCTGGTGTCGGCGGGGACGTCGCTCTGCGCGGCGATGCCGTTGCCGCCGTTGCCGGGCGGGCCGTCGCGGCTGCCGAGGAACTGCACGGAGTTGGCGATGATCTCGACCGCTTGGCGCTTCCCGCCGTCTTGCGTCTCCCACTCGCGCCAGTCGAGGCGGCCCTCCACGGCCACCGGCCGGCCCTTGGAGAGATAGGTGGCGCAGTTCTCCCCCTGCGCGCCCCAGACGGTGACGTCGAAGTAGTTCGGCTTGTCCTCCCATTCGCCGCTCTGGTTCTTGCGCCGGCTGTTGACGGCGACTCGCAGCTTGCACACAGAGGTTCCGCTCGGGGTGCTGCGCAGCTCGGGATCGCGGGTCAGGTTTCCCGTCACAACCACGACGTTCACGTTGGTCGCTGCCACTCGAAATCAGTCCCTTCCTGATGCTCGTTTAATCCGTCATCAAGTCTAAGCAGCCGACCGGCAGCTTCTCTCCCCCCTGTGCTCAGGAACGCGGAAGGTGCGGCTTACTCGTCGCCCTCGGCCGCGGGCGTCTCGCCCTCGGGGGAAGCGGCTTCGCCCTCGCGCGCGGGCTGCTCGGCGGGCGGCTCGGTCGCAGGTTCCTCTGCGGGCGCCTGTTCAGCTGGCGCTTCCTCGGCCGCTGGGGTCGGGGGCGCCTCGGCGTCGGGTGCGGGACCGCGCGGCGGCCTTGAGCCCGGGCCGCCGCGGCGACCGCCCCCGCCCCTCGGGCTGGAGGCCGGCATCGCGATGGGAGGCGGAGGCTCGATCACCGGCGAGGTGGGGTCGACCTTGAAGATCCGAAAGCGGAGCACGCCGTCCGTGATCTTCAGGTTGTGGTCGAGCTCCTCGAGCAGGGGCCCCTCCGTCTCGAATCGGAAGAACCGGTAGTCGGCCTCGGTCCGCTGGCGGATCTCGTAGGCCATCTTCCGCATCCCCCAGGTGCGGTCGTCCTTGAGGCTTCCGCCCGCCTCGACCCGCTGCCGCGTCTCGGCGGAGATCTGGTCCCGGCGCTCGTCGGGGGTCTCGGGATCGAGCATCAGGACGAGCTCGTATTCGGCTGTCTTCGTTGCTGTCGCCAAGGCGGCGGGTGACTATAGCGGGGCGCCGTCGGGCGTCCCGGGCTTGTAGCCGGGGATGGACGGGACCCGGATCCGGCTCAGGAACGTCGGCCGCCTGGCGGCCGTGGCGGCCGGCGGCGGCACAGTGCTGCTGCTCGGCCCGAGCCTGCTCGAGGCGCCCAACCCGCCGCCGCTTCCGGCCGACGTCGGCCTGGCGACGGGCGCGGTGGGATCGGTTGCCCTGACCGGTTCCCCGCGCCCTGGATCTCCGGCGAAGCAGGGGAGCGGCGACCGTGCCCGCGACCGAGACGACGCCAGCCACGCCCGCGATCGACGCGATCGCACGGGGCGCAAGCCGGCAAGGGAGCCCGCCGAGCCCCGGTCGGGCAGAGAGGTCGGACGTAGGTCGGATCGAGACCGGCCAGCGTCGCCGAGTACGCCTGACGAGCCGCAGGTCCCCCCGCCGGCGCTCCCCCCGCCGGCGCCCGCGACGGCGCCGCCGCCCGCCGCGTCCCCATCGCCGCCGGCGCTCCCAGCGGCGCAGCCACCCAGCGGCGCTCGCCCATCAGGGCCCGCCGAATTCGGATTCGAACGCTGAGGAGGAGGAAGCATGACCAACCGCGCCACCACCACGCCCACCTGGCGGCGTCGCGGCCGCGTCGGGGCGATCGCCCTTGCGGCTGCCGCGGTCGCGCTCCTCGTTGCCGCGCGTCCCGCCGATGCCGGCACGTACGTCACCACCCAATGCAGCTCGATCGACCCTGGCGCCGAGGCGCGCTGGGAGCGGACCTCCGACGACTATCACCAGCGTCAGCGGTGTAGCTCGGGCGAGGGGCTTCAGGTCTACCAGGACGCCGGCGCGACGAACGCGCGGCGCTACGGCGCCTGGATCTGGCGAGCGCCGGCCGGAACGCTGTTCACCTCGCTTCGGGCGAACGCGAGCCTCCTCAACCACGCCGGCCATCACGGCGAGCTGCGCGCGAGGCGGCCGGACGGCTCGGAGATCCAGTTCGGCACCGAGCACAACGACTTCCGGGTCCACAAGGCGACCGGGGAGTTCTCGCGACTCGAGGCGATGCTGCGCTGCGCGTCGGCGGACGGCTGCGGTCGCGCGGACGACGACAGCGCCCATGCCTACGTGAGGGGCGTCTTCCTCCGCGTCGACGATCGATCGACCCCCAGCATCGAGCTGGAGGGCGGCTCGCTGCTCCGCGATGACGTGGTGCGCGGCTCGCGCAGCCTGGGGTTCAGCGCCTCCGACCGCGGCGGCGGCATTCGCCGCGTCTCCGTCGCGGCGAACGACGTCGAGCTCGCCGCCGACGTCCGCAACTGCGCGCTCGCCGGCGGCTACGCGACCTCGCTCGCCCCGTGCCCTACGACGACCGCTGGCAGCTGGTCCGCTGCGACCGCGGGCCCCGCGTTCGACACCGGGCCGAACCGGGTCTCCGCCTGCGCGTCGGACCTGGCGCTGGACGGGACGTCGAACCGTGCCTGCGCCGAGCGACGGATCTGGGTGGACACCGCCTGCCCGGCCTCGGACGCGGTTGGCGAGACGCTGACCGCCCGCTTCGTCGCTGGACGTGACGTCGTGCGCTCGGACCGGGCGGCCAAGGTGGAGGGACGCGTGCTCGACGGCGAAGGGCGCCCGCTCGACGGCGCGACGGCGTGCGCTCTCACCCGAATCGCAGTCGAGGGCGCATCGGTCGTGCTCGCCGCGACCACGACGACCCGAGCGGACGGCCGCTACCGGCTGGAGCTCCCGGCGGGGCCGAGCCGGGCCGTGTTCGTCCACCAGGCGGACGGCTCGAACGTCATCGCCCGCCACGGGCTCCGGCTGCGCTCGAGGGTTCGCCCCAGCCTGGCGGTCCGGCCCACGGGGGAAGCCCGAAACGGCGATCGCCTGCGCTTCACCGGCACCCTGCCGGGCCCGGCGTGCTCCAAGCGCGTGGTCAAGATCCAGGCGCGGATCGGCGGTCGCTGGCAGGTCTTCCGCACCGACCGCGCGAACGACCGCTGCAGGTTCAGCGCGCGCTACCGCCTACGAGCCACGACGGGCAGGACCACCTACCGGTTCCGCGCCCTGGTCCCGCCGCAGGCCGGCTACCCGTATGAGCGGGGTCGTTCGCCGGCGAGGAGCGTCAAGGCCAAGGGTTGACCGGCACGCCGCCAACCGGGTTGCGGTCGCCGCATCCCGCCGCAACCGCCCGTGTCTGGGGCCTACGTAACCGCCGCGGCTTCGCGCTTGGCGCGGATGTCGGCGAGCTGTTCGTCGATCCAGACGCCCGGATCGCGCTCGCGCACGATCTCTCGCAGCCGCCCGGCGCGCAGGCGCCGCTCCTCGGAATCCATGGTCAGCGCCCGGTGGATCGTGTCGGCCTGCTCCTGGATGTCGAAGGGGTTCACGGTCAGCGTGCAGTCCCCGAGCTCCTCGTGGGCGCCGGTGTTCTCCGAGAGCATGACCACGCCGTCGCGGGTGTTGACCGCCGGGGCCTCCTTGGCGACCAGGTTCAT
>JBKPFS010000160.1:0-14949 GCA_046728935.1 Actinomycetota bacterium | reverse complement strand
GTCGGCGTACTTGGAGATGAAGATCGAGTCCTCCATCGCCGAGTCGCCGCCGCCGATGACAGCGACGTTCTCGCCCTTGAAGAAGGCCCCATCGCAGACACCGCAGGTCGAGACGCCCTTGCCGCCGAGCTCCAGCTCGCCTGGGATGCCGAGCCGGCGCGGCTCGGCGCCCATCGCGAGGATCACGGCCTTGGCGACGTACTCATCGTCGCCGATGAACACGCGCTGGTGGCCGCCGTCGGAGAGCTCGACCCGGTCGGCGTCGTCGGTGATGAACCGGCTGCCGAACTTCTCGGCCTGGGCGCGGAACTCGTCGCGCCGGTGGACGACGTCCAGGTGCGAGGCGTACTTGGAGACGAAGATCGAGTCCTCCATCGCGGAGTCGCCGCCGCCGATCACGG
This sequence comes from Actinomycetota bacterium, assembly GCA_046728935.1. GTDB lineage: Bacteria > Actinomycetota > Thermoleophilia > Solirubrobacterales > 70-9 > DATAFO01. The sequence continues at coordinate 14,548 of JBKPFS010000160.1, read as the reverse complement.
CGACCTTCTCGCCCTTGAAGAACGCCCCGTCGCAGACGCCGCAGGTGGAGACGCCGCGGCCGCCGAGCTCCATCTCGCCCGGGATCCCGAGCCGGCGCGGCTCGGCGCCCATCGCCAGGATCACGGTCTTGGCGCGGTGCTCCTCGTCGCCGAGGAAGACCTTCTGGATGCCGCCGTCGGAGAGCTCGAGCTTGGTCGCGTCATCGGTGATGAAGCGGGTGCCGAAGCGTTCCGCCTGGCTGCGGAACTCCTGCATCATCTCCGGCCCCATGATCCCCTCGGGGTAGCCGGGGTAGTTCTCGACGTCGGTCGTGTTCTGAAGCTGGCCGCCCCACTGGAACCCCTCGATGACGAGGGGATCGAGCTGGGCGCGCGAGGAGTAGAGGGCAGCCGTATACCCGGCGGGGCCTCCGCCGACGATGATCAGGTCCTCGACTCTTCGATCGTTCACTAAACCGGCTCCTTTTCCTCAGTCTGATTACCCCGTCAGTCGGGACAGCGACCCGTAGTTATCATACTTTACTTTCTGAAGTAATGGACGCGGTCGGCTCGGCCCCCGGCAGCGATTCGGCGACATCGGTGCCGACCGCCGGGCCCGGCCGCTCCTGCTCCCAGCGCGCGACCGTCCGCCGGAGCTGGAGGAAGGCGACGATCCCGGGCGGGATCGGCAGCCAGAAGGCGATCAGGCGGTAGGTGAGCACGGCGGCGAACAGCGTGCCGCCCGTGGCGCCGGGCACGTCGAAGAGCGCGAAGGTGCCGATCATCCCCGCGTCGACGGCGCCCACCCCGCCCGGTGCGAACGGGAACAGGTTGGCGAGCATGCCGACGAAGAAGCCCTGGACGACGACGCCCAGCGGCACCTCGGCGTCGTAGGCGTGGAAGCTGGCCCAGAGGATCCCGATGTTGGCCGCCCAGAAACCGATCGCCCCGACCACCGCGAGCCCCCCACGCTCGGGGTCACGCATGAAGGCGAGCGCGGTCCGGGTGCCGGTCGCGAGCGTCGCGGGAGCGCTGGCGAGCCGGTGCACGGTGCGCCGGAAGCGATAGCCCTGCGTGAAGCCGGCCATCCGCCGCTCGAAGTCGGCCGGGATCAGGGCGATCAGCAGGAAGACGACGATCACGCCGCCGGCGAGGGCGGCCGGGACGATCGTCAGCCCGGCCGGCGCGGGCCCGGACAGCACCCCGGTGCGCAGCAGGATGCCGTCGATGACCAGCGTGAGCATGTAGATGCCGTAGAGCAGGACCAGGAAGGCGACCATCCGGCACGCGGTCTCGCGCCGCGGCATCCCGGCCTTGCGCAGGGCCCAGTAGGTGAGGATGATCCCGCCGGCGCCCCCGGCCGAGAACAGCCGCGTGGCGGCGAGCCCCGCCATCGTGATCTCGTATGACTCCCGCCAGCGCAGGCGAACGCGCTCCCCCACCACGCCCCTGAACAGGGCGACGTAGGAGAAGAACATCAGCACGCTGAACGCGAACGCGATCCCGATCCAGACCGGGTCCCCCTCCCCGAGCTTGTCGAGCGCGTCCTCGACGCCGACTAGCTTCGGCAGCAGGAGGTAGATCGCGGCGAACAGGACGATGACCGCAAGGGCGGTCTGGATCATCCGCTTGCGGCTCTCGAAGAACGAAGGCTCGGCCGCCTCGTCCCCCCCCTCGTCGGCAGCCTCGACCTCGGCCTCGGCCTCCGGCGGCCGCTCCGCCAGGGGGTCCGGCTCTCCCCTCTTCCCCCGGTGCTCGGTGCCGGATCTCGACGACATCTAACGCCTTATCCTGCCACGCCCGGCGGGCGGGCAGCCGGCGTCGCCGCTTGTTAGCCGCCCTGGTTGGCGATCCGTTCGAGGCGCTGGATGGCCGCGCTCGCACGCAGCACGAGGGGCTCACCCAGCGACTCGCCCCTTCGGACCAGCGCGACCAGCGCCGCTCCCGCGAGCAGATCGATGAGGTAATGCTCGCCGAGGTAGACGAGCGCCAGGCCGAGCGTGGCCGCGTACGCCGAGCCCACCGCGCCCGCGAGCGGCCCGACCTCCGCGAGCAACAGCGCGGCCATCAGCGAGGTGGCGAAGTGGAGCGATGGCATCGCCGCCCACGGGTTGCCGCCGAGCGAGTCGTAGAGGGTCGGCCAGGCCCGGCCCCAGAAGCGCTCGCCGACGTCGACCATCAGCCGCCGCACAGCGGGTGCGTCCTCCTCGGCGACCGCCGCGGGCACGCGCTCCAGGCTTCGGGGGATCTCGCCCCGGTCGGCCGCCCACCAGGGCGGCGCAGTGGGGACGGCGAAGTACAGGGCACAGCCGAGGTCGTACACGGTCGCCATCTGGCGCGCCGCCCGCGGAAAGCGGTCGTTGTGGCGCGCCTGCACGTAGAGCAGCGCCAGGTGCGGCTGCGCGAACCAAGTCCAGTGGACCACGGACAGGAATCGATCGAGCGGGGTCACCTCGCCCGGCCGGCCAAGCGCGCGCTGGAGGCGCATGTTCGGCAGCTCGCCGAGGCCGAGGAGGCGGTCGCAGGCGATCGGATACCGGACCCGCAGCCGCCGGCGCAGGCCCTCGGGATCGTCATACGGGAGCTCGTGCGCCATCGTGAACCCCCACATCTGGAGCGCGAACATCGCCGCGTCGCGCGCGCGGGTGCGCGGGCGCAGCACCGCCAGGGCCGGCGGCCCGGCGGCGAGCGCGGCGATCGTGACCGGGGCCGGGATCCGAAGGCGGCGTCGAACCAGGGGCGTGACGACGGCGGCGGCGACCGCGCCCGCGGCCGCCATACGCACCGCGGTGCGAAGCGCGGGCGGCGACCGTTTTCGTCCCGGGCGCAAGGCGGCGCGAGTATAGGAAGCTCCCGGGGAGGAGTTAGGCCACCCAGACGCGATTAGAATGCCCGCGCGTTGGCCGCCCGCCCCGGCAGATACCTCGTCGCTCTCGCAGGCGCCCTGATCGCGGTGCTCGCACTCGCCGGCCCGGCGCAGGCGGTCTCGGTCTCCCCCCAGACTCCCCACTCCCCCAACGCGGAGGACATCGACACCTCTTACTGGGTGATGCTGGTGTTGACCGTCGCGCTGCTGCTGGTGGTGCAGGCGGCGCTGATCGGCGCCGTGATCCGCTTCCGCGCGGAGCGCGGTCGCGGGCCCTCCCGCTTCGCGGCCGGGCGCGGCGCGCTACGGCCGGCGCTGGCCGGGCTCTCGCTGATCGCGATCGCCGTGCTCGTGTTCGGAATCGTCATGACCTCCAACGTGCGCGACATCGAGTCCACCGGCCCCAACGGATTGCACGCCTCCGCGGCGGCGCAGGTGGGGCTCAAGGGCGTGCCGCCGTTGACGGCGCTCGAGGGGGAGGAGTCGGCGCCGGGTGAGGCGGTCCCCGGCGAGGAGCCGGCGGAGACGACGCCGCTCCAGATCAGCGCGATCGCCCAGCAGTGGCTGTGGCGCTTCGAGTACCCCGGGCACGACCCGAGCACCAATCCGCTTTTCTCCTACGGCGAGCTGGTGGTCCCCGTCGACACCGCGGTGATCCTCAACATCGACTCCACCGACGTGCTCCACAGCTGGTGGGTGCCGAGCCTCGGCGGCCAGGTCCAGGCGACGCCGGGCGACATCGCCCAGACCTGGTTCAAGGCCGACGAGGAGGGCGTCTACCCGGGGCGCTCGACGATCTTTGACGGCACGGCCTACCCCGCGATGCGCGCCTGGGTGAACGTCGTCAGCGTGCCCGAGTACCAGGCCTACGTCGATCGGCTTCACGATGACCTGGCCGCCGCACAGACGGCGGCGCAAGCGGCGGCCGCGGAGCCGGAGCAATGAGCACGCTCGCGCCAGCGCGGCCCGAGATCGTCACCCCCGGCGTCCCCGCGGGGCGCCGCGCCTGGGTCGAGCGCGTGACGAGCGCGGACCACAAGTCGGTCGGGCTGCTCTACGTCGGCACGGCGCTGTCGTTCCTGGCCGCGCTCGCGGTGGAGTTCGTCCTCGTCCGGGTCCAGCTGATCGTCCCGGAGAGCACGATCATCTCGCCGGAGATCTTCAACCGCATCCTCTCGGCCGCCGAGATCACGGCGGTGGTCCTCGTCGCGATTCCACTCGCCTCGGGCCTGATCTCGTACGTGGTGCCGTTGCAGATCGGGGCCCGGAGCGTCGCCCTCCCGCGCCTCAACCTGTTCTCGTACTGGCTCTACGCCGCCGGCGCGGTGACGATCTACGGGAGCTTCCTCTACACGGTGCCCGAGGCCGGCCTCGCCTCGCTGCCCCCGCTCTCGGACACCGTGTTCTCGCCCTCGCACGGCGTCGACGCCTGGATTGCCGGGGTCGGCCTCGCCACCCTCGGCTTCGTGCTCTTCGCGATCAACGTGATCACGACCGTCAACCGGATGCGGGCCCCCGGCCTCGCCTGGCGCCGGATGCCGCCCTTCGGCTGGGCGGCCACGACATCGAGCTACGTCCTGCTGGTCGCAGGCCCGGCGATGCTCGCCGCGCTCGTGATGCTGTTCATCGACCGCAACTTCGACGGCGTCTTCTTCGACCCGGGCGAGGGCGGTGCCCCGATGCTCTACGAGCACCTGGCGACGATCTTCTTCACCTCCGCCTACGCGATCGTCTTCGTCATCGCCGCCGGGGTGATCTCGGAGATCCTGCCGGTGTTCTCGGGCAAGCCGCTGTTCAGCCTCCGGGCGACGACCGCGTCGCTGGTGGCGATCGCCGTGCTCACCCCGCTGGCGTGGATGCAGAGCATGTACGAGGCCCCGATCCCCGAGGGCTGGACGATCATGGCGATGGTATTCGCGGTCGCGCTCGCGGTCCCGGTGGGGACCCTTCTCTACGTCTGGATCGCGACGCTGTGGGGCGGCGCGCTGCACCTGCGGGCGGCGCCGGTCTACGCCATCGTCGCGGTCAGCACCATGGCGTGCGGCCTCATCGCCGAGCTCGCCTACTCGGTGATCCCCGTCGGCTGGCTGCTCGACAACACCACGGCGGCTCAGGCCGCCACGATCTACGTCCTCGTGGGAGGCGCGGTGATGGGCGGCTTCGCCGCGCTCCATTACTGGTTCCCCAAGCTCACCGGCCGACTGCTCGGCGAGGGGGTGGGCAAGGCCGCGCTCGTGGCGATGCTCGTCGGCGTCCACCTGTACGCGATCCCGATGTTCCTCGCCGGCCTCGAGGGCCAGCCGGTCGACGTCTACAAGTACTTCGACGACGCGGGCGTCAACGGCTACAACCTGGTCGCCTCCGTGGGCGCGTTCGTCCTCTGCGCGGGCATCCTGGTCGCGCTCGGCAACGCGGCCTACAGCTACGGCAACGGGCGCGAGGCCGGCCACGACCCGTGGGGCGGGGCGACGCTCGAGTGGTTCGCCCTCTCGCCCCCGCCCCCGCACAACTTCGACGCCGTCCCCGACGTCCGCAGCCCGGAGCCGATGCACGACATCCGCGATGCGGTGAAGCAGCGAAGTGACGAGTTCACGCCGCCTCCCCCGCTCGAGCGCGTTGCCGCACCTGAACCGGAGCCCGCGGCGGTGGCCGCGGCCGAGCCGGGGGGCGACCCCCAGTCAGTGGCCAGGGCCGAGCCGGGGGGCGACGCCTCATCGCCGGCAGCGGCCGACGCCGATCCCGCCGAGGACGAGGGCGATAGCCCGTCGGTAGCCTGACCGGGATGCTTAGTCGTCCAGTCGCTCCGCGCGGCGAGGCGGATGAGTTGACCCGCTTTCGCCGTCTCGCCGGCCTGACCGTCGTCGCCACCTTCGCCCTGATCCTTATCGGGGGCGTGGTCCGGGTCTCGGACTCCGGATTGGGATGCGGCGCCGCCGGGAGCGGAACCCACGGGTGGCCGCTGTGCGAGGGCGGCCTGTTGCCCGCGGCGTCGGCGGAGTCAGGAATCGAGTTCGCCCACCGCGTCGCGGCCGGCATCGTCACGATCCTGATCGCGGCGCTCTGCTGGCAGGCGCTGAGGCGTCTGCGTGAGCACCCGTGGCTCGTCCGCGGCTCGATCGGCGCCGGCGTTCTCGTCCTCGCCCAGGCCACCCTGGGCGGGCTCACCGTGGAGGAGGGGCTGCACGAGGCGCTCGTCGCCGCGCACCTGGGGCTCGCGATGCTGCTCCTTGGGCTGCTGGTGGTTCTCCGGTGCGCCGCCGACCCGCGCGCCGCCGCGCCCGCCGCTGAGCGCGTGCGCGGCCTGCGGCCGGTGACGGCGCTGGCTTCGGCGCTCGTCCTGGCGACGATCGTCGCCGGCGGGTACGTGGCGGGCACCGAGAAGGAGGGCACGCCGGGCGAGCCGGTCGTCGGCCAGGCCCACGTCGCCTGCGGCGAGCAGTTCCCGGGCTGCAACGGCGGATTCATGCCCTTCGGCCAGGCCCGCCTCGTCGACATCCAGCTCGTTCACCGCCTGTTCATGTACCTGGCGGCGATCTCGGTGCTCGCGATGGCGGCCCTGGCGCTCTTGAGACGGGCTCCGAGCCGGGCCTTCTGGCTCGCCGCGCTGGTGCTCTTCGGCCAGGTGCTGCTCGGCGCGGCGAACGTCTGGGCCGGCAAGCACGCCGGCCTGATCCTGGCCCACCTCACGCTCGGGACGGTGCTCTGGGGCACCGTCGTGTACGCGGGGGCGACGCTGCTTCACGCCTCCAGGCCCCTCCCCGATACGGTGCATCGCCCCGAGGCGGCGGGGACGGCGGCTGCATAAGGCGAGGCTTTGGAGAGCGCGACGACGACAACCACTCCGGTCGAGCGCCACGGCATCGAGCCGGGCGCGCAGGTGGCCGTGGTGCGCGTTGGTCGGCGACCGCTCGCGGCGATCCTGCGCGACTACCTGGCGCTGACCAAGCCGCGCATCATCGCCCTCCTGCTCGTGACCACGGTGGCGGCGATGATCGCCGCCGTGCCCTCCGGGCTGGGCCTCGAGACGATCCTCTGGACGATGCTCGGGGGCTACCTCGCGGCCGGAGGCGCCGGGGCGATCAATCACTACCTCGACCGCGACCGCGACGCGCGCATGGCCCGCACGCGGGGGCGCCCCCTCGTCTCCGGGCGGATCGAGCCGCGTCACGGCCTCTGGTTCGGTGTGGCGCTCGGTGTCCTCGCGACGGTTCAGCTGGCGGTGACCGTGAACGTGCTCGCCTCGGCGCTCGCGCTCTGCGGGCTGCTCGGGTACGTGTTCGTCTACACGGTGTGGCTGAAGCCGCTGACGCCGCAGAACATCGTCATCGGCGGCGCGGCCGGGGCGATCCCGCCGCTCGTCGGCTGGGCGGCCGCCACAGGCGGCCTGGCCCCGGAGGCGCTCTACCTCTTCGGCATCGTCTTCCTCTGGACGCCTCCCCACTTCTGGGCCCTGTCGCTATTGATCAAGGACGACTACGCCCGTACGGGCGTGCCGATGCTCCCGGTCGTGGCCGGCGAGGAGGAGACCCGGCGCCAGATCGTCCTCTACACGTTGGTCCTGGTCGCGTTCACGCTGCTGCCGGTGCTCACCGGCTTCCTCGACGCCGCCTACCTGGCGGGGGCCGCGGTGCTCGGGGCCGCGTTCACCGCCCTCGCGCTCGAGCTTCGGCGGCGGCCGTCGCGCCGCGCCGCGCTTCGCCTCTACCTCGCCTCCCTCGCCTACCTGGCGCTGCTCTTCGGAGTGATCGCCGTCGACCGCGTGCTCGCCATCTGATAGAAACGCCGCCATGGATCGGGAGCGCGCAGCCGCGAACCTGAAGTCGGCGCTGGTCGCCGCCTCGATCGCGGTCGGCATGTTCGGGCTCGCCTTCTTCGCCGCGATCCTCTACATCGGCTGATGGCCGCGATCGCTGATCAGGGGAGCGAGCGCTGATGGCCGACCGCGGCGCCGGCGAGCCCACGGAGCTGATCTACCTCCCGGAGCCCTCGTGGGCGCCCGCCCTGATCGCCTTCGGGCTCGCCGCCGTGCTCGCGGGGATCTTCATCTGGTGGCCCTACGGCGTCGCGGGTGCGCTGGTCGCCCTGCCGGCCCTGTGGAGCTGGATCAGGGACGCGCGCGCGGGGTTCAGCCGGCTCCCGCGCCGTCAGCGAGTGACCACGGCGGCGATCCCCGCCGTCCCGCTGCGCCGCCCCGGAAGGGACGACCAGCGCTGGTGAGTCCGGGCAGCCGCTAAGCGGCCGTCGGCTGCTCGGGCGGCGTCATCCCCGAGGTCGCGCCCTCGGTGGTCCAGCAGCGCACTATGTCGCGCATCGAGAGCACGCCCACGAGCTCGCCCTGCTCCACCACGACGAGATGGCGGATGTGGCGGCGCGCCATCTCGCCCGCGGCACGCTCGAGGCTCCAGTCGGGGGCGGCGGAGATCACCGTGTCGCTCATGTGGTCGCCGACCCGCTCGGAATCGGGATCCTCGCCGCGACCGATGGAGTTGAGGATGTCGCGCTCGGAGACGACCCTGGGACCCGGGGCCTCCTCGTCGATGACGACCGCCGCGCCCACCCCCTTCTCGGTCATCCGGCGCGCCGCGGTGCGCAGCGTGTGTCCGGGCCCGACCGTGAGCACCACCCCCGTCATGCCCTCGCGTACTTCCATCCGAGCCGCTCCTAACCGTTAGCGCAACATCCGTTAGTGCAGATTGCCGCGAACCCTAGCCGATCCCCGCGCGGTCGCCAACCGCGGTCACGGCGGCCCGCGCGACCACCCGCCGGCGCCGGTGCCGACGGATAGGATTCCCGCCGTGCCGAGACCCTCGATCAGCCGGCGGGGCGTGCGGATCACCACCCTGGCGGTCGCGGTCGTCGCCGCGGCGGGCTTCGCCGGCTGCGACCTGAACGAGAACGCCGACGTCGACCGTGGGCGCCAGCTGTTCACCGCCAACTGCGGCACCTGCCACACCCTCGCCCAGGCGGGCACGAGCGCCACGGTGGGCCCGAACCTCGACGCCGCGTTCGCCCAGGCCCGCCTCGACGGGATGGACAACGACACGATCGAGGGCGTCGTCCAGACCCAGATCGCGAACCCGCGCAGGGCCGACCCGGATCAGACGCGCATCTACATGCCGCCCGATCTCGTCACCGGCCAGGACGCCGAGGACGTCGCCACCTACGTCGCCAGCGTCGCCGGCGTCCCGGGAGCGAAGCCGCCGAAGCTCGCCCCGCCCGAACTGTTCGCCGACCGTTGCGGCAGCTGCCACACGCTCGCCGCAGCGGCCACCACCGGCACCACCGGCCCCGATCTCGACGAGGTGCTCAAGGGCAAGCCCGCGAGCTATATCGAGAAGCAGATCGTCGATCCGAACTCACAGATCGCGAAGGGCTACCCGCCTGACGTGATGCCGCAGGACTTCGGCGACTCGCTGACGCCCGAGGACCTCAAGGCGCTCGTCCAGTACCTACTGGAGAGCGTCGGCAAGGGGCAGAGCGCGAAGGCTGGCGGCTAGGCCGATTGGGCCGCCGCCGTGCGCTGCGCCTCGGCCTCGAGGTCGACCACGACGTGCGTGACCGGGAGTGGCACTTCGCTCCGCGCCCGCTCGACGACCCCGCGCTCGAGCCACTTCGACCGCTCGGGCGGATGGGTCGAGATGATCACCTCGTCCGCCGGGAACTCGCGGAGCGCGTCCTCGATCGCGGCGTTCGGGTCGTGGTGGTCGCCGACCTGCCCGCTGGCTTGAAGGCCGGCGCTCGACATCGCCCGCAGCGACGCATCCAGGCGCCCCCTCGCCTCGGAGATCGCGCCGTCGACGTCGTGGGCGAGATGCTCGAGGCGTGAAGAGGCCATCGCCGGGACGACGACGAGGATCTCGTTCGCCTTCCCCTTGGTGCGGTTCTTGATCTCCTCCAGGAGCGCCCGCCCGCCGACCGTCTCATTGGCGACCACGAGCACCCGGTAGGCGCTCGAGTCACCGCTCGCCACCTCCGCCTCGTGCGGCAGCGTGCCGCGCGACCCGCGCCAGATCAGCCCGATCCCCAACCCGATCTCGGCCGCCAGCAGGATCGCTCCCGCGACGGGCTCCCAGATCAGAGCCACAGCGATCACCGCTGCGCAGGCGACGCCGATGATCACCACCAGCCGGAACATCTCGGCCTCGGAACGAAGGGGGTTGTGCATCCTCGCCTCCTTTTCCGCCGCGTACCCGCGTTACCTGGAACTTACTCCGAGGCAGGTACGGGAGCAACCCGGCGCGCGGTCCCGCAAGCGCGCCAGCACCCTCCGCCCGAGCGTCGTCTCATTCCGGACTTCGGCCCTCGGCCTCGGAACGAATGGGGTTGTGCATCCTCGCCTCCCTTTCCGCCGCAGCCTCGCGCTCCCAGGAACTCTCGTTCGGGTTCTCGGTCTCGCGGATGGGGTGGACCCGCGGGATTCTTTGTCGGCCGGAGGACCTGGAAGCGACCGATCCCGGAGGCGGCGTGGTGGCGGAGCTCTGCTCAGGCGACGGGAGGGCGCTGACCGAATCTGGGTCTCGGGCAGGAGACGGGCGCGAGGCACGGAACCCTGCAGCAATGTCGAACGGAAGTCGAGGGAACGGCTCGAACGAGGATCAGTCGGAGCGGATCGACCGCGAGCTGATCGAGCTCCTGAACGAGCTTCGAGTTGCCCTACCGGGCGTGCAGGTCCTGTTCGCATTCCTGCTTGCGGTGCCGTTCAGCCAGGGATTCGCGCAGACGACGGATTTCCAGCGGGACCTCTTCTTCGGGGTCCTCACGGCGACCGCGATCTCCGCCGCGCTCTTGATAGCTCCATCCGCCTGGCATCGCCTGCGGTTCCGCGAGCACGACAAGATGGTGATCCTGCTCGTGTCGAATCGGATGGCGATCGCGGGACTTGGCTTCCTCGCCCTCGCGATGGTCGGCACCGTGATGCTGATCGCGGACTACGCGTTCAGCGAGACCCTGACCATCGTCTCGGGCGTCCTCGCGGTCATCATCTTCGGCGGCCTCTGGTACGCGCTACCGCTCGTCCGCAAGCTCGAGCGCTCCCATTAGGCGATCCGCCGAGGACGCCGCGAGGCAGATGCGGGGAGCAACCGCGATCGCGCTCCCGCAAGCGCTGGAACATCCTCCGCCGAGCGTCGTCTAGTTCCGAACTATCCGGAGAAATCCGACGCTCGGCGACGGTGTGCAACGGGCCTTGACCAAGCCATCTTTTTGAGAACTCCTCCCGAACCCCTCACCCTACGCTGCTGCCAGAGGCCCGTGCGTGCGGTTCGTCAATGGACTCGCGAAGCGGAGGCCCAAGGTCGCTGAGCGGGGCTGAGCGTCGCCTACTCCCGCACTCCGGCGGCTTCGAGGGCCTCAGCCTTCGCCATGTAGTTGCGGATGCGAATGATCCTGCGGCCCCGTACCGAATACACCAACGTAATCGGCAGCTCGACCGGGGCTCCGCTCCGCTTGCCCCGAGCGCTGAACCGCATGGGAACCACGACCTGCTCGCCGGCGTCGATCAGCTCCTGGGGCTCGTTGCGAAGGTCCTCAAGCTCGGTCGCGAGCGCTCCCATGTAGCGGAGCGCGCCTTCATGACCCCGATATGTGCCCGCTTCGACGAAGATGCCGGTGGTTGTCCACTCGATCTCCGGGTCGAAGAAGCCGAGTGCCGCCTCAATGCCACCGCGGTTGAACGCGTCAATCGCCTGACGAACGACCTCGACGTTCTCCTGCGACATCGCCCGCTCAGTATCTCGCGCGCAGGGGTGGGGAGGGAACCGATGAGCGATTGGCGCAGCCCGGCGCCTTGGACGGCCTCGGAACTGTGCGGATGAAGCCTGATGGCGAAGCCGCGAGCAGGGTGCGTAGCCTTGCATCGAACTCCGACATCGAGGACGGTGCTGCCACCGATCGCCATGCTTATCGCCGAACTCTCGCCGTCGATCATCGGCCTGATCGCTATCGCGGGCGGCGGGCTGCTCATCGAGTTACTGAGGGAGCTCTGGGACCGATGGGGCTTCGTCGATTGTCCCCGCTGCGGAACGCGGGTTCAACGGAGCGTACGCGAGTGTCCGCATTGCGGCCTCGACTTCCCGCACTGAGAGTGGCCACGAATGCGTCTGCAGCTCGACCTCTGCCCGCCGAGCCTGCCCTTCCTTTACTGCCGGGACGACGAGGCCCGTGTCCCCGGCGTCCACGAGTTGCTCGGCGACGATCCGGTTGGTCCCGAACGTGAACCGCCGCGTCCTCCTCGCCTCCGGGGGCCGGGCCGTTCGCGCGGCACCGCCCCGTTCCTTGGGGATCGCTGACGTTATGGCTCGATGCCCAACGCCGGGCATCCCAGGCCCAGCCCGGCAGGGTTTCCAGACGTCGCACGCGCCCGTCGTCTAGCTGACCGCCGCCGTCGATTCGCCCGCTGACGGCCTACCCAACCGCCAAGGCAACCGACCTCCGGCGTACGTATAGTGCTCGTCCAATGGGAGGTGTCCTGTCCGTGACGCCCGACGTGCTAGCAGGCTCCCTCTTGCCGTCCATTAGTGAGCGCCTACGGCGTTACCAAGAGAGCGGTGTGGATGAAACCATTTCGCCTCGCGACAATATGTCCAGGCTGACCGGCGTGAGCACTACTTCGCGGTCGGCCGCGGCGCCGTAGCCATCATCGCGCTGGCCATGATCAAGGCCGGCATTGACAAGTTCGCCAATGTCCTCGGTCTGCCCTGCGACTCGGGCCGGGTCCTGTGTCATTTGGTGCGCTTCCTTCCCGAGGCTTCCGTGGTCGCCTCCGACATCGATTCCGATCACGTCCAGTTCTGCGCTCGGCAATTCGGCGCCGTGCCGTTGCGGTCACAGCAGGACTTGAGGCAAGTTGCTCCCGACCGTCCGATCGACCTGTTGTGGTGCGGCTCGCTACTCACTCACCTCTCGGCCGATCGCTTCAGAGAGGCGCTTTTCCACATGGTCGGTTGGCTGGCTCCCGGTGGTGTCGCCATTTTCACCCTGCACGGCCGGTGGTCCATACGCCGCCAAGGCGACAACCCCTATAAGTACATTGACGACGAGACCTTCGCCCCTATCGCCGAGGGGGTGAACCGCAACGGCTTCGGCTATGCCGATTATCCAGATCGTGGTGACTGGCTCGGCCAGGACAGCTATGGCCTCAGCGTGTCTCTGCCGCGTTGGGTGATGGGGACCGTCGACGCCATGGAGGACGTGCGCCTGCTCGACTACACGGAGCGCGGCTGGGACAATCACCAAGATGTACTGATTCTCAGGAAGATTCCCATCGCCGCCCGGCCCTGGATCTTCGAGGACCGCCTTGGTGAACAGCCGCCTAAACGCAATCCTCGACCAATCCCAAACTGACAATGAAGTGGGCGCCGCCGAGGCCTATGTCGCGGCGGCTGAGCTGGGGTGGTAGTGGATGAGAGCGGCTCCGCTACGAAGGCCTCAGCGGCAACACGCTCGCCGACTACGAATGGCACCCCCTTCCAGAGGCTCGCTGGCGGGCCAAAGATCAGGGGCCGCGTCCTGGACGAGGTAGACCTCCACCACGACACACCTGTTTTGGGGTCAAATTTCAATCGCTCTATATGCGCCGAGCCACTCGGCGGTCTCTCGAGACCGTGATCCTTCGCACACACCCGCCCCTTGACTGCCGCCGCTTCCAGTGGGAGGGTGGCTCTGCACCGGCGGACCGCTGAACCTGCCGACCAGCCCGAAGGGACTCGCCGACGCATTTGGCCTCCGCCCATCGATGGAACGGGAGGTTGCATATGCGTCGGAAACTTCGGTCCCACCTGACCTACGCGAACGTGATGGTCACGCTGCTCGCGTTCATCGTGATCGGTGGCGGAGCCGCCTACGCCGCGAACACGGTCTTCAGCTCCGACATCGTCGACAACGAGGTCTACTCCGCCGATGTGCGAAACGACAGCCTCACCGGGGGCGGACTCGCCGCCGCCGATCTGCGTGCGGGCGCCGTGGGGACGTCCGAGGTGCTGAACGACACCCTCACGGGCGGCGGGCTCGCCGCCGCCGATCTGCGTGCGGGCTCCGTTGGCAGCTCGGAGGTAGCCGACGAGAGCCTCGGCAGCGCCGACATCAAGAACGGCCAGGTGAGAAACGTCGACCTTGCGCCTCCGGAGGCCTGGCACCAGGTCGGGGCGGGCTCTACGACCGGGGACCTGTGCGCCAGCTCGAGCGGCTCCTTCTGCAGCCAGTCCTCCGGCTTCGGGATTTGGGACCCCTGGCACAACTACGGTGCGCCCTACGCGACGGCCGGCTTCTACAAGGATCAGCTTGGGATCGTGCACCTGAAGGGTCTCGTCAGCTCTACCCCCATTCACTTCACATCGCAGGATCCCCCCAACTTCTCGCCGATCTTCCGGCTGCCCGCGGCCTACGCACCCGCCCACGCCCGAGTCTTTCCCAGCGTCGGCCGGAATAGCGACGGGGAGGACGTCGCTCAGGCGCGCGTCGACGTGCAACCGGATGGCATGGTGGTCTTCGAACAGGACTGTCAGACGTCGCCGACCTGGCATTGTTCTGCGGACGGCTCCTACGTCACCCTCGAGGGGATCAGCTTCCGGCGGGACGGTTAGGAGCATCTTCCTCGTCCTTAAGTACTAGGTGGATACAGAGCGGACGGTGGAACCCGATGGCGTCGAGGCCGCCGGACTGCGGGAGCAGGCGATGTCGCAGGAGAAACGTGGAGCGGATTCGACG